>NZ_JBFBBZ010000037.1:0-101884 GCF_040682935.1 Amycolatopsis sp. NPDC051061
GTCTGGTAGGCGTCCGACAGCAGCTGCCGGGCCCGGGCGACCAGCCCGTCGGCGACGTCGGCGGGCAGCTTCGACGACCCCAGCACGTCCCGCGCGCGCTCCCACTGCCGCACGACATCCGCGGGCAGCGACCCGGCCGTCCCGGGGGGCAGCTGCCCGGTGCTCATCCCGCCGGCGTCGGCGATCGCCCCGTCTTCGGCGAGCACCATCCCATCACCAGCGATGCCCTGCACCGCCCCATCCGGGCCGGTTCCGTCGGCCGGTGCGGACGCTTCCGCCGGCCAGCCGGCGTGGAGCGCCGCATGGGTGAACCACTCGGCCATATTCACCGACGCGCCGGCGGGCTGATCCAGCCACGCCTGCCACGCCGCACGAACGTCCTGCCGCGCACCCGGCCCCGACCGCAACGAACCGAACTGATCCTCAAACCCCGCCCCACGACCGGCCACGAACTCGTCGCGGATCCGCTCCACATCCCGCCCCGGCAACACAACGCCCGGATTCGCCGCCCGCCACTGCGCCAGCTGCCCGGCGAAATCCCGCTCGGCGGCGTTCAGCGCTCCCGCCAGACCCTCGTGATAGGTGAGCTGGACCGGTTCGGCGTTCGGCCGGGCCGGGGGGCGGGTTTCCGGCCGGCCCTCGGCGATGCCGGTTCCGGTGTCGCGGCCGGCGGGCGGAGCGTTCGGCGACGCCGCGCCGAGATCGACGACCGGGTGCCCGGAATTCGGCTGCAACGGCGCCACCAAATCCCGCAACCGCTGTTCCGCGATGGCCAACGCCGGAGCGTCCTCCTCGGCCAACGCATCAGCGTACTTGATCACCACCTGCTGCACATCCGGGTGCCGCGACAGCTGGTAGATCTCGTCCTTCGGCGACGAGTAGTACACGACCTCGCCACCACCGCCGCTGCGGCCGGCCCGGTTCTCGGCCTGCACATCGATGTCCGCGGAGATCTCCGAGTGCGCGGTGACCCGCACCATCAGGTCGCCCCGCGCCTTCGCCTCCGGGCTGGTGGTGATGTCGACCCCGCGCGCACCCTGCATGTTGATCACCAGGACCTTGCCCGGTGCCCCGGCCGCGTCGATGATCGCCTTGAACGCCTCGTCGAGGTTCTTGCCCTGCTCCAGCTGCCACTTCGCGTCGATCGCCTCGTGCGCGACGCCCAGGTCGGACAGCAGGCCCGAGACCGCGGCCACCTGGTCGTTGCGGGTGGCGAGGATCAGCTGCGGTTGCCGGGTGCCTTCGGGCGACTGCATGGCCTGCACGTCGCGGGCCAGCTGCGCCAGCTTGGCGGCTTCATCCGCGGCGACGACGTCGGCGGACTTGTTTAGCCGCGATTCGTAGTAGCGCGGCATGTCCTCCACAACAGCGGACATGCCCTTGCCGGCGAACTGGTCGCCGTGGCCGTTGGCCGTGCCCGACGCCCCGGTCTTCTGCCCGTACTCCTCTTTGGACAGCAGCTCGTGGGCGGTGACGCTCTTGCTACTGGCCGAATCACTGCGGATCTCCAGACCGTGCTTGAACTCCACCGCCTGCGCGAGACCACCGTTCCACCGGCTCTCCGAACTCGTCTCCGGATTGAACAGCACGTTGTGAGTGGTCTGATCAATAATGTAGATCTTGCCTTCGTGCTGCACGTAGTGCACGTTCTCGCGGTATTCCCACTGCGCGGCCGCGGCCATGTCGATCCGCGAAACCTCTTCCCCGGTCAGGGGCCGGCCCAGCAGCAGCTCCACCTTTTCCCGGCCCGGCGGGATCAGCCGGGCCGGGCCGCCCGCCTGGCCTTCCCGGCGGCCGAAGTCCGCCTCGTCCAGCCAGCCGCTGTCCATGCCGTCGCGCACCAGGTCGTGCGCCCACTCCGCCTGCCCGCGGACCTCCGGCGAAGCCTCGCCCTGCACCCCTTCGCTCAGGATGTACGACGAGTTGGAGTAGACCAGCGCCTCGTCGATCTCGTCGATGCTGACCGTCAGCACCGTCGGATCGCCGGCGTTCTTCTGCCCCGGCAGGGTCTCGTGCCGCAGGTAGGTGAACCCCACGTCTTCGGCCGTGCCCAGGTACACCGTCGGGCGCCCGTCGCGCGGTCCCGGCGGCGGCTTGTCGGGATCCAGGCGGTGCACGTCGATCCCGAGCACCGACATCAGTTCCTGGTAGTGCGGCAGTTCCCGGTCGGCCAGGTTCCCCCGCGTGGTGGTGACCTGCACGCCGTCGACGTCCGGGCGCGCGGCGTTCACGGCCGCGTGGGCGAAGAACAGCCACGACTTCCCTTCGCCGGCGGCCATGTTCACCACCTGGCCCTTGCCGAAGGCGTGCACCGCCGACACCTGCGTCCACCGCAGGGCGATCCCCTTGGAGCGCCGGATCAGCTCGAACACCGCCGCGAACGCGTCCGCTTCCGAGCCCCGCGAGTACAGCCGCGCCAGTTCCGCGTCGCTGATGTTCGTCAGCTTCCGGTTCTCCGGGACCTCCGGGCCGGAGCGCGCCGCGATGTCCCACAGCGTCCGCGCCGCGTCGTGCGCCTGGTTCGCGCCCGCCAGCCACCCCTCATACGCCACCGCGCCGGTGCCGTGCTCGGTCCACCCGCCGCCTTCGCCCGGCACGAACACCCGTGGTTGCGGCAGCCACTTCCCGGCGTCGTCCTTGAGCTGCCGGTAAGCCACGACCTTCTCCGCGTCGCCGTGGCGGTCGGCCACCTTTTCGCTCTCCGGCGGCAGTTCCACCAGCAGCGACCCGTCCGGGCGGTACAGCGGCTCGGCCGCGTCGGTCTTGCGCGCCCGGACCTCCCCGGACTGCGTCCGCGGCGGCGACCAGCCGCCGTCGAGGCCGCGCTCGAAGCTGACCCCGTCCCCCAGCACCACGTGCCGCACGTCGCCGCCCGCGTCGAACACAGCCAGCGCGCCCTCGGGCACCACCGTCCGCTCACCGCCGCGCTCGAGCACCCCCGGCGCCTCGGCGCGGTACCACCCGTCGGCCCCGCGCGTCCACGCAGTCCCCAGCCCCGGCAGGCGCTTCGGCCACACCACGCCACCCGACGGGTCCGCGACCACGGTGGGCCGCTGCGGCGCCGGCGGCACCGGGTGGACCTCGGCGCGGGTGTCGCGGATCGCGGCGTCGATCGCCGCGAGGTCCGGGGCCCCCAGCCGTCCGCTCCCGTCTGCCCCGACGAGCGACAGCAGCTTGCCCACCGCAGCGTCGAGGTCGTCCGGGCGCCAGGTCAGCTGCCCGTCCCGCGCCGCTTCGTCCACCTCGACCGGCACCCGCCGGGAGCCGTCGTGCGCCCAGCCCGGCCGCGGTGGCCCGTTCGGGGTCGCGGCGTCGACGACGACGTGCAGACGAGCCCCGTCCCCGAACCGGTGGCGCCCGTTGACCCGCTCGTGCAGCAGCCGCTGCACGCCCTCGGCGAGCGCCCGGCGCGCCCCGGCGTCGACGCGACCCGAGGAGGAGACGAGGTCCACGGGCACGGACAGCTCACGCACCCACTGGTTCGGCGCGACCTGCCCCCGGCGCACGTCGAAGCGGAGCGGGGAGACGGCGGTGCCGCCGGAGGCGACCCGCTCACCCCGGTGCCGGGTCGCCGGAACGGAATCCCGCACGGCGGACCAGTCGGCGGCCGCGGGCGGAGCGGCGGGAGCGCGCCCGCCACCGTCGTGCCCCGGCTGGTCGGGACGGCTGGTGGCGAGCTGAGCGGCGACGACGGCGGCTTGGGCGTCGGCTGGATCGAAAAGGCTGTCGCGGCGGGGCTCAACTTCGTGCGCGGCGGGCGCCGACTGGCTCTCACCGGGACGGTGAGCCGCGTCGCTCCGGACGGAGCCGTCCCCGCGCGGGATCTGCTGGGCCGGGGGCCCCGCCTGCCGCCCGCCGGCGTCGTGGCCGCCGGGCCGTTCCGGCTGCGGCGCCGGCTGCCCGGAGCCGGGCCTGGCCGGGTCACCGGTGACCGGCCGGGCACCGTCGCCCCCACCGGGTCGGGCCGGGTCGCCGGCGGCCGTCCGCTCGGGCTGCGCGGGAGTACTACCCGGCCTGGCGCCCTCGCTGCCGGCCGGATGCCCGGTGTTCGGCCGCGGCCCGTCGCCACCCGGCTGCCCGGAGGTGGCCGGAGCCGGCTGCGCCGGGGTGGAACCCGGCCGAACGCCCTCACTACCGCCCGGGCGCGCGGTGTCGCCGCCGCTCGGCCGCGGACCGTCGCCCGACGCACCGGCCGTGACCGGTTGCGGCGGGGTGGTGTACCCGGGAGCCCGCCGGGCTGGCGGCTCCGCCGGTGCGCGGTTCGGCTGCGGGTCGGCTGCCGGGGCGGGGCGAGCGTCTCCACCCAACTGCCCCGGGCCGCCGCCCGGCGGCACCGGGCGCGCGACCGGCTGCGGCCCGGCACCACCGGCGGCCGGGCGCTCCGCCGGTGCCTGGCCGGCCGTGCTCGTGGCCGGACGGCCGTCCCCGCCACCAGCCGGAGCGGAGCCCGGGCGTTCCGCCGGCGAACCGGTGGCCGGCGCGGGCGAAGCCGGACGTCCTCCCGGCTCCGCCGTCGGCTGGCCCACCGCCGGTCCCGGCTGCCCGGAGGTGTTCGCACCCGTGCCCGCGGGATTCGTGCCCGGACGGGCCTCCACACTCGGGCTCCCTGCGGGCGCGGACGGCTGCCCCACCGCACCCGTGCCCGGGCGGGCATCCCCGCCCGACGAAGCCGGACGTCCCACCGCATCCCCCGACGGCTGGCCCACCGCCGGTCCCGGCTGCCCGGAGGTGTTCGTGGCCGGGTGGCCGTCTTGGCCCGGCGAACCGGCCCCGGCCGCGGACGGCTGGCCCGCCACCGAACCCGGCTGGGCGTTGGTCGACGGACGCGCATCCCCAGCTGGCGAAACCGACCCCGGACGCCCCACCCCGTCCACCGACGGCTGACCCGCCGCAGGACCGGGCTGCGCACTCGTGGCCGGACGACCATCCCCGCCCGCTGAAACCGGTCCGGACGGCTGACCCGTCGTGCTCGTGACCGGACGCGCCGCCGAGTCTGCCGACGGCTGGCCCGTCGCGCCCGGCTGCGTGCTCGTCGACGGACGCGCGTCTCCGGCCGCGCCCGGGGCGGCCTCCGTGGCCGGCTGCGCCGTCCCGGGGGTGAACAGCTGACCCAGCTGCGTTCCCCCGCTGGTGACTGGCTGCTGCGTGACCACGGGCTGCTCGCCCGTTCCGATCTGCGTCGCCGGAGACTGCGTTCCGGCGGTTCCGGTGGGCGGAGCCTGCCCGGTCCCGGAGGTCTCGGCACCTGAAGTCCCGCCGGCCGGAGCCCGGCCGGTCGTGTCCATCACCGGGGCCTGGTCGGCCGTCGTGGTCGGGGCGTGGCCGTTCAACGCCCCAGCCGCCGGAGTCCGGCTGCCCGAGGTGTCCGGGCTCTGGCCGCTCACCGTCGCCGGGGTCTGCGCAGCCGGAGCCGTCACCTGGTCCCCGCCCGGCGTTCCCTGGGTGTCACCGTCCGCCGGGATCACCAGCTTCGGCGGGTTCCCGTGCTCGCCCGCACCCGGCGACGCCGGCTTCTCCGCCCCGGGCGGCAGTGTCAGGTCGAGGTTGGGGACGTCGATCTTCATCCCGCCTTCGCCGCCGGAGCGGTCCGGCAGGTGGGGGCGGCCGAAGCTCGACAGCCCGCCCAGGACGCCGCCCCAGAACGCGTCCGGATTGTGGAGCACCTTGTTGATGATCGGGTTGCTCCACGCGACCGAAGCCGCCTGGCCCGCCGCGTACCCGACTTGCCCCAGCACGACCAGCCCGGGCGGAATCTTCTTCCCGAACTGCGCCGCCGCCGACTTCGCCGCGTACACCACGCCCCGGGCGCCGCTGGTCATGAGGCCCGAGGCCGCGCCGCCGATCGCGCCGCCCACCGCGGCCTGCCACACCGACCTCCCGTCGATGTGATCGCGCTGGTGGTTGTTGTGCTGCCCCAGCTGGGTGAAGTAGTCCGCCGCCGCCATCACGCCGGCGCCGACGCCCGCGGAGACGCCGAGGTCGATCACCGTCGACTGGACCCACGGCGCGATGCGGAGCAGCAGCTGCTTGACCGCTTCCATGGACAGCTTTTCCAGCGACAGCGACGCCAGCTTCGAGATCAGCTGCTGCATGATCATGCGCAGCGTCACCTGCGCCGCGGCCTCCACTGCCGGCGCCATCCACGCGAAGATCAACGACGCCAGCAGGATGATCACCTGGGTCAGCGCGAACGTCGCGGCCACGATGATGAGGATCTGCGCCTTCTCCACGTCGGCCGCGGAGTTGCGCAACGCGGCCGACAGCTGCTCGGCGTACCCCTCGACCTGGTCCAGCGCCGAAGCCACCGACCCGTTCAGCCACTGGGCCATCGCCTCGGCGTACTCGCCGTCCATCGCCCGGTCCAGGTCGCCGGCCCGTGCCCGCACGTTCTCCGCGAAGTCCGCCGCCACCGGACCGATGTCCGCCCACGCCTGTGACATCGCCCGCATGCTGCGGACGTTGCCCTCCGGCCACGCCATCCCCAGCGTGACCTTGAGGAACTTCTGCAGGTCAGCGGGCGGGTGTACCGGCCCGTCACCCGACTCGAACACCGCCCACCTCCCTTCCGAATAACGGCGGAAAAACCGTTACTTGTTTTCTTTGTCGTCCATGGATTCGGCGATCTGGTGGTCGTACTGCTTCGCGTTGTCCTCGTCGAGGCCCTGGAATTCGCCGACCGTGAAAGTGATGCCCTCGGTCAGCTTGTCCACGCTTCCGGGCACGTCGCGCAGGCCGTCACGGACTTGGCGCGCGTTTTCCACGTAGCCTTCCGCGAACTTCTTGCCCGCTTTGTCGTCGCCCCAGCAGCCGTCGTACCGGTCGAGGGTGCGTTCGAGCTCCGCCACCGCTTCCGAGAATCCGGAGCTCGCCGTGCCCAGCTTCGTCACCATGTCCTGCACGGCGGCGGGATCGAGGCGGAACCGGTCAGCCATTGCGCTGCCCCCGGTCGTCGAGCCGCACGCCGACGCTGCCGAGCATCGGCGAGATCAACGACTCCAGCAGCTCCTGCGGAGCCGCTTTCCCCGAAGCCACCGCGCCGTAGTCCAAACCGGACGCGCTGTTCGTCCCCATCACTTCCGCCGCCTTCGCCAGGGATTCCGCCTTGCCCCGCTGCAGCGTCTCCATGACCACGCTCGCCAGCTGCGCCGGCGCCAGGGAGCGGTACCTGCTTTCGTTGAACGCCTGCTCGACCAGCTCGCCGCGGCCGTCGAAGGTCATCGACAGCGACTGGTCCTTGGTGCGGACCGTCGTCCGGCCCTCCCGCCACAATGCGCTGAGCTTGCCCAGCTTTTCGCGCTCGCGCTGCAGCGCGGCCATCGCCTCGTCCACACCGGCGCCGTCGTCGAACAAACCGTCCGGGAACATCACTCACCAAGCCCTTCCGCTGAGTGCTTTCGCCACGCTTTCAAATCCCCGCCCGCCGCCTCAAGCGATGCGGGCAAGGAACGGCTGTTCGTCGAAGGTTCCTGCCCGGGTGCACCAGAGATTTCGGCGACGCGCGCGGGCTCGCCTTCTGATCCCTCGGTTCAGGCCGGCTGCGCCAGTTCCCGGACCGCGTCGGCGAAGAGCCGCATCGCCGCAGCCGAGCCCGGGTTCAGCAGGACGTCCACGCCGTGCGGGGGCAGGGCGGCGGCGAGTTGCTCGACCGTGACGTCCAGCCAGCGGACGGCGTCCCCGACGTGGGCGCGGTGGCCGTGGGAGGTGGCCACCTGGACCGACGGCACGCTGTCGGGAGCCGGCCGCACCAACGCGGTGCCGTCCTCAGCCGTGGCGATGCCGAGGACGGTGTCCCGCAGCACCACCGGCAGCCGGTCCGCGACGTCCTCGCCGGCGGCGAGGGCGCGCAGCACCGCGTCCACCGGGTCGAGCGGGGAGTCCGGCGAGCTGGGCCGGTAGTGCGGGTTGGGGTGGAAGCGGCTGGGCGTCCCCGCTTCGTCGACGAACCACGCGCCCAGCACGACGTGCTCCGGCACCGTTTCCTGCCCGTCCAGGGTAAATGCCGGGTCGAACAGCAGCAGCAGCTCGCCGGCCGGACCGGTCACGCTCACGCCTCCCCGTCCGGCGCGCCGTCGACGCCCGGCACCCGGACGAACCGATGCGCCTGCGCCGCCGGCAGCGGGGCCGAAGCCCTTGTCCCGCGGTCGGTGAACCCGCGCAGCGCAGCGCGGACGAGGTCGTCGCGGTCAGTGGCCGTCCCGGCTTCGGCGGGCGCCAGCTCGCGCAGCAGGATCCGGCCGCGCTCCGCTCCGTCCGGCTCGACGGCTTCGAGAACCTTGAAGCCGGTTCCGGGCGGGAACACGACGCGGTCGGCGACGCCGCCGGCTTCGGGCTCGAGTGACACCGTCAGGCGTCCGGTAAGCGACCAGACCACCAGGTCGGTCGAGCCGCCGCCGACCGGACCGAGGGCCGTGCGCGCGTGGAAGAACCCCCACTCTCTCAGCACGGTGCCCGCTTCGAGCAGCTGCCACACGCGCGGGCCCCGGTCGAGCACCGTCGCGGTCGCCTTGCGGTGCCCGGGGAGCTTTTGCAGGCCCGCGGCCACACACCGGCCGAAGTCGAGGTGCGGCCCGGCGGTTCCGGCCCGCAGCCCGGCGTCGACGTCTGGGTCGGCGGAGGCCAGGTAAAGCCCGGTGGCGACAGCCGCGGTCAGGGCGCTTTCGGACACCGGGCGATCGGGCGAGAACCGGCGCATGACGGCGCCGACGCGGTCCGACAACGCGTCGAAAGCGGCTTCGCGGCCGGTGCGGACCACGGCGCGGTCCGCGCGGAACGCCTCCGGCAGCGGCCAAGCGCGCAGCTCCGGCGCCGACGGCACGGCCACCGTCTCGGCGTGCGCGGGCCGCGGCGCGGGCAGGGACGCGACGGCGGGGTGGCGGATTTTCGTGGTGACGGCCACAGCGTCGTCCCCCGGGTGGAGGCGCGCGCTGACCGCGGACCTGCGCTCCGGCGCACCGGCCACGGACCCCGCGGTCTGCCGCTGCAGCAGCCGCGACAGCCGGGGCAGCGGCCGGGTCAGGTCGGCGCCGAAGGGCACTGGTGGCGAGCCGACCGGGGTGGTGACCGGCACCAGCCGGACCGCGCGCCGGTCGGCCGCGACGGCCGCCGCCAGGGTTTTCCAGTGCTCCAGCAGCGCATCGACGGGGAAGTCGACGACGACCAGTGTCCGGCCGGCTTCGGCGGCCAGGGCCGACGCCAGCCGGCCGGCCTGCGCCGTCATGCCCGCCGGGCCGTGGACGACCAGCGCCTCGCCGACCCGCCGGGTGGACACACCGGCCTTGCGCCGTCCGAGGCGCGGCACCTTGAGAAGCGACATCGGTTTCGCCTTCCTCTTCCGCCGCTCGCCTGCGGCTGACCACGTGGACCGGCCGCAGAGCGCGGCCCGGCGGGACACCGTCCACTGTGACCTGGCCGGTGGGCTTCCGGTGGGCCGGACACCCGCGGCGGACGTTCCTGCCGGGGATCCCTCACGAACTCCCGCCGGGCCAAGGGTTCCGGCGGGGTGTCAAGCTCTGATGGCGTCGGGGTGGCGGCCCAGCCCCGAGGTCGCCAAGCCGTAGCGGGTCCGGCACCCCGCCTTGGTGAAGAGGCGGGAAAGGTGCTCTCCACCGTTTTTTCGCTCATCCGGATGGTGCGGGCGATCTGCCGGTTGG
This sequence comes from Amycolatopsis sp. NPDC051061, assembly GCF_040682935.1. NCBI lineage: Bacteria > Bacillati > Actinomycetota > Actinomycetes > Pseudonocardiales > Pseudonocardiaceae > Amycolatopsis > Amycolatopsis sp. NPDC051061. Next base: position 9,651 of record NZ_JBFBBZ010000037.1, read on the forward strand.
TCTGGCCGGTGCGGATCAGCTGCAGGATTTCCCGCTCCGTCACCGACAACGCCGCGGCCCGGCCGGTCGCGGTCGTGGGCTCGGGTTCGCGGGTCGTGCGGGCGGCGCCGCCGGCGCGAGTGTTCTTGTAGGCCTCGCGCAGCCAGCCGGGGGGGCGCCGGACGGCCGGCTCGCTCAGCAGCACCAGCTCGTGGTCGCCGCGCCGCCGCACCAGCCGCTCGGCCGTGCGGATCTCCGTCTCGTCGCCGGCGGCCAAGCCGCGGACCGCGGCCAGCACGCCGAACGAGCGCGCGGAGTTGCGGTTCTCGTGGTAGTTCTCGGTCACGTCGACGACCGCGCGGCCGGGTCCCGCGTCCTCGACGCGGCCGGCGAGCCAGGGCAGGCGCAGCAGCCGGGACGCTCCGAGTTCGTCGCGGGTGAAGGGTGCGCCCGGAACGCGCGCCGCCCCACTGCTGTAGGTCTGGTAGTGACTGGTGTCGATGCCACCGAACGTCGTCCACGGGTGCAGCACCGCCCGCCGCTGCGGGTCGTACTGCCCGAAGTCGTCGTCCAGTGCGGTGTTCCAGCCGCCTTCATTCCCGTTGTCCCAGAACAGGATCGACGGGTGGTTGACGTCGCGCTCCACCATCGCCTTGACCAGCGGAGCCCCGGCGCCCTCGTCGAGTGGTGCTGCCAGCCGATCAGCTCGTCCAGGACGTAGAGCCCGAAGTCGCCGGGGCAGTCTCCAGAGCTGGCGACCACGAACGCGCCCGCACGCTCCTTCACCACGCCGAAGCGATCACCCGCTCCATCACCCGACCCCGTCCCGCAGGCATGGGCACTCGTTTCGCTGGCTGTGGCGGTGACCGGCGCGGGCGACCACGAACACGCCGAGGCAGTCGCCCGCTCCATCACCCAACCCGACCACCAGGCACAGGCGCTGACGTTCCTCGCCTGGGCAGCAGTCGGACGCAGAGACCACGAACGCTCCAAAAAGATCGCTTACTTTATCACCCAGCCCGAGGCGCCAGCGTTGTTGGCCAGGATTGCAGCGGGAGCCGGTGACCACGAGCGCGCCGACAATCGCCTACTCCATCACCCAACTCGACAAACAAGCCGAGGCGCTGGCGTTGCTGGCCGGGAGCGTGGCCAGGGCCGGCGATCAGGAGCACGCGCGCAGTCTGCTCAGTCACGCCGAGGCAATCATCACTTCCGTAATTCATCCTGATCGGCAGGCATCGGCGCTCGTGCGCCTAGCCGAGACAACCGCCGACCTTGGCGACCATGCGCATGCCGAGACGATCGCCCGCTCCATCACCCCATCGGACGAGCAGGCACAGCCGCTGGCGTCGCTGGCCGGCATGGTGGCCAGGGCCGGCGACTACGAGCACGCCGAGGCGATTATCCGCTCCATCACTCACCCCGATCAGCAGGCGTGGGCGTTGGTGTCGCTGGTCAGAACGGTGGCCGAGGCAGGCGACCAGGAGCGCGCCGAGGCGCTCACCAGCTCCATTACCCACCTTCAACGACGAGCAGAAGCGCTGCTGTTAGTGGCCAAGTACTGTACTCGCCAACGCGGCCTCCGCGCCGTTGCGGAGGTTTTGACGACTTCCAGCTGGCACTTCCCAGTCAGTGGAGCGTTGCGGCTCGAGCCGGACGTCGTCCCGGCGATCATGGCAGAGCTCGTGATTGCATGGAGACTTGAGCCTTCTGACACTACGACTCGGCCTGCCGAGCTGTGAAGCCGTCCCCCACTCCGGGAAAAATCCCACTGGCCGACGCGCAATAAGAGCGGCGCCGTAGTCGCCGCCGACGGCTTCGCAGTGAGCGGTCGAGAGCACTGGTTCGGCTATAGCCACTCAAGTTGGCCAGTGTCCGCAAAGCTCACTATCAATACGACTGACACAGGGTCAGGCCCAGCAGGCGGTTAACTACTGAAGACTAATTGCTGACTCGGCCCGTCGACGACTGACGTCGTCGACGTGAGCTGCGAATTATATGTGACTAACGTGGTGTCGATCCTCACCAAGTCACCTTCGATCGTGAACGACATCTCCTCGCTGCCATCGGCCGATTTAAGGAACTGTTGTCCCGAATCGGGCGGCGGAGCGTTCAAGCCCTGGCCGCGGTCGCCAACCACACTCGGATGCCGGCGATCCTCAGGCCAACTCCTTGATTGGCGGAGTTTTTGATTACCGTGGCATTGACACCCATCCGCAACTGACGATTCCCGGCTTGAAATGTGGGGCGGCCCGATTTGCGGGCAGCGCTGCAGTGTTGTGCGCGTGATACTTGGCGCACGTGTTGCAGCTTTGAGGATCCACTGGCCGAGAAAGTCCGCGGCCTGAGACATTATAACTTCTCTCGTCCGAGATGGCTCTCAACATCGTGCACCGCCTACGGACCGCTAAAGCTGTAGCGTTTGCGGCGTCAGCATTGTTACATGATCACAGTTCTTGCTTGCGCATTCTTGATCACTACGAATCTCCCTACAGTCCTCGTACGTTCTCGATGTACTCACGAGGGAAGACGGTGCCTGGTGACCACTTCTTCTCGAACAGTGCGATCAATTCAGATGGCGCGTCGCCGCTGGGCGTCACGCCCTTGTGGTTGATGTCGTCGAGCAAGGCAGCGACGAGAATGGCCAGCATAATCGGCCCGGCACCGCTGTATCCCCAGATCAGGCCGGCGGAGGTGTCGTGCGACGCCGGATAGAGCCTGCCGTCCTCGGTCTGGATCCAGACCGGGCCTTCGAGGATGACCTCGAGCAGGGGCGAGGTCGTCGGGAGGCGATCGAGCGCAAGGGCCGTGACGCGTTCGTAGTCGGCCGGCACGGCGACCGGAATGTCGGCGAGCGGGTCGATCATGGTCTTTCCGGTGCGGTCGGGGTCCAGCAGGACGTACTGCGCGACCCGTTTCGCCGGTTTGAGACGGAACAGGAACTCCTGCCCGCAGATGGTGTTGCGGGGGATCTCGATGACGTGGGCGTGGGCGAGGTCTTCCCGCCGTCCCACATGGCCAGGACTCGCATGCACTGTTCGGCCAGCAGGTCGTCGCGAGCCTGCACTTCACGCCAGCCGATCCGGCGGGTGGTCTCGTCGAGATCGTTCGCTGTGACGATCTCGTCGCGCGGTGCGCCGTCGGCGGCCAGGGCGATCTGGTCGGCGGTGATCGCTCCGGCGGCGAACTGCTCGGCCAGGATCGACAAATCGACCGATTCGTCGTCGCGGGAGGTGATGACCTGCGCGAAATGGATCATCGCGCGGTGAGCCGGATGTCCGGCGGGGTAGCGGATGGCCATCCGCAGCAGCGGGACGACATCGACCGCGGGGATGCCGGGATGATGGACGGTGTCCGCACCGGGGAACCAGGCGGTGATCAGAGCGGGGTCGCGGTAGAGGCTCGGCCAGTACGGCGCCGACTGTCCCAGCACCCGGGCCAGATGCCTCCACAACAGGCTTTGCGGGCGGGGCTGGGCCGCGTCACGGCCCGGGATTGTCTCCAGCGCGGGTCCGCGGGGGTCCCAGTCGTGCTCGACCCGGACATAGGCGGCCGCGCCCGGTAGCCACTTGACGATCTGCTCGAACCCGGTCCAATAGTCACCCAGCTGCCACACGGCGACGATCAGCCCGTGCGGCGTGGACCAGCGCTGCAGCACCGCGGCCGGCTGCTCGTCACGCGGATCGCTACGGACCGGCTCGGCACCGACGTATGTGGCCAGCTCGACGGCGTCCGGCCACCACTCTAGCGTCAGCTCGCCCGGATCCCGGTACCGGTGGTATAGATCCAGTCCCGTATCGCGGGGATCGGCCAATGGGTGCCGTCGGCGTCGTGCGCGGGTGCTGGGAAGCCGTCTCTGTGGCGCAGCCGTTGCAGGCGGCGCTCGCTGACCTGTAGTAATTCTCGGAGCTCGGACTCGTAGGTCTTGTGGACGTATCTGGTCGCGCCCATCGGCGAATCGGTCCCCTTCCGCGCCGCGGCCCACCCTCCGGTATACCGGCAACCGGCCACGGCCCCGAGGGGTGAACCGCGAATGCAGCCCAACGGAGCAGAGGCCGAACACCGGCGCGCGCGGGCAGAGTCGACAGTCCCGACCTCACGCAGGACGGATGTCCCAAAGATCAGGGCGATTGCCCCAAACGCACTGGGCGGTTCTTGCGGAGGCGGTCGGCGGGGCGCGACCGGGCTGTTAGCCGACTCCCATGGCGTCTCGCGCGGTGGCCATCTTCATGACCAGTCGGTTGAGTGTCAGCTTCACCGGCGTGAAGCCGTATTTGCGGTAGAAGGCCGCAGCGCCGTCGTCGATCGCGTCCACGACGATCAGGCGGCCGGCACTGACCTCCGCGGCGCCGACCAGGCGGCCGATCGCATCGACGAGCAGCTCGGTACCCAGTCCCTGTCCGCGCAGTGACTTGTCCAGCGCCAGCCGACCCAGCAGGAAGCCAGGAATCATGCCGGACTGACCCCCTGCCTGCCCGGAGCTCAGCTCGCCACGGATGAGGGCAGTGGGCGCGAACGCGAAGTAAGCCCGCACCTCCACCTCATCCGGACCGTCGGTCCAGACGTGAGTCCGCGCGGTGTAGGCCTTCTCGGCCTTGCGTGCCTCGTTGCGCAACCACGAGTTGAGGCTCTCGACCTCGCAGTCGAAAGCCTCAACGTCGTGCTCATCCTTCAACCTGGTCGAGTGGTAGGTCACCCGCGCTTGAACCGCCTCGGCGCAGCGAACGCCTTCGCCAGCTCCGGCGCCTCATCGGCGATGTCGAGCGAGGCGAACAGCGCGTCAAACTGCTCAGCCGGCATGAGCGTGACCTCAGCGCGAGCCAGGACGTGCTGGGCGCGATCGAGCGCGGCGTTGCGAGTGAAGTCGGTGACGCTTTCGTCTATGCGTTTGGCTGCGTCCTCGATGAGCGCTCGGTCAGTCTTGCTGAGGCGCATCTCCAGACGCTCGTCCTTCGTGGCCATGAGCGGTCAGTCCCCTGAGTGATGCATAAGTGGCGTGAGCAGGCGGCAGTGAGGCGGGTACGTGCAGCACCCGGCATGGTTCGACCCTCCGGCGAGAGGTGATCTGTCGAAGTCTGCTTCAGTCTGCACCGGTCTGCACACCACTGTACGGGCAATGTCCGTACAGTGGCCAGGCCAATGCCGCGATCGTCACATCTACGCAGGCCAGGAGACTCTCCCTGCAATCAGCGTCCCTCAGCACTACCCGCGCTGTCCAGCAGGTTGGGACCCGGCAGGTAGCTCATCGCAAGCCCTCGTCACTGGGATGGGACAGACACCGCAGCGGTCCACGAACTGGCATCACCTTCTCACCATCGACTTACCTCGCCGAGGTGATCCGCAGACGTTTCCGAAGGTCACTGCGGTGTTCGTTCCGCGAGATGCAGTGATCGTGCAGCTACCAACCAGCCCCAGGCTCGCCGAGGGCCCTGAAGACCTTGGCGCCGCCCACGACGCCAGCACAACCTTTATGGCTCAACTCTCAACCGCGTCAGCCTCTGAGGCACGATGTCGTGACAGCGCTGGGTCTGTCCCACAGCGCTGGCCGGGACGTAGCCGAGGGGATCTGGGATGGGGTTCGCGAAGTGGGGTCGCAGCCAGGCGAGGCGGCTCGTCGCGCATCGCAGCTCCATCGTCGCGTGTGTCGTGGTCGGGTCTGCCCAGACTTCGGTTGACACCGGAGCTGACTATTTCTCAGGCCGCTGACGCGGTCGTGTAGATGGTCTCAAACTCGACCGGGGTGAGCTTGCCCAGGGCGCGTTGGCGACGCTTGCGGTGGTACTTCGTCTCGATCCAGGACACGATCGCCAACCTCAGCTCCTCCCGAGTGCGCCACCGCCGGGTATCGAGAACGTTCTTCTGCAGCAACGAAAAGAACGATTCCATCGCGGCGTTGTCACCACACGCACCGACCCGCCCCATCGACCCGGCCAGCCCATGGCCGCGCAACAAGCGCTGGTAGGCCGCCGACCGGAACTGAGCGCCGCGATCGGAGTGGACCACGACATCGCTCGGGTCGCGCAACGCGATCGCGTTCCGCAGCGCCGAGACGGCGAGCGAGGCCCGCATGTGCGAGGCGATGGAGTATCCGACGATCCTGTTGGAGTAGCAGTCCTTGACCGCACACAGATACAGCTTGCCCTCACCAGTGGGATGCTCGGTGATATCGGTCAGCCACTTGGTGTTCGGCGCGTCGGCGGTGAAATCCCGGCGCACGAGATCGTCGTGCACCGGCGGCCCCGCCTTCTTGTACCGTCCTTTCTTCTTGGCGTGCAGCGAGAAGATCTGCTGCATCGAGCAGATCCGCCACACCCGGTTCTCCGAGGCGGTGAAACCCCGGCGGGCGAGTTCGTCGGCGATGAACCGGTACCCGTCGGCCGGGTCGTCGGCGTGGATCTCCAGTGCGGCGTTGATCAGATGCGCGTCGTCCCAGTCCCGCTGGCAGACCGGGGCTGCGCACCACTGGTAGTAGGCCTGCCGGGAGATGCCCAGCACCCTGCACGTCACCGCGGCCGGCACCCGCACGGGGGCGCCGGCCGCGGCCAGTTCACGGACGAGCGGGCAGGCTATTTTCCCGGCAGGTTGCCCTGCGCCAGGTAAGCCGCGGCTTTGCGCAGGACCTCGTTCTCCTGCTCCAGCAACCGGTTGCGCTTACGCAACTCGCGTAGCTCGGCGGACTCCTCCCGGGTCACGCCGGCCCGGGTGCCGTCCTCGACCTCGGCGGTGCGCAGCCAGTTGGCCAGGCACGATTCGGAGATCCCGAAATCTTTGGCGACCTGCTTGAGCGGTGTCTCGCCGCGGCGGGCGACGGCGACGACGTCGTCACGGAACTCGCGGGGGTAGGGCTTGGGCACGGTGACATCCTTCCAGGCGAGGCCGAAGCCTCACACGTGAGGTGTCAACCAAACCCTAGGCAGACCCGTCGTCCTCTTCGCGCTAGTGTCGGCCGCCTGGCTCGACGATAAGGACGCGTGGGGCGGCCTCGGGCAGCGGGCCGGTGCGTTCGGCGCGGCGCTCGCCGTGACCGTTGCCTTACGGATTTCGCAGCGCGAGGCAGAGCACGAAGTCGAGCAGCGGCACATCGAGAAGGCCGACCGTGAGCTCGAGCAGGCACGACTGGTGGTCGCCGTGATCGAGTACCCGAACATCCCGGAAAAGATTGAGATGAGGGGGTACGAACTGCCGGACACCGTGCGGATCACCAACTTCAGCGCCACGCACATATTTCATCCTCGTGTCGAGGGATTCTTGCACCAGAACGGCCGTACTGTCACCTGAGATGTCGAGTCCGAGCCGCCGGGGGCGTACTACACAGCGCCGGCGCTGCTGGGCGCGAACGTTGCTGACCTGGTTCCCGTTTACGTGAGGTTTGATCCGCCAATCACACCCGACATGTACCTGTTGCGCACGAAGGTCATCTTCGGTTTCACCGACGCCGACGAGCGACGCTGGCGAGGCCGCAACGCAGCGCGTGTCCGGCGACGACACCTTCAACACCAGCGATCCAGACTGGTACCGCGCCAACCAGTGATGCCACCGATCGCCGGACGCTGGAACAGATCTTCGCCGATCGGCTCAGAGCTGCGGGGGTCCGGGGTGAAGATCGACCGCTGTCACCGGCAAGGATTCGAGTCCGCGCACGGTGTTGTTCAAGTGTCGCGTAGGCGTTCCGATGTGGAACCGGTGGATTCGCTTGGCGAGAGCACCGATGATCGACTGAGCCTCCATCTTGGCGAGCGCCTGGCCAGCGCAGGCATGGGTGCCGTAGCCGAAGCTCAGGTGGTCCGCAGGGTTGCGACCCACGTCGAAGCGGTCGGGGTCGGGGTAGTGCCGCTCGTCGCGATTGCCAGAGCCGTAGAGCACGAGCACCTGGGCGCCCTCTTCAATGGTGACTCCGTCCCCGATCTCGACGTCCCGTGTGGCTCGTCGGCCGAAGACCTGGACCGGGGCGTCGTAGCGCAGCACCTCGTTGAGGGCGCTTGGGATTAAGCCAGGGTCGGAGCAGACACGGTCCCATTCGTCCGGGTGGGTGGCGAAGAGGTGAACGGCGTTGGCGATTGCGGTGATGGTGGTGTCGACCCCGGCCGCGGCGTAGGCAGCCAGCAAGGGGACGCACGACTCGGGGCGGATACGACCTTCATCGGCTGCGTCGAAGACAGCTCGGCCCATGCTGCCGTCCTTGAGATCGGTGGGACCGAGTGTGGCAAGCCACTGGAACATCTCTGCGATCGAGCCCATGCCCTCCGCGGCACGGGCGTTCATCGGGCCCATCACGGTGAAAGTGGCGTCGGCCCAGCGCAGAATGTTCGGCCGGGCCTCATCGGGCAGACCGATCATGTCGAAGACGACGGAGAAGGGGAAGACCGTCGCGAGGTCGGCGACGGCGTCGAAACCTCCTTTGTCGATGACCTCGTCGACGAGGTGGTCGGCGCGCTGGCTGATCTCTTTCGCAAGGCGGCGGACAGACCGGGGGCCGAGCCGTTCGGAGAGCACGGAGCGCAGCACGGTGTGCGCGGGCGGGTCGGTGGTCAGCACGGTTCCGACCACCATTTCGGCGACGGTCTCGTTCAGAACGACTCCGCTCGCGGAGAAGGTTTCCCAGTCGCCGAGTGCGCGTCGTGCCGACTCGTAGCGGGGAAGCGCCCAGGCTTCGAGGGCATCGAGCCGGACCGCTGCGCCTTGGTCGCGCAGGGCGCGGTAGGCCGGATATGGATCGCGGAGAGCCTCGTCTGAGAAGAGGTCGATGTCGGAGTGCGGAATGGGGGTGGTGAACGTCATTTCTGTTCCCTCCGTCTAGATGGTGGCCGGTGCCGGCCGGGTGAGTGCGCACAGCTTCGTGATCGGGATCCTCCGGTTGACCGCTGCGGCGGTGCCGGAGGCGCCGTTCCAACGCAGCAGCAGCCCGCCTTCCTCGATCACCCCGTTCCGCACCATTCCTTCGAGAACGGTCGGCTTATCGAGCGGCGGCATCGCGCCGCACATGCGGATCGTCATGCCGAACTGTTCGGTCCAGAAGTACGGGGACGGGGTGAGGGGGGGCGCGGAGTCTCCGTCCAGGAGCGTGGTGGCCGCGGTACGTGCCTGTTCGAAAGCGGCGGTCCACAGTGGAGTCCGCCGGGGCCCGTCCGTCGAGGGGAAGGCGGCGACGTCGCCGGCAGCGACGATGTCCGGGGTGACTCTGCACCGGGTGTCGATGTGGAGCCCGCCAGGGCCGGCGAGGCCCGATGTCCGCAGCCAGTCCACCTCGGGCAGGCAACCCACGGCGCTCAGGACGAGGTCGCCTTCAAGCCTCCGTCCGTCGGCAAGTTCGACGATCGGAGTACCGGATGTGCGGCCGCGGAGTCGGAGACCGTCGGGGGCGTGGACGAAGTGGACACCCCGTCGCTCGGCTGCCTTGACGACAAGTTCGGCGAGGAAGGGGCCGACCTGGGCGTGCAGCGGCGGTTGGCGGTCGATGACGGTGACCGAGGCGCCTCGATCGACGCAGGCGGACGCGAGTTCCATGCCGAGAATGCCCGCACCGACGATAACGGTCCGTGGACGGGCGGCGAGCAGCCAGGACAGTCGTTGCGCGTCGTCGAGGTCGCGGAAGGTGATCTCCTGCACGCCGGTGTCTGCTGCGTCGAGGTCCGCGAGACGACGCGCTCGTGCACCTGTCGTGATGGCGAGCTTGTCGTAGCGAATCCGCTCACCGTCGGCGAGTACGACCTCGCGCCGTTGTGTGTCCAGCGCGACGGCCGCGATCCCGATCAGCTGGTCGACCTCGCACGACAAGGGCGGCAACGCGATCTCGTCGAAACCGTCGTAGCCGGCGAGGACACCTTTCGACAGCGCAGGACGGTTGTAGGCGGAGCGGGGTTCCGCGCCGATCAGCGTCAGCGAACCGGTGAAGCCACGCCTGCGTAGCGTGTCGGCGACGGTCGAACCGGCCAGCGACGCACCGACCACGACGATGTGATCGTGTTGCCCCATTACTGCACCTTGAGCGCAGCGACAGGGCACACCCGCACCGCGGACTCCGCATCGACCGACGACTCGGGCGACACGTCATCTCGGTCGAGAACCAGTTCGCCGTCGTCGTCCAGGTGCATCAGATCCGGTGCCGCCTCGGCGCAGAGCCCGTAACCCTCGCAGCGGTCTCGATTCACAGTCAACTTCACGGCAGCTCCTCTGTGGGCGCCGGTCGGGGATCCGGGTGTCGCGCAGCCCAGCCCGGCGGCGTCCTCATCTACCGGACCGTGTTGCCGGTCCGCCTCAGTCCTTTGTCGTCGATGGCGCGCGGCCTCGCGCCCGTTCAGGCGTGGCCGCCGTCGGAGCCCGGCTGCCCGGTGGCAGGCATGGCGTCGGGCAGTAGGCCGCTGAGCAGCATCTGCGTTGTGAACGCGATGTGGTCGCGCAGCAGTTCTGCACCACGGTCGGCATCACGGTTGGTGACAGCCTCGGCCAGCGCCTTGTGTTCGGCGGCCGGGTCGCGCTCGTTCTCCTCGAGCAGCGGCGCGGCCCATCGGCGGTAGAGCTCCGTCTCCGCTCGTAGCTCCTGGGCCATCTCGGTCAGGCGACGGTTGCCGCATCCGACCAGCAGTACGGCGTGAAATGCCTCGTGGGCAGCGAACCAGGGATCACCGCGGGCGCCGGTTTCCGCTACCTCGCGTTCGCGGAGCCCCAGCAGGTGCTGCGCCGCAACGACATCGGACTCCCACTGCTCGTCACCGGCGAGGATCGCCCGCCGGAAGGCCAAGGACTCCAGTTCGACCCGAGCGGTGGTCAGATCCGTCAACTCATCCGCAGATAACGGCGCGACCATGAATCCAAGGTGCGCCTGCAACGTCACAAGCCGCTCGCCGGTGAGGCGTGTCAACGCCTCACGTACCGGGCCGACACTCGTGCCGTACGTGGCACATAACTCCGAGAACTTCAGACGACGCCCCGGCTCGAGACGCGCCATGAAGATGTCAGACCGCAGCCGCTCATAGAGCTCGTCGGTGCGCGTCCCGGAGCCAGCGCTTCTCTTCACCATGGTCGAAACTCTAACCATGAGAAGCATACCGACACAACTTTTGAAAGTTGCCTTGACATGAGAAAGTTACTCGGCGCAGACTCGGTAGCGTGACGAAGCTGCGCGATAACACCGTCCGAGGCGGGGCGTGCCCCTGCAACGCCGGAGATCCGGGGAATTTCCACGCCCGCGCGACCCGACTGCGGCGGGTCAGCGCTTCGGCATCGTGCTCCGGCGCGAACTCGGTGTCCTGTCGGCTCGACGATGGGCGCTGACGTGGATACGACGCTGCACTCGCTGTTGCGCGACGCGCTCGACCGCTTCGGGGATCGGCCGGCCATCCGTGTCGACGACCGGCAGATGTCCTACGCCGACCTCGTGGCGGCGGCGAATCATCTCGCCCGCACACTGGTCGATCTCGGTGTCAAACCGGGGGAACCGGTGGCCCTGATGATGTCCAACCGGCTGGAGTGGCTGATTGCCGACCAGGCCATCATCCGTGCCGGTGCGGCGAAGGTGCCGATCAACGTGATGCTCTCCGAGCCCGAGATGTCCTTCATCTTGCGTGACTGCGGCGCGCGGATCGCTCTCGCCGACGAACCCATGGCCTCGACCGCGCGCGCCACGTGCCTTGAGGCGGTACTCGTCCCGGGCCAACCCGGTTGGGATACCGATCCGACCATCGCTGCCCACGCCGGCCCACCCGATGTCACTGTGTCCGGAACGGACACGGCGCTGATTCTTTACACGGGCGGGACAACCGGCCGGCAGAAGGGCGTGGTCCACAACCAGGCCGGACTCGCGCTCAATCTACTCGCGCACGTCGTCGAGGTCGGGTTCCAAGACGACGAATGCCTGCTCCTGAACACCCCTCTGCCTCACTCGGCCGGGTTCCTCGCCCAGGCGGGGCTGCTCAAGGGCGCCCGGGTCGGCATCGCGACACGCTTCGACGCCGAACAGACCCTGAGACTGATCGAGCGTGACGCCGTCACCTTCCTGTTCCTGGTGCCGACGATGATCTACCGGCTACTCGACGCCGGTGAGGACGTGGACGTCGACGTCTCATCGCTGCGCACCATCCTGTACGGCGCCGCTCCGATCACCCCGGAACGCCTCGCTGCCGGCCTGAAACGGTTCGGCCCGGTCTTCATGCAGCTCTACGGGCAATCCGAGGCCCCGAACTTCCTGACCCGTCTCACTCGCGAGGATCACGACCCTGACCGCCCCGACCGGTTGCAAAGCTGCGGCCGGGCTGCCGCGATGGTCCACCTGCGGATCCTGGACGACGACGGTTCCCCTCTTCCCGCAGGAGCGGCGGGTGAGGTTTGCGCCCGCGCGCCGTATGTCATGGCCGGCTACCACGGACTGCCCGAGAAGACCGCCGCCACCGTCCGGGACGGATGGCTGCACACTGGCGACATCGGCGCGCTCGACGATTACGGCTACTTGCGCCTGCTCGACCGCAAGAACGACATGATCATCAGCGGCGGAATGAACGTCTACACCACTGAGGTGGAAAACGTTCTGGGCACGTGTACCGGCGTCGAGCAGGTCGCCGTCGTCGGCGTGCCGCACCCCGATTGGGGCGAAGCCGTCGTCGCTTTCGTGGTTCCCGGTGATGACTTCGATGCCGACAGCGCGGCCCTCCGCTGTCGGTCGGAGCTGGCGTCCTACAAGCGCCCGAAGGCCTACGAACAGGTTGCCGCAATTCCGACGACCCCGATCGGCAAGATCGACAAAAAGGCCCTCCGCGCGGGTTGGACGCGCTGGTGAGCGACCTCCGAAGTGCGCCGCTACGTGAGGTCGAGAACGATCTGATCCGTCTCGGATCAGTACCTGTACGAGAACGGAGTCACCCATGCGGGTAGCGACCATCCGAACCGATGCCGGGCTTCGAGGCGCACGTCTCGACGGAGACGAGCTGGTCCTCCTGCCGTTCACCGACGTCGGGCAGCTCCTCGCCTCCGGCGACGACTGGACAGAGCGGGCTGCCGCCGAGAGCGGTCAGCGCGTCGCAGCGGCTGACGCAGACTTCGCGCCGCTGACACCCGCGCCCGAGAAGGTGTTCTGCGTCGGCCTCAACTACGCCTCCCACGCGGCGGAGGCCGACCTGCCGCTGCCGCAGTACCCGACATTGTTCGCCAAGTTCGCTCGCAGCCTGATCGGTGCGAACGACGAGCTCCCGATCCCCGCCAACTCCGACAAGGTCGACTGGGAGATCGAGCTGGGCGTCGTGATCGGCAAGCCGGCCCGGCATGTAAGCGAGTCCGAGGCACTGGACCACGTAGCCGGCTACACCGTGGTCAACGACGTCTCGATGCGGGACTGGCAGCTACGGACCTCGCAGTTCCTGTCCGGCAAGACTTTCGAGCAGTCCACCCCGGTCGGCCCGTACCTCGTGACGCCAGACGAGGTCGACCACGCCCGGTCCCTGCAGATGGAGCTGTCGGTCGACGGAGAGGTCAAACAGTCCTCCAAGACCGACGACCTGGTCTTCACCGTCGCACAGATCGTCTCCTACATCAGCACGATCATCACCCTCGCGCCCGGCGACCTGATCGCCACCGGCACGCCCGCCGGAGTAGGCCACGTCGCCGATCCGCCCACTTATCTCACCCCTGGGAGCACCATGTCATGCACCATCGACGGACTCGGGATGCAGACCACACGATGCGTCGCCGCCCGCAACTCCCGTAAGACCGCCTGATGCTCGCCCCCGTCATCAGCGAGATCGGCCATGTCGCGATCCGCGTCCGAGACCTTGCCGCAGCCGAAGAATTCGCCATGGAGACGCTCGGCCTGCACCCCAGCGAGCGAGCGGACGGCCAGGTGTGGTTCACGCTCGGCACCGCGCACCACAGCCTCCAATACATCGAGTCGGACGAAGACGCACTCGACCACGTCGGACTGCTCGCAGCAGACGCGGAATCCCTCGCCGAGGCGCGCAAACGGGTCGAAGCCGCAGGGCTGCAGATCCTGGACGACGCCGCCCTGGGTGTCGGGCTGGAGGACGGCTTCAGCTTCGTCGACGAGTTCGGATTCGTGTTCCAGATCTACAGCCGGATGACGCAGGTCCCGGCGCCCGCCCCGACCGCAGTCCTGCGGCCGACCCGGTTGGGCCACTTCAACTTCTTCGTGCCCGAGCCGCGCCGGATGGAGCGGATGCTCGTCGAGCTGTTCGACTTCCGAGTGTCCGACCGTGCCGGCGAGGGCGTCTTTCTGCGTTGCAACGTCGACCACCACGGCATCGGCGTGTTCCCGGGCCCGGGGCAGATTCACCACGTCGCCTGGGAATACCCGACGATCGTCGAGATCGCCGCGATTGCCGACCTCGTCGACGCCCGTGGCGAGTCGGTGCTGTGGGGCCCCCTCCGACACGGCATGGGTCGCAACATCGCCACCTACGTGCTGGAGCCGAGTGGGCTCGTGCAGGAGTTCTACTGCGACATGGAACGGATCTACGACGACGCCCGGCACACGCCAGGAGAGTGGAGCCTCGATGGCCACAAGTGGGTGAGCCTGTGGGGGCCGCACCTCACGCCGGAAGGCTTCCCTGAGCTCGGGCTGCCGCCGGCCCCTCGAAAGGCCTGACGTGGGCAGCATGACCGCGGGCTCACGGCTGCTCGCCGACGACCTCGTCTGGGCCGAGTCGCCACGCTGGCGGGATGGCCGGCTGTGGGTGTCGGACACCCAGGGTTCGCGCCTGGTGATCCTGGGCGGTGAGGACGGCAGGCGCGACCACCACCTGGACCTCGCGGTCAACGGAACGGGTTTCCTGCCCTCAGGTGAGCTCGTCGGAGCCCGGATGACCGGGGCACGGCTCGACCGTTTCGACGGCCGGGACTGGTCGTTGCACGCGGAGTTCACCGACTGGGTTCAGGGCACTCTCGGTGACCTGATCGTGCTGCCGGACGGAACGGTCCTCGTGGACGAGGTCCGCGGTCCGGAAAAGCCGGGCCAGCTGCTCCGGGTTCCGCCGCCCGGCAGCGACGAGCCCGTGACCGCCGCTGCCGAGGATCTGTTGTTCCCCAACGGCTTGGTGACCGTGGACGGGGGCGCCACCCTCGTCGTGGCGGAGACGTTCGCCGGCCGGCTCACCGCCTTCACCATCGACCCCGCGGGGAAGCTCACCGACCGCCGCACCTGGTTCGACCTGCGGGCAGAGCTGGGCGAGACCTTCCTGCCCGATGGCGCATGCGCCGGCGCGGACGGATCGGTGTGGGTGGCCACCACCACTGGCGAGGCCTTCGTCCGTATCGCCGACGGGGTGCTCGTCGACCGCATCGACGTCGACGGGTTCGCCATCGCGTGCTGCTGCGGGCCGTCCGGCGAACTCGTGCTGACTACGGCGGTCAGCCTCGACCCCGAGCTGTCGATATTCGAGGCCGCGCACCGGCAGCGCACCCGCGCCAGCGTGACCTGCATCCACCCCTCGATCAACGACGATCACGAGTAGAGGTAGAACGACATGAGCGGACGCACCGGCGAACACGTCGACGTCGTCGTCATCGGCTGCGGGACCACCGGTCTTGCCCTTGCCCGGCTCCTCGAGCACGAGGGCCTGAGCGTGGCGGTGGTCGACCGCGGGCGGATGCCGATGGCCCGCCGCGCAACTCATCTCGACGACGAGACCATGCGCGCCTTCCAGACGCTCGGCCTCCACGAACTGGAGAAGACCTTCTCGCTCACCGGTACCTACCGTCATTACGACGCGCAGTGGCGCATGGTCATGGCGATGGACATGAACCGCGGGTTGACCGAGCAGGGCTGGCAGTCGGACTACATGTTCCACCAGCCGGACTTCGAGTCCGTCCTGCGCGGCCACGCCCACAACTACGCACGGGCGAGCACGTGGTTCGGCTGGGAGGTCACCGAGCTGGACGCGACCGACGACGAAGTCGTGCTGAGCATGCGCGAGATCGCCACCGACCTGCCCTCCCAGGTGACCGCGTCCTACGTGGTAGGCGCTGACGGGGCGAACTCTTGGGTCCGGCGCGCCATGGGGTTCACACAGACCGACCACCACGCGACCCACCGTTCGTTGATCATCGACATCATGCCGCTTGTGGAGGACGAGCGGCTGGCGGGGCGGGACTCGTGGATCCAGGCGGCCATCCGCAACCCGCTGACCATGATCCCGATCGCAGCCCCTCGGATGCGGTACGAGCTGATGCTGCGGCCTGACGACGACTCCGTCGAGTTCGAGCGCACGGAGAAGGCCTACGAGGTGGTCGCGCCCTGGTTCGCCCCGCACGAGTACCGGCTTCTGCGCTGCGACGTCTACGAATGGCGCTCGCTGACCGCCGACCAGTGGCGGGCCGGCCGGGTCCTGATCGCCGGGGATGCCGCACACACCATGCCGCCGCACCTGGGCCAGGGGATGTGCTCGGGCATCCGGGACGCCACGAACCTGGCCTGGAAGCTCGGGCGGGTCGTGCGCGGCGATTCGCCAGCCTCCCTTCTCGACACTTACCAGAGCGAGCGCCGACCGCACGTCCTGGCCTACACCACGTTGGCCGCTGAGCTGGCGAACCATATCGAGACTCTTGAAGCCCCGGAGGAGGAGCCTGTCGTGTTCCAGGCCCAGGCGCTGCGGCCGCCCCTTGGGCCCGGTGTCCGGGACGAGCAGGGTGAGCTGGCGGGCACCCTGAGCGCGCAACCGCGCACCCCGTCCGACGAACTGCTCGACGATGTCGTGGGCTATCGCTTCGCCCTCGTCGCCACGCCAGAGGCCCTGGCTGGCGCAGACCCGACCACGACGGAGTGGCTGGAGGCGTTGGACGTCCGGACCGTGCAGGCGGCGCCGGGCGAAGTCGCGAAGTGGCTCTCCGGTCTTCGTGTCGTGGCCGCTCTCGTGCGGCCGGATCGCTACCTGTTCGGTGCGGCCAGCGAGCCCGGCGAGCTGGATGCTCTCGTCGCGCGACTCGGCGCCGCCCTCGCTCCGGCTCCGGTCGCGGCTGCGGAGCCGGTCCGATGAAGCTGGTCACGTTCGCTGTCGCGCAGCCGGCCGGGCCGGTGCTGCGTGCCGGGGTGTTGAACGGTGGGAACGTTGTGGACATCGACCAAGCCCTGGCTGCCGCGGGGCGGCCGCTTCGCGGAGCGCGCGAACTGGACGGATCGTCGGAGCTCATCCGCGTCATCGCCGGGGGCGACCCGGCGATCGATGAGGTGCGGGAAGTTTGTGACGCGGCCACGCAGGCCGGACACGAGGCGCCGGTGGTACGCGCCGCGGCCAAGGTGCAGCTCGTCGCCCCGCTCCCGCGACCGAACAGCTTGCGGGACTACATGGTCGTCGAGGAGCACATGCGAGGGTGCGTGGCCGCCGGGGTGATCGGCGACGTGCCCGACGAGTGGTACCGGATCCCGGCGCACTACAAGGGCAACGTCGATGAGATCTACGGTCCCGAGGACACGGTCCCGTGGCCTGCCTACACGGACAAACTCGACTACGAGCTGGAAGTCTGTGCCGTGATCGGCAGCCGGGGTCGACGGATCTCGGCCGCGGACGCGGACCGGCACATCGTCGGCTACACGCTCTACAACGACTGGAGCGCCCGGGACATCCAGGAGCGAGAAATGAGCATCGGCATCGGGCCGGCCCTCGCCAAGGACTTCGGTAGCTCGGTCGGGCCCTGCATTGCCACCCCCGACGAGTTCGACCCGCTGACCGCACCCCTCAAGGCCAGCGTCGACGGCGAACTGTGGTCCACGGGCACACTTGGCGCGATGCACTTCTCCTTCGAGGAGATCATCGAATGGACCAGCCAGGAACAGACGCTGCAGCCCGGTGACCTGCTAGGCAGCGGCACCGTTGGAAAGGGCTGCGGCGTCGAACTCGATCGCTGGATCGGCCAGGGCAGCGTGGTCGAGCTCGAGGCCGAGGGGATCGGGGTCTTGCGCAATCGAGTGGGTCGCAAGGGCGAAGGACCGAGGCGCGCGGTCGACATTCCCCGAAGCTATCGATGACGGGCACCAGCGCCGGAGTCGAAGGTCTCGCCATCAGCCCGCAACGCAGACCGACGGCGCACGTTGCGACTGCCCAAGGCGACCCGCCGCCGCGACCGCTATTTGCGGTTCACTGACATCAGTAGTTGGCGCCTTCGGGGTCTTCGATCGCGCAGCCTGTCCGGGTGCCGCACGGCCATCGACTGCGCGATCATGCCGCCGCGGGTCTCGCCGACGACGTGTGCGCTCGGCCAACCCAGCGCGTCCAGCACCGCGACCGCGTCGTCAGCCAGATCGGTCAACTGATATTGGACCGCACGGCTGGGGCGTAGCAGCAAGGCCAGCTTGCTCGGCCGCCCAGCGTGGTGCAGGTGGGTGGAAAGCCCGGTGTCACGGTTGTCGAACCGGGCCACCTGGAAGCCACGCTCCACCAGCGCCGCGCAGAAGTCGTCGTGCCAGACGAGCATCTGCGAGATTCCGGAGACCAGCAGCAGCGGCTCGCCGCTGGGCGGTCTCATTGTCTCGTAGGCGAGTTCGATGTCTCCGTGCCGGGCCATCTTGACCGTCATGACTACCTCCTGGTTGACGAGCTATCTGCGTGTCGCGGTCGACGTCAGGCGTTCACCAGATGGATCACGGGAGCGGCATAGGGTTCGCAGGCCGCGATGGCGACCTGGTACCTGGCCCGCTGCAGCCGGACTCCGAGGCCGGTGAACGGTGCGACCTCCCTCTGGAGTCGAACGCAGCTATCAAAACCGTGCTCATGGTTTCCCCCGTGTTGCCAGATCGAAGATCGTGACTATTTCCTCGCAGTAGCCAGGCACGTCGAAGCCGGCGTCCCAGGATGAGTGAAGGACGGCACCGTCGATGGCCTGCCGTACCGCGATCACAATGGGCTGCACGGGAAACGTGCGGAACTCGCCCGTTCGCTGCCCGAGCTCGAGAATCGCCGCTGGGTCCAGGGTCGCGAGGTCCCCGTGGGGCGGCTGGTTCGCGGTCCCCCGTTCCGGTGACCGCGGCGAATACGGCGACCTGCTCCCCATCCGGCCCACCACCGGCATCCCCGCCCAGTGCCTGCGCGGAGACTACCTGGCCCACTACGGCATGATCCGCACCTTCAGCCACCGCTACCAGCTGCACGGAACCCTGCGCGAAACCTGCCGGCGCGTCGAAGCCTGCCACCCGAACAAGCGGCGCCTCTCCGAATGGGCCCACAGTCACTACGGAGCAGCTGGTGCGCGCCGCGGCGAACCGCGAGATCCGCGGCATGGTCGCCCGGCCCGGACTGATCCGGGGCCCGGGCGACCACGGGCACTTGTCGATGATCTACCGGTCGGTGGCCGGCACCGGCGCCGCCTGCTACGTCGGCGAAGGGTTCAACACCTACAGCCACGTGCACGTCGACTACGTGATCCGGCTCTTCGACCTCGTCCTGGACCGGCCGACCCGCAGCCTGTCCCCGGAAGAGCGGCCACGGTGTGGGGCGAGTTCGGCGCGCTCATCATGAGCGCCTCCAGCCGCATTCGCGCACCACGCACCCGCGAGGAACTGGGCTGGGTGCCCCGCGTCCGCGACCTGCTCACGATGGGTCGGGGGAGTCTCGTCTCCGCGAACTCGCCCGGGGGTGACGCCGGTGATCACCCCGCGGCGGCCGGAGCAGCCATCTCGACATGCCGGCGGCGACCGCTGAGCGCGAGAACGAGGTTCGCGCCCAACGCCGCGCCGACGATCGCGACAGCCGGGAGTACCAAACCGGTTCCGGCCAGCGCCGCGAGCCAAGCCCCCACCAACGCACCGGCGACCGTCGCCGCGGCACCGCCGAATCGGGATCCCGAGCGCGTCGTCGATCGGGCGAGGTACGCACCGAGGCCGATCAGCAGCCCGGCGCCGGGCACCACCACGGTGGGACCGGCGATGAACCAGCCGGGTGCCAGCGTCCAGGCGAACAGGACCCCGAGGAACCAGCCGGCCAGGCCCAGCGGTATCACGATCAGGGCCCGGATCCACCGGCTCGCCCGGCGGCCCGGCGCGCCGCGCCGCAGGCGCTTGCGGACGAGCAGGCCGAGCACGAGCAGGCCGAGCAGCGCTCCTCCGGTCGTGACGCCGACGAGCAGGCCGGCGATCGTGGGCATGCTGAGCGGCACCGCGTCGAAGTCGACCGGACGGCGGTCGAACTGCGAGCTGTCGACCCGGCCGGTGTCGAAGAAGGTGGTCAGCAGGTGCTCGCCGGCCTCGGGCCGGTGCTCCCAGAAGTCGTTGGTGTGGCCCAGTCCGGGCAGGATCACCTGCTGGCCGCGGGACAGCGCGGGCAGCAGTTCCTTCGTGGCGTTCACCGGCGGCGTGGAAAAGTCGAGTTCGCCGCCGACGAGCAGGGTCTCGACCGAACTCGGTCGGACCGTGCGGTATTCGGCGTTGTCCGGGCTGTCCGGCCACGCGGTGGAGAAGCCTGCCGGGCCGCCCCAGAGGAAGTCGGTCGAGGCGTTGCCGAGGATCGAGCCGGGATCGCCACCCTGGGCGTAGTACTGCTGCGTGGCGGGGGCGTCGATCATGGAGAAGGAGGCGAACTCGCCCCAGACGGTGGAGGTGGGCAGGGCGAGGTCGGCGAGGACGGACATCGCCCACATCGCGCCCGGCCCGCCGTCGAGGTAGGCATCGATCGCCGTGGGGGCGTTGCTCGGCGCCGACCCGCCGCCGTTGTAGTGCATCGCGTACTGGCTCAGGATCCGCACGTTGGTGTTCTTGATGGCCAGCGGCCCCCAGCTGGGCGGCATCGTGGCGACGGCGTCGCGGATGGCCGCCGCGAGGTCGGGCGTCTTCGCGGCACAGGCGGCGTCTGCCCGGCACAGCTCGGCGTACTGCGCGAACTGGGAGTCGGTGGTGCGCGGGTCCCAGAACAGGTGGCCGGGTGGGTTGACCGAAATCATCGCCGAGCGCAGCAGCGCCTCGGGGTGGCGCCACCCGTAGACCATCGCGGTCCGGGTTCCCGCGCTGGAGCTGACCAGGTCGATCCGCGGGTAGCCCAGGGCTTTGCGCGCCGATTCCATGTCCTCGACGCGCTGGACGACCGAATAGCCGGTCAGGTCCACACCGGAGCGTCGCAGCCGGTTCGCGCACTGGCCGAACGCCCGGCTGGTCACGGGCAGGGCGTCCGGGCCGGTCATGCCCTCGGACGACTGCAGGGCCGAGGTCACCTCGGGACAGTCCAGCCGTCGTGAGCCGTCGACTCCCCGGTAACCGACGAGGACCACGTCGTGGTGGTCGGTGAGCCGGGCGGCCTCGGGGAAGTCCATGTTCGACAGACCCGGTCCACCGCCGAGCCGGAAGATCGGTTCGCCCGTGGGTTGTGCGGTGGCACGGATCCGGATGACGGGCAGGGCGATCAGGTTCGACGCCGGGTTCGCGCGGTTTTCCGCGACCACGAGCGTTCCGCAGTCGGCGGGCCGGGCTCCGGCTTCCGTGTCGAAGGTGCAGGGCCGGACGGTCAGTGAGTCCGGCGTGGCGCCGGGCGGGACGCGGGGCGTGCCGTCCGGCCAGAAGATGACGGTGCTCAGCACGAGCAGGACAGCTGCGACGCCGGCGAAAGCGCCGGCTCGGCGGGAGAGGGACAAGCGCATGGCGGCACGTTATGAGCCGGGCCCACCGGCGGGCGTCATACCGCGCTGTGATCGTTTGTCCCTCTCGGGAGTGACTTCCGGCCGGTTCGCGCCAGGCAGAATGACCGGATGTTCAGCAGCACGCACGAGGGGGAACGCCCGCCGATCCGCCAGTGGCTCGCCCGCGCCGGCGTGCACGGGGCGGAGCGGTCGCTGGCGCGCCAGTCGGTCCTGGTGGGGGTCGTGTGCCTGGTCATCGATGTGGTGAGTTTCCTGGCGCGGGGGCCGGCGCCGGGACCGTGGAACGTGGTGCTGCTGGCCGGAATCGTCGTCGCGGACGCCGCTCTCGTGTCGTCGCCGAAGTTCTCCGGCTGGGTCGCGGTCGGGCACGCTTTGCTGGTTCCCGCGCTCGCCTTGGTGCTTCCCGGCCGGAGCGCGAGCACCGCCGGCCAGCTGGTCGGCGCGTACCGGGCCGGTGCCTGGCTGCGGGGCCTGCCGGCCAGTGCGGCGCTGGTCGCGCTGTGCGGCGGTGTTCTGTGCTCGTTACTGGTCAGCGGGCTGACCGCGCCAGCTTCCCTGGTGACTCTCGTGTCCGCCAACGCCCTGCTGCCGTGGCTGGTCGGGCGGTACACCACCGCGCGCAAGGCGCACGTGGACGAACTGCGCCACCAGCGGGAAGCGGCGCTGCGCGACGCGCGGGCGGAGGTGGCGGCGGCGGTGGTCAAGGAGCGCGAAACGATCGCCATCGATCTGCACGACGTCATCTCCCACCACGTCAGCGCGATCGGCGTCCACGCCACAGCGGCCCGGCTGAACCTCGCGGCCGTGCCGGTCGCGGACGGCGGCTCGGTGCGCACCTCGCTCACCGCCGTGGAGACATCCAGCCAGGCGGCGATGGTCGACCTGCGACGGCTGCTTTCCCTGCTGCACGAAGGTGACGATTCGCCGGAGCAGCCGGGAGCCGCGATGCTGCCGGACCTGTTCGAGGGCGTCCGGTCGTCCGGCCTGCAGGTGACGTACGTCGTCTACAACACCCCGCACCCGCTGCCGCGGGCCGTCGACACCACCCTGTACCGGGTCGCGCAGGAGATGATGACGAACGCCCTGCGCCACGGCGACGGGAAGGCGGCCCGGGTGGAACTCGACTACGGCGGCGACCACGTGGGTCTCACCACCCGCAACCGGATCGCGGCCTCGGGAGACTCCCCGGGTCTCGGGGTGGGTCTCGAAGGGATGCGCACACGCGCGGACGCACTTGGTGGGGCGGCGTCCTTCGGCACGGTCGGAGACGGGCACTATTGGGAGTCGAGCGTGACCATGCCCCTGGGAAGTGGATCGTGACCTTGCGGATCGTGATCGCCGACGACCACGCGATGTTCCGGTCCGGTTTCCGCGCGGTCCTCGACGCGCAGCCGGACATGGAATGCGTCGCCGACGTCGGTGACGGCTACAGCGCCATCGAGGCCATCAGTGCCCTGGACCCGGACCTGGCCGTCCTGGACGTGCGCATGCCCAAGCTCGACGGTCTCGCGGCTGCCCGCCAGCTGATGTCGTCGGGGCGGCGGGCGCTGAAGGTCGTCCTGCTGACCACGTTCGGCACCGACGACTACCTGCGCTCGGCGCTGGCCTCGGGGGTGAGCGCGTTCGTCCTGAAGAGCTTGCCACCCGAAGAACTCGTGACGGCGATCCGCGTCGCCGCCCGGGGTGACACCTACCTCGACCCGTCGATCACCCACCGGCTCGCTCCGCGCCTGGTCGACGCGCTGGCCCCGGCCATTCCGGACCGGGAGCGGGCGCCCGGCCTGGAGCGACTGACCGCGCGCGAGCGCGAAGTGTTCCTGTTGATGGCCACTGGCTTCTCGAACGCCGAAATCGGCGAGCAGCTGTACGTCGGCGAACAGACCGTCAAAACCCACGTCTCGCGTGTTCTGGCCAAGCTCGGCCTCCGAGATCGGGTGCACGCCGTGCGCTTCGCCCACCACCACGGCTTGATCGAGCCCCACGACACATCCGGCCTGTGAACGCGCCGCACTGCTCTGCGCGTGAGTGACATACCCGCGGCAGCGGCCATGTGCTCGTCACCATCGCCGAAACCGCGACCGGCCGGGTGCCGCACCAGGCCCGGCCGCGTCGCGGGTTCGGGGTGGTTGCTCCGGTGGACCCCGGGCACGGCGAACGGGCGGTGGAGATGCCACATGCGACCGCACCGGCCGGTGCTCGTGAGCTCGAGGTCGAGCGGCGATCCGGCGGCATTGTCCGCGCAGGCGATGGAGAATGCCGCCGAGGTGCGGGGTCGCCGCGATCCGGTCGGGCCCCACGATGCCGCGCACGTACGGGCCTGTCACCGTGACCGCGAGTTCGCGCAGCCGGGGCCCGCGGTTCAGCCGGCTGGCTTACCGATCGCTTCGGCCCGCGGAACGCCATGCTGGTCGTGCTGGTCGCGCTTGCCGTCTCCTTCGTTCCGCTATTCCCGGTCATCCACGCCGGCAACGTCGGGCTCATCGGGCTCTGCACCACTGGGGTCGTCGGGTCGGTGATCATCGCTCTCTCGGCACAGTCCTCTTTCTACGCCGACGCGTTCCCCGTGCGCATGCGGTACTCCGGGTCGTCGATCGCGTACACCGGAACCAACTCGGTCTTCGGCGGCACGGCCGCCGTGGTCGCCACGGCCCTGCTCAAACTGTCCGGGAGCTTCCTCGCCGTGACAGTCTACGGCGCCGTTGTCATCGCGGTTTCCATCGTGGCGGTCCTGTCGCGCCCGGCGCACCCGGCACCGGCTCCCGAGGCGGACCTGCCGTGACCGGCCCGGCGCCGGCCTCGCGCCGCAAGCAGCTCATGGAGAACGAGGTGCTCGAGCACGCCACTCGCCTGTTCGCGGAACGGGGATTCGCGGGCACCAGCCTGCAGGACGTCGCCGGGTCCATGGGATTGAAGCGTCCCGCGCTGTACTACTACTTCAAGAGCAAGGACGAGGTCCTCGACCGCCTGATCGTCGAGGAGACCAACGGCCCCGCGGAGGATCTCAAGGCCATCGGCGAGCGCGCCGACCCGGACGCGGCGGAGCGGCTGCACACCATGGCCCACTGGCTCGTCCACTGGATCGTGTCCCACCGCGAACGCATCCTCCTCCTGGTCAAGTCCGAGTCCGACCTTTCCCCAGACAGCACCGAAAAGTTCCGCAACGGCCGCCGGACCACGTTCGAAGCCGTCCGGCCAGTCATCGCGGACGGCATCGCGTCCGGCGAGTTCCAGCCCGTCGAGCCGCACATCGCGACTTTCGGTGTCCTGGGGATCTGCAACTGGGCAGCCTCGTGGCAGTCGAGGCCGGCCAGGCAGATTCATAGAAAGGGACTTAGGCGAGGGCGGCCGACACTCAGTGACCTCTCGCAGACAGCGCGCTTCCCGCACGTCATCGCGGGAAGCGCGCTTGCCTAGTTAACATAAGGATTCTTCGAGCATCCGCCGCACGTCGTGCGCGACGTTCCAGCGCGCAGAGAAACTGCGCGAGCAGAGCTATGTCAGCCAGGGTTAGTTCCGCCTGCCGCAACATCGTTCATGTGTTCAAGTATTTGTCGCAGCTGATCACCTACCCGAAATATCACGCCACGTCCAGTGTCCATACCCAGTCGCTGATTACGCCCGAGGCCGGTCCGCGCCGCAAGCTGCGGGCGACTGCTATGCCCTGCTGCCGCCACCACAGTCCTGACCTGCTCAGCCGATGCCGAGGACGGACTTGGCGGTGGTCCAGTCGGTGAGCATCGCATTCTGGGCGTTGGCGAGGGTGGCCTGGTCGGCGCAGACGGCTTTCTTGACGGCGTTCTCGACGGAGTCCTTGCTGGAGGAGTTCTCCGAGCCGGCGTGGGGTTCGGGCCACAGGTTGGTGGGGTCTTTCGGGGCGCCGCCGAGCTCGAGGGGCAGCATGTTGAGTCGGCCCGCAGCGCGGTGTCGGCGTTGCCGCCGGTCCGTTTCTGCGAGCCGCTCGCCGAACCGGACGTGCCTGTTGCCAGGCATCCGGCTCTCCACAAGTCCCTTCGCAGCGACAAATGTTTCTCACGCTGCGGTCGACCACGGAGTGGGGATCACGGTTCCTCGGTAGCGGTACCGGGTGGTCCGAACAGCTCCGGGGTTGAAGAGCACCACTCCTTGGTCAGCGGGCCACCATCCGCCGCCGCAGTAGCGGCGGCGGATATCCTTCCACCTGGTGTGCTGGTGTTTCTTCCGGAGCCATCCGCCGACCTGCTGCCAGGTAAAGGCACGCAGATATTGAAAGGCCCGGCTCGACACCCCTGGTCGGAAGTAGGCGGTCCAGCCTCGCAACAGGCTGTTGAGCCTGTGCAGCACAACCGATAGCGGCAGGTTCGTATTTGCCCGGCAGATCGCTTTGATCTTCGTCTTCACCGACTGCACCGACTTGGCGGCAGGGTACGTGTAGACGAAGTGCGTGCTGGCGGTTCCTCGCTTGCGGTGACGTTGGATGCGCCACCCCAGGAAGTCGAGGCCCTCGTCGATGTGGACCACCCTGGTCTTGTCCCACGCGAGCCGGAGCCCAAGCGTGGACAGCACCGTTGAGAGGTCGTCAAGCAACGCGTCAGCGTGCGATCTGCTGCCAGACACCATGATCGCAAAGTCGTCCGCGTACCGGATAATCCGGTAATTGGCCAGACCCTGACGACGCCGCTTCGCCCTGTCACCCTTGGTGGCTCGTGAACCGCCCGGAAGCTCGGCGACGTAGTCGTCGAGCGCGGACAGTGCCACGTTCGCGAGCAACGGTGACAGGATGCCTCCTTGCGGGGTTCCACTGGAGGTGTCTTTGAACCCGGTTTCTCCCATGATTCCGGCTTTCAAGAACGCCTTCACCAGCGTGAGCACGCGCTTGTCTCCGATGCGACGTCGAACCCGGTCCATCACGGCCGGGTGAGCGATCTCGTCGAAGCAGGCCGCGATGTCGGCTTCCAGCACCCATTCGTAGCTATGGGACGCCAGGAGCCGCATTTCGGCGATGGCGTCGTGCGCGCGCCGGTTCGGCCGGAAACCGTACGAGCACGGAAGAAAATCCGACTCGAAGATCGGTTCCAGCACCAGCTTCAGGGATGCCTGGACCACCCGATCCGACACCGTGGGGATGCCCGGTCGGCGAAGCTTCCCGCTCGCCTTTGGGACCATCCGCTCGCGCACCGGCAGCGGGCAGAAACTACGCTCCTTCAAGGAAGTTCGCAGCTGGTCGAGGTATGCCTCGACCCCACGCACGGTCTCTACGTAGTAGGCGGTCTCGCCGTCCACTCCAGCCGTGCGGGCACCCTTATTTCCCCGCACCCGCGCCCATGCAACCAACAGGAACGCGGGATCGGCAACGAGGTTGTACAGATCATCGAACCTGCGATGAGGGTCGCTCATCGCTCGTTGGTGCAGCTTGGCCTGGATCTCCAGTACCCGGCGCTCAGCCTTGATTAAGGCCCAGTCCAGCGCGTCGGTGTTCACCAACGTCCTCCCGGCATTCCCTTGCGTCCGCTGCTGACTTGCTGGCCCCTTCGCCATGTGGACGGCTTTCCCGCCCGCGGACTACTACGGGGCCTCCGTCCCACTTCCGGCCAACAGCCGACGGCGGGGCCTGTCCCTCGCTGGCCTGGTGGGCCGGGTGAGGGACGACCGAAGGTGGTTCCCACGTTCACTGCTTACCGATCGATGAGGGAAGCGCCCAGCTTTGCCCCGACAGCATCGCCACGGCTACGCCGCAGGCTTTCACCGTGACCTCCTCGCCGGCGACCATTCGCGGCTTCGGAGTTGAGCACCCGCAAGGGTGCCCACGCGCTGCAAACCAGCCCATATCCGCCAGATTTGAGCTAGTGCTGCATCAAGCAACGTTGGGTAGGTAATCCGGGCGGCGGATCTTGGAGTTGACGGCGAAGTGGCGTTTCGGGTGGCAGTGGCGGTTGCGCCAGCGGAGGTACCCGGCGATGGCGGCTTCCTGAGCGGCGTGGCTGGGGTAGTCGCTGCCGTCGAGGGTGAAGTAGCGGACCGCGGTGAACTCGCACTCGTCGGGTAGCGGGGACGCGTTGCCGCGTCCCCGCCCCCTCAGAACCGGCCATGCCCGATTTCCAGGCAACCGGCTCAAGCAAGCCCTGTAGGCTCACTGGCAGTCAGAAGTGCTGTGCCCGTGGTCATTGCCGGTGTGTCGGCGCTGGCAGTGGGCGTGTATGAGACGGTCTGCGACGCGTTCGTCCGGCGTGCCAGCACCCCACGCGGTGACCGTTTTTGCGGATCGCCTTGCGGGTCGCCGTGAGCCATTGTTCCCACTCCTGTGGGCTTTGTGGCTCATGGTCGGCGTGCAGCAGCGGCCCCTGACAGAGCGGGCAGCGACCGCGCTGGACCCGGAGGAGTCGTAGCGTGCTCGTGCCCATCGGGGGCGGGTTGCGGCGACGTCGGTGTGCCCAGTAGCCGGTCAGGGACGGATCGTCCGGGGACGCCGTTCCTGCGACCATCCGGTGCCGAACGATCGGTGTCCAGGCGAACTTTCGTAGGTAGAAACCGGTCTTCTGGCTTCCGAGTATCCACTTGTCTCGCCTGGCGGGGTTGAACATGCCGAAGTACCGGGCAATCACCCAGCGCGTCGACTTGTTCGGATGGGAGAACCTGGCCCACTTGTAGACCAATCTCCACATGTGCGCGTCCAAAGCGCCGAAGACTCGTTTGGACACCCCGATCCGGTAGTAGGCGGCCCATCCGGCGATGATCGGGTTGAACTTGCCGATCACCGCCTCAACGTTGGCCCCACGTAGAGCTTTCGCTTCGGAGGACAACCGTTTCCGGATCCGTCGCAACGCGTCGTTGCTCGGCTTGGTCAGCAGCTTTCCGTTGGGGTAACGGCGAATGGTGAACCCCAGGAAGTCCACCCCCCGATCAAGGTGCGTGATCTGGGTCTTGTCCTCGTTGAAGACCAACCCCCTTGGGGGCCAACCATTCCGCGAGCCGCGCCTTGACCTGCTCGGCCTGCTCACGGGAGTGACACAAGGCGATCAGGTCGTCGGCGTAGCGGATCACCGCCGGGCAGTTCGTCATCGTCTTGCCGGCACGAGTGCCGGTGACGTAGTAGCGAACCCCGGCGGCGGCCTCCATACCGTGCAGAGCAACGTTGAGCAGCAACGGACTGATCACCCCGCCCTGAGGAACCCCGTCCCCGGTCGGGCTGAACCGGCCATCCTCGTTTACACCGGCTTTCAGCCACCCGGACACCAAGCCCCGTGCGGGGAACGTGCCCAGCGACTCGTAGATGTGATCATGGTTGAGCCGGTCGAATGCCGCCTCCAGATCGGCGTCGAGTACCCACAGACGCTTCGCGTCAGGGCGACTCGACGTCGTGTGGATAGCCACGATCGCGTCGTGGCAACCACGACCCGGCCTGAACCCATAGGATTTCGGCTCGAACCGGGCCTCCCACTCAGGCTCCAACGCGTTCACCGCCAGGGCTTGAAGGCACCTGTCGGCGATCACAGGAATCCCGAGTTGACGGCAGCGCCCGTTGCTTTTCGGCACATACACCCGCTTGACCGGAAGAGGTGACCACGGTTCGGCCTGGTGCTGCACCCAGTCGGCCAGTTCGGCCTTCTGTTCCGGTGCCACCACGACTTTGCCGTCGACCCCGGCCGTCTTGCGGCCAGCGTTGACCTCCGTCACCCGTCGCACGCTCAGCAACACGTTGCTGCGGGAGCGAAGCATCAGCTTCTGGAGATTGCGGACCTTCTTCAGGTCCCCTGCCTGTGACGCCGCGAAGATCCGTTGCCGCAGCCGCCGTACCCCGTCCTCGACCGTCCGCCATTCCACAGCGTCCCAGTCGAAGGGAAGGTCCTCGGGTCCGTTCATCATGCCGTCGCTGTTGGCGACCACGGTCGTCTCCAGCATGGTCATGGCGTCCAACTTGCCCCTTCGGTTCCAGCGTTGTCGAGCACCTGAGTCGTCGCAGGCTCACCCGACCCGCGTCAGCACCCTTTCAGGTCAGAGCATCAGCCCCTATCCGGCCAGTTATGCAGGCACCGCCAGCGAAGGAGCCAGCTCGTGGTGCCCGGTTTCCTGCTGCCTTGCGGCTACCGGCATTCGCTTCTCGGGTCGTCCTGCGCCCACTGGGGAGTTCAGCCTTCCTCACGGTCGGCCTACCAAGCAGTGTTTCGCTTGGACCCCAACGGGGTTGTCACGTTCCGCATGAGATAGATACGACCGGGTTGGGCGCCCTCTGTACCCCGGGGACGGTGGTGCGCTCCCGCCCGGCCAAATCCCCCCGGGCGGCACCCGCCGTCTCGCAACGGCCGGCCCCTATCTCTCACTCCAACATCCCATCGGCGAGAGTGCTAATGACGAGGCGTCAACGAGGATTCACGCAATTCACCCGTCCTGTCTTCCCCAGCCTGTAGCCACCGGATGGAACAGCAGCCCTTGGGCCTTGAACCTCGGGCTCCGCACCCCGCGGTCACCCGCGACGCACGCCGAGGCGGGGACGGTCCTTGCGCACGGGACCGAGAACTACACCATCGACATCAGTCGACCCTCCTTCGATGAGTTCCACTCATCTCATGCGACCTCGTGTCGCACGATCCAGTTCAGCCATGACGCATTGGTGGGCGTGTAGACCAGCTCGATGTCGTGATCGGCACACCAGGCTCTGACCTCGGCCTTGCCATGCGGTCCGTAGTTGTCACAGACCAGGTAGAGCTTCCCGACCGGGAAGCGACGGCGCAGCTGCTTGCAGAAGTCCAGGAACTGCGGCCAGCGTTTGCGGTCACGGAACCGGTAGAACATCTGCCCGGACGTGAGGTCGAGCGCGGCGAGCATGTGCCGAATGCCTTTGGTGCGAGTGTAGGTGGCGCGCTGCCGGGCCGGGTGGCCGCGGCGGAACCAGCCGCGACCAGGTCGGGGTTGCAGGTTCAGCGGCCCGAACTCATCGACGCAGATCACGAGGACGCCGTGCGCGAGCACCGCGGAAAGTCGTCGACGAACGTGCGCAGCGCCCTGCGGTCACTGTTTCGCAGCCTGAAGCGCGAGCGGTGCATTTTCACCGACCCCGCCCAAGCCGTCACTGCACGCCAGCCACAACGACTCCCGCGGCCGCTGCCACTCAACCAGCTGCGTGGCGTACTCGACCGGCTCACCGACCCGCGCGCCCGGCTGATCACTGCGCTCGTCGCAGTGCACGCACTGGGTATCGAGGATCTGCGCGCGCTGAAACTGAGCCACTACGACGCCGCGTGCGGCACGTTCGCCGTCGAACGCGGCGGCCTGCCGTTCACGTTCGTTCTGGACGCACTTGTCGCCCGGTTAACGGCTGAGTGGCTACGAACTCGACGCGAGCGCTGGCCCCCTCAGTCTGAATGCGCACCTGCTCATCACCCGCCTCACCGCGCATGAGCAGGCCCCGATGAGCCGGTACGGCCTCGGCGCTCCGTTCCGGCAGCTCGGGGTCACCGCGCGGCAGTTGCGCACCGACCGCATCCTCGACGAGGCCCACCACACCGCCGACCCTGTCCAGCTCATCCGTGTATTCGGGCTCGGCGTCACCACCGCCGTGAGCTACGTCCGCGCAGCCCACCCCGACCGCTTCGCCACAGACCCCACCAGCGCATGACACGGCGCCGCCGACTCACGAACACGAAGAGAACACGTTCCAGATCCACGGTGCGGAACCGATCATGGCGACGAAGACTTAACGTCCGCCACTGCCGATGAGCGGGCGTCTGGCGCGACTGCGCGGCACCGTGGCTCGGGTCAGCACTCCACGGCTACGACGTCCTTGCCGCTCTCCCCAGTACACGGCCGGCGAGGCCGCGATAGCCGTGGAATTCGGCGATTCGCAGGGCCGCACCGAAGTAGTGGTCGGCCTCTGCCCGGGTACCGGCGGCGCGGTGGATGTGGGCTAACTGCAGGAGTGCCTCACACTCCTCGAAGCGGGTACCGAGCCGACGGGTGAGGTGGAGCGCGTGATGGGCGTTGAGCAGCGCGAGCCGGTACTGACTGCCCGCGAGGTGGCCTGCCGCCAAGGCGGCATACCCGGCTGCTTCGGCGGCGGGGTCGGCGGCGGACTCGATCGCGGTTTCAGCGAGTTGCACCGCACCTGCGTGGTTGCCGACGCCGGCATGGACCGTACTGAGCACCGCGAGTGCGCCCGCCTCGATGCTGCGGTCGTTGATGCGCCGGGCCTGTTCGGCAGCTTCTTCGGCGGCGTGACGCGCTGCGACGTAGTCACCGACACGGACGCCGACCCGGGCGAGCAAGACGAGGGCGCAAGGTTGGGGGTCATCAGCCACCTGCTGCGTGTAAATGGCCGCGGCCTTCGTCAGGTCTCCACGGTGTTCATGCAGGAGGCCGAGGTTGAGCTGACGCCATGGATGGGGCGCGGCCTCGAGCGCGATCGCCTCCGCGAAGGCGGTGGTCGCACGATCCAGGTCTCCGATGGTCAGGTGCAGCCCGGCGAGGTTGTTCAACACAGCGGTCATGCCGCGGCGGGACCGCAGTGCTCGGTAGAGGTGCAAGGCGGCTTCGAAGTGCCTGATGGCGGGCGGGACATCGCAGCGGAGTGCGTAGGATGCCGCGAGGTGGTTGTGCGCCACCGCGCACAGATCGGGCCGGCCGGTAGCGTTAGCCGATTCCAGCCCGATCCGGGCGAGTTCTGGCCCTTCGACAGACCAGTTGGTCATGCAGTACCCACGCAGGGCGTCGACGAGCCGGCACACCAACACGGGGTTATTGCGCGTGTGGGCGTGACGGATCGCAGCGACCAGATTGGGGAATCCAGTCCCAAGCCATGCCCGCGCGGCATCCCGGTCAGCGAACGCATCCGGATGCGAGCGTGGCCCGGGCAGGCGCAGCATGGGCGAGTACAAGAGATCTGCCGCCGCGTCGGCATAGGCGAGATAGTGCCCGAAAAGCGCTCCCGTCGCTGCCTCGCTGTCGTCCTCGGTCTGGGCGCGTTCGGCAGCGTACTGACGGAGCAAGTCGTGCAGCCGGTAGCGGTTCGGTGCGTGCTCTCGAACCAGGTGCGCGAAAGCCAGGCGCTCCAGCTGGCGGGTGATCACTGCGGTCGGCGCACCGGTCAGTGCACCGGCCGCATCCGGTGTGAAGTCGCCCCCGGGCACTAGGCCGAGCAGGCGAAACGTACGGCGGGTAGCGCCGTCGAGAGCCTGGTACGACAGATCGTAGGCAGCGCGGACCGCACTGGTGTCGCCGTCGACGGTCAGGCTGTTCAGCACGCCCTGGCTGCGCATGTCGGCGAGGTGGTCGGCCACCCGGCGCCCGGCGCGGTGCCGAATCTGTGCGCCGGCGATGCGCAGCGCGAGCGGCAGCCGCGCACACGTCTCGGCGAGTTCGGCGGTGGCCGTCGATTCTTCTGTCGGCCGTTCTGCGCCGATAGCAGCGGTGAGCACAGCGACAGCGTCGGCCGGCGGCAAGACGTCCAAGCTGATGCGGTGGGCACCCTCGAGGGCGACCAGTCCGTCCAGGCGGTTACGGCTGGTGACCACGACCGCGCAGCTCGAAGCCGCCGGCAGTAGCGGCCGTACCTCGGCGGCGTCGGTGACGTTGTCCACGAGGCAGAGCACGCTTTTCGCGGCCAGCACCGACCGGTACAGCGTTGCGGCCTCGATCACGTCGCGCGGAATCTGCTGAGCCGGGACACCGAGCGCCCGGAGGAACCGCGCAAGGACCGAGGCTGGACCGCACGTGTCGTGGAGGTCTGCGTAGAGCTGGCCGTCGGGGAACTTCTCGCGGACTCGGTGCGCCCACTGTGTCGCCAGCTCGGACTTGCCAGCTCCTGCAGTCCCGGCGATGACCACGAGGCGTGGACCGTCGCCGGAGAGCAAGAGCCGGTCGAGTGCGAGGAGTTCGGCGTGGCGCCCACGGAACCCGGTGGCAGCCCGGGGCAGCTGCGCGGGCGTCACGGGCAATGTGGCGGGAACGCCGCGTTGCTGCAGGACCGCCAAGTGAGCGTCGCGCAAGTCGGGTCCTGGCTCGGCGCCCAGCTCGCCGGCCAGCCGGTCGCGGATGACGCAGTAAGCGTCCAGCGCGGCCGCCTGCTGCCCAGCGCCGGCCAGCGCAAGCATCAGCAGTGACCACAGCCGTTCGTGGAGCGGGTGATCGGCGACCAGCCGGCGCAGCTCACCGGCAACGTCGGCGCACGCCCCGAGGTTCATCCGAGCCCGGCAGTCGTCCTCGACAACAGCCCACCGGGCCTCGAGCAGGCGCTGGGCCTCACCGTCGATCGCCGGGGTCGGGGGCAGACCGGACAGCGGTTGCCCTCGCCACAGACTCAACGCCTGCCCAAGCAGCTGTGCGGCCAATGCGTCGTCTCCAGCCACGAACGCACGATGCCCGTGACCGGCGATGCGGTGGAACCGTTCGACGTCGACCTCGTCCGGCCGGGTTTCGATCAGGTACCCGCCCGCCCGGGCCTGAATCCGCTGCCCGCTGTCCAACGCGGCGAGCTGCTGTCGCAGCCGCGAAACGTGCGTCCGCAGGTTCGCCATCGCCGACGCCGGCGCAGCTTCCCCCCAGACGACTTCCACCAACCGCTGCAGCGGCACCACCACGTTGGGTGTCATCAGCAAGGCCGCAAGGACAGCGCGTTGCCGCTGGGAGGTCAGCCGCAGATGCTCGGCGCCAGATCGCGCGTCGACCGACCCCAGGAGCAGGAACTCCACGAGACCCCCTCCGCTCGATCCCTCGTTATCCCTCAATGTTCGCCGGATGTGCTGATCGTGTACAGCCCGGGTGCAATCGTGAAACCGCGGATCGCTCGCAGCCGGCACACAGGGAGACGAGGGGGCTCGCCGTTCGACCCGCTGCGGGCGACCCGCGAAAGTAGCAATGACGATCCGGACCACCCGCCCTCCCCAGCGCGATCCGTGTCCGCCTCCGTCTTAGCAGTCCGACCAGGCCGATGCAGAAAACCGGCAAGCGGTTCACACGGATGGCCGTGCACTCTAGTGCTTTGGTGACCCGACGGGGCTAATTTTCGGGACCAGTTGGCGGGCGGAACGCTCGTGGCGTCCAAATGAAATGTTTCACTAGGGAGAAAAATGATGAAATTACTAGCATTTGTCCTTACCATGTGCATCGGAATGGTCGGACCAGTCGGCATAGCCAGAACTCATCCGAGTAATCACAGTGCGGCGCCGTCGGCACAGGCGAAAACCGCGGTCACGTCGGTGGCCCACACGACTGTCGCCGCTTCGGGAATTCCCGCTCCGGCGACCTGGGATGCCGAGACCGGCGCCGCACTCGCCCGTGGGACTGCAGCCTCGGCAATGTCTGCTTCTGGAACGGCTTCGGCGGTACCGGTGGGCGATGCATGTGGAGCGTCGCCGACCCGGACTGGACATCGGGTGCCATTCGGTGTTCCTGGGCAACCAACGCCGAAGTGAAGTCGGTCTACAACCGCGGCACCTCGTCCGGTTTCACCGGCGTCAGGTACTACCGGAACACCGGCTACAACAACTCGGTCGGATGCACGAGGCAGGGTCAGAAAGGTGACCTCGCCGGCACTTATCAGGTCCGTTCGCACCAGTGGGTGACTGGCAGCTGCGGCTGACCGGAACGGCAGGGCGCGCCCTGCCAGGGAATTCGTCCGTTGCGCGGCACGGTGGCGGACACAACCATCGCCACCGTGCCGTTGTTCTGAGACGGCGCAACATCCAAACGCTGATGGTGACCGCCACCCCCTTCGCGAGGTGGGCCAGCTCGGTGGGCGAGGCGAACTCTGTCGAACATCCGCTCATCAGCGTAAGGCGTTCTGTGTCAAGCAGATGGTCGGTGCCTCGTCCGTCGTCGGTCCCTGCATAGCGGTCATGGGGGTGATCCCAGCAGCGTGTAATCGGGTTGATTCGACGACGGACGGGGCTGCCCATGATGAGCGTCGAGATCACGAGGTGTCTCAATGCCGCGTGGGGCTCGCCCCGACCGTCTGCTCGGTGACCACCTCGTTCAGGCGGCGATGGCCGATGGTGGCGTGGTTCGGGTGCCGTGTGTTGCGGTCTGGGGATCCCACCGGCGGCCGGTGGTGATCACGGCGTGCAGGTGGCGCAGGATGCTCGCGGCGATCGCGGCTTGCGCCTGGGGCGGGGTGAGCTTGTTCTCGGCGCGGCTGGTCAGGTGCCGGTAGCGGGCGGCGTAGACGGGATTGGCGCGCTGGGCGCCCCAGACCGCGCGCCACGCGGCCAACCGCAGACCAGGCCGGCCCTGGCCGGTGAGTTTGGTCCGTCCGGTGAAGGTGCCGGAGAGCTTCTCGCGGGGTGCGAGGCCGGCGTGTTTGACCACCGCGCGAGCCGAGGTGAAGCGGGTGAGGTCACCGGTCTCGGCCAGGATCGCCGCGGCTCCGATCGCGGAGAGACCGACGATGGAGGTGACCAAATCGGTCAGCTGCAACTCGTCGAGAAACAAGGAGCATGCGGGTCTCGGTATCAGCCAATCGACGCTGGTCCTCGGCCCAGTCGGCCAGCAGCAGGTGTACCCGTTCCAGCGCGCCGACGCGGTGGGCGATCACCCCGCGCGGGTCCTCGAGCGCAGTGAACAGGTTGCGCACGATCCGCAGCGAAGGTTTCTGGCCACCTCGGCGGGTGATCTCGCGACGGACGACCTGCTCGAACCGGGCCGGGCCCAGGCGACGGGTTCGTGCCAGCTCGCCGTGATCGCGGTCGCAGATCACGCTGAGGGCTGCGGTCCAGGTGCGGGATCGGAAGGGTTGGCGGGCGGTGTCGAGGGCGGCGGGCCAGACGCATTCGAGCAGGGCACGGATCTGCTGGATCTGGCTGACCATGTCGACGATCAGCTGCTCGCGGCGGGCACCGAGGTGGCGCAGTCTGCCCCAGACTTCGTCGACGGGTTCGGGGATGTAGCAGCGAAGTTGCGCGGTCAGCCGAGCGATCAGCACGGCGTCCTTCTCGTCGGTCTTGT
This sequence comes from Amycolatopsis sp. NPDC051061, assembly GCF_040682935.1. NCBI lineage: Bacteria > Bacillati > Actinomycetota > Actinomycetes > Pseudonocardiales > Pseudonocardiaceae > Amycolatopsis > Amycolatopsis sp. NPDC051061. The sequence continues at coordinate 46,092 of NZ_JBFBBZ010000037.1, forward strand.
CGTGGATGAGGTCTTCGGCGCGCCGGGACCAGGAGGTCATCGCTGGTTGGACGCAGACGAACGGCATGCCCCGGTCGGCGGCGAGCTGGCCCAGCACCCGCCAGCGGTGCCCGGTCGGTTCGCAGGCCACCGTGATTGCGGTGTGGCCGGCCGTGCTCGCTCGCTGGGCTGCCCAGTCCAAGGCGGTCCCGAGATCCCAGGCACGGCAGCGGAACGTTCTACGTGCCAGTACTTTCGAGTCGTGGTCGGTGACGACGACCATCTGCTTGGTGTCGGCGAGGTCGATGCCCACGATCGCGTTCCGGGTAGGGACCAGGGCGCGGAGCCGGGTCAGTCGGGTGTTGCGGTTGCGGTCGCCTCTGGAGATCCCGCTACTGTTGGCCATGAACGTCCTCCTTGTGCGATGGGACACCAAGCCCAGCAAGCGCATCAGGGGACGTTCCTTCGTCGAGCACCGACACGCAGAACATCTGTCTATGCCGCGAGGCGCTTGGCCCTGCGCCTGGCCAGCAGACTTCGCTGCGACCGGGAAGAGCTGGCGCAGCGTGGTCTTCGTTCTTGCCGAGCGCTGGCGCGCACAGAACGTCTCGATTCTGCGATGGACTTGATGATCTCGCTCGTCAGGCAGGCGAACTTGCGTGCCGGTGCCAGAGTCCTTCGGTCATTGCGATCAGGTTCCGGAGGATTGCCCTCCAGGAATTCGTGAACCTACGAGGTTTCGTCCAGCTTGTACTCGTACGCCCACTCCTGCCCGGACGGCAGCCGGCCGCCGTCGGGTGTCGCGAGCATCGGCTCGACCCAGGCCGGCACCCCGCCGGCCGGGTCGCGTCGTGTCGCCATGACCACCTCCGTCCCGGCCACCGGCTCCCGACGATTGACAGGGTGTGCGTCTTCGCAGGTCATCACGGTAACCCGGATAGACCAGCCGCACCCTCGACTGCCGTAACCGGTTGCGCGACTTCGTCACCCAAGCGCCCTTCAGTTCACCTGCGGAAACTGGCGCCGGGCAGCGCTTGGCGCGGTGATCGAGCATCCCCCGACCGGGTGTTCATGATCTGCAATCTCGTCACCGACCACTCCGGTCCGGGTTTCACCGGCGTGCGCGGCTGTCGGGGCCGCGCACGGGGACCGGTGTCCTCGACGGCTGGGGAGCCGCCGGACGCCACCAGGGGAAACGGTGTGCCGGGCTCCCGTAGGGGGCGAGCCCGACACACCCGCCTAGCCTGCCGCCGGCGCCGCGGTCGCGGCGGCAATCCTGGTCCGGACCACGTGCTCGGGTCTCTCGGCGGCGCGTCGAGTACGTAACAGCGAGGAACGGCGGGTCGACATGGGCACTGCGGCACCAGCCACGGGCCCGAGACCGGCGGCAGCTTTCCTCCCCCAAACTGCTTCCGCCCCCGGCCCATTCACAGTCCCGCCACGACTGCACGGCACGCCTCGCGTCGCACGACGCCGCGTCTCCCCGAGCAGCCGGACGTTGAGCCCACAGCATCCGGTTCCCCTCCGCCCGCGGTACTGCCGCGCGCGCCCCATGCCACATCCGAAGGAGAAACCGTTGTCGATGACGCTCGAAGCGCGATGATCCCGTCGAAGACGAGCCGGAGGTGGGGCGAGTGAAGAGCGAACGGCGAGTGCGGCTGATCGCCGCCAGCCGCGAAGTCCGTGTCTCCGCCGAGTCAGGCAGCGAAGTGCTGCGATACCCCGGGATCAGCGTCGTGCGTGTCGGCGACGGGCAGCCGACGGAGGAGACCTGGGTGCCGCTCGGCGCCTCGCCCAGCTTCGCCGACGACGAGACCGTGATCGCGGCCTTGCGCGCGGCCGTGCAGTGGCGCCTGGCCTGCGCTTAAGTATCCCGGCTCCACACGGCGGCGCCAGAGGAACTGGATACCGACCTTCGCAATTCCCGATATAGGCCAGAAAAGCCCGACCACGCGACGACCTACACTCCGACGAACTGACTCCAAGACCACGACCTGACACCGGCAAGCAACGGGGGACGCGTGAACAACTTTCCCGACACGGCAGCTCCCGACGCGTTGAAGGCCGCTGTTCAGCGATGGCGGGAACGCGGCGAACCGCCGCAGCCGCCCTCAAGCTGGTCGCGTCCATCGTGGCTCCGGTCCTTCCCGCAGCATCACGCGTTCCTCAGCGCTCTGCCCGAGCCGATCGATCGCGCCGAAGCGGCCCGCCACGCGGCGCACGCCAGGACCCGCCGAGGGCGCTGAGCAGGCGTTCCTGGTCGCGATGATCTGGGGCTACGGACCGGTCGGGTACGGCCCCTGGCGAACAGCCCGCGTGCTGACCGACAACACCCGCGCCGCCGAACGACTGGCCGAGGTGGCACGCATCGCCCAAGATCACGGCGGGGCCGCGGCGTTCCGCGACCTCGCCGACCAGCGGCTGCGGTACCTGGGCGTGGCCTGCGGCACCAAGTACCTGCGGTTCGTCACCGCCGCCGAATCCTCCCAGCACGCCACTCCGATCCTCGACGCCGTCGTCCGCCGCTGGCTGATCACCCACGCACGTACGCGCCTGAACATCGACGACTGGCGGCCATCCACCTACGACCGGTACCTCGCGCTGCTGACGTCATGGGCGACGGAACTCGACCTGACCGCGGACGCAGTTGAGGAGCTGATCTTCCGCTCGGCCATCAGCCAGGCCGGATCCGCCTTGTGGGGCGAGGAATGGTTGAGAGCTGCCGAGCCCGCGCCGCCACAACAGGCCGCCAGCCAGGCGCACGCCACGCTCCTCGAACTCGACCGGCTCTTCGAGACCGCCGACCCTCAGGCCGCCGCCGACGCCCGAGCGCACCTGGACGAACTGGCCACCATCATCCGCGGCCGCTGGGACGCACCGACCACCCCGCACGGCACCGCGCAGCCATCTGTCGATCACGTGGGGTGGAGGGCACGGAACGGTGGTGACAGCCGACGCCGGACAGCACGACAGTGCAGGCACAGGAGTGGACGATGCGGGCGCAGGGCGGTGGCCGAGGCCACGCAAGCAGTGCACCGCCGACCTCGACGACACCGGAGCCCTGCTCCCCCGGCGGTCGCGGGCACCGTGCTGACCGACCAGGCGCCGGGCACCGACGTCGCCGTGCTGCCCGTCGACGACCAGGCGGACGAGGAGGTGGCACCAGCGTAGGCGCGGCCGCTGGTCGATGAGACCGCGACCTGGCTGCTCACCGGTTACACCAGCAAATCCTCCCGCCCCACCGCGGCGAACGCGCTCGGCGTCCCTCGCGCTGACCAGCGCTGGCGCGGCGCACCGACGCGCAACGCCCCCGCCGCACCGAACACGCTGACCTTCTTCCCGTGGTGCCAGCGGGCCGGGATCGACCCGCTGACCGAGATGAGCCGCGAACGGCTGTGAGACTGGCTCGGCACCCAGCGGCAAAGCGACCGCTGCCTCGGCGCCGCTAGTGCCGCATCAAGGAACGTTGACGTTGTAACCGTGTCGCGTGGACATCCGGGCCGGTGATCGCGAGGCTGGCCGTGGAGGTGAGGCCGATGGCGCGTCAGCCGGAGGTGTTCGCGCGGTCGTTGGAGCCGGAGGAAGCGCAGCGACTGGTCAAGATCACCAGGTCGGCCCGGGATCGGGTGCGGCTGCGGCGGTCCGGGATTGTGCTGGCCTCGGTGCAGGGCCGGTCCGCGGGGGAGATCGCGGCGATGTTCGCCGCGACCGAAGGCTATGTGCGGGAGGTGATCCACGCGTTCAACACCTCCGGGTTCGCGGCACTGTCCCCAAAATGGAGGGGCGGCCGACCTCGTAAGTTCGGGCCGGCCGCCCGGGATCAGATCTGCCGCATCGCCGCCTGCAAGCCCGCCGAGCTGGGGTTGCCGTTGACGACCTGGAGCCTGAGCAAGCTGGTCGATTACCTCGCCCTGCACGCGCGGCTGGTGGTGAGCACCGAGACCGTCCGGCAGATCCTGCGTAAGGAGGGCGTGTCCTGGCAGGCGACGAAGACCTGGAAAGCCAGCAAGGACCCGGACTTCGTGGCTAAGAAGACCCGCATCCTCGACCTCTACGACCACCCGCCCGCCGACGGTCGAGTGATCTGCGTCGACGAGTTCGGGCCACTGAACCTGCAACCCCGACCCGGCCGCGGCTGGTTTCCCCGCGCCCGGCCGGCCCGGCTACGCGCGACCTACACCCGCACCGCCGGGGTCCGGCAGATGTTCGCCGCGCTCGACCTCGCCACCGGTCAGATGTTCTACCGGTTCCGTGACCGCAAACGCTGGCCGCAGTTTCTGGACTTCTGCAAGCAACTACGCCGCCGCTTCCCGACCGGGAAGCTCTACCTGGTCTGTGACAACTACGGACCGCATGGCAAGGCCGAGGTCAGAGCCTGGTGTGCCGAGCACGGCATCGAGGTGGTCTACACGCCCACCAACGCGTCGTGGTTGAACTGGATCGAGTGCGAGTTCACCGCGGTCCGCTACTTCACCCTTGATGGCAGCGACTACCCGAGCCACGCTGCTCAGGAGGCCGCCATCGCCGGGTACCTCCGCTGGCGCAACCGCCACTGCCACCCGAAACGCCACTTCGCCGTCAACTCCAAGATCCGCCGCCCCGATTACCTACCCAACGTTGCTTGATACGGCACTAGTGACCCAGTCAACCTGGGCATTCCCATCATCATCGATCCCCGTTGAGGTGTGTCTGTGGTGGTCCGCGATAAGCTCCGCGGCGGCCTGGGAGGATCGATCCTTGGGGCGCCTATGACTTCTGTCTGGTCGTTGACGAAGCTGGAAGCCGTTCTCCGGCAATGTTGGGACGAACGAACCTGCGATCCAGCCGTCTCATGGGATGCCGGCAACCCAGCGGCCGGGCACTGCGGCGTCACGTCGATGGCGGTGGCAGAACTCCTCGGCGGCGTCCTGCTCTGGTCGGAGGTCTTTCGACGCGACGGCCAGCGCGACGGTTTGCACTACTGGAATCGCCTACCCAGCGGCATCGAGCTCGACCTGACCCGAGGTCAGTTCCGTGCTGGTGAGCAGTTTGGCCCAGCATCGGTGCAAGAGCCGATCCGACTCCCGACTGCACGGATGGCCACGCGCTACGACCTCTTCGCCTCCCGCGTGCGCGCCCGTCTGGGTGGGCCATTACCGGAGGGAATCCCGTCCCAGACTGCGGCACCGGATCTGGCAAGCGGGTAAAGGTAGGTTGGAGGGGTGGGGTGGAATCTGGGCGAGCTCATCGCGAAGTACGACGTGCCGGGCGCACAGGTCGCCGTACTGACTGACGGGAAGATTCACGACGAGGCCGCCGGCGTGTTGAGCCTGCACACCCGAGTCGAGACCACGACCGACTCAGTGTTCAAGATCGGCTCAATCGCCAAGATCTGGACAGCCACGCTGATCCAACAACTGGTGACCGACGGCGTCCTGGACCTCGACCGTCCCGTTCGCGACTACCTACCTGGCTTCCGGCTGAGCGACCCTGTTGCAACCGGGGCCCTGACCGCGCGGCACCTACTCACCCACACCGGCGGCATCGACGGCAACCACTTCACCGACACCGGCCGCAACGACGACGCGATCGAAAAGTTCGTCGCCACCCTCGCCGACGCCGATCACCTTCTCCCGCCGGGCACCCTCTTCTCCTACTCCAACAGCGGATACGTAGTGCTCGGCAGAATCGTGGAGGTGCTGCGCGGTAAGCCTTTCCACGACGTGCTCCGCGAGCGCATCGCGACACCCCTGGCCCTGCCCACCGTCGCCAGCACCACCTACGAGGCGATCCTGCACCGCGCCGCGGTCGGCCACGTCGAGACCGACGGAGAGCTCGAACCCACCAAGAGCTGGGCGGTCCGCTATTTCTCCACACCCAGCGGGTCCCACCTCGCAATGAGCGCACGCGACCTGCTGACGTTCGTACGCCTGCACCTCACCGACCCCGCGCTTGCGGCACTACGCGAACCCCAGCTTGAATCCATCCCAGACTTCGGCGGCGGCATCCTCGGCTGGGGACTCGGCTGGATGCTCTACCGGGACGGCGTCATCGGCCACACCGGTGTCTCCAAGGGACAGAAGGCCTTCTTACGCGCCGCCCCGGCAGCCGGCGTAGCGGTGGCCGTGTTGACCAACAGCTCGGGTGCCGAGCCGCTGGCCTACGAGATCTTCGGCACCGTGCTCAGGCAGCTCGCCGGCGTGCAGACGTCGCCACTGCCGATGCCGCCCGCGAATCCAACACCCATCGACGTTAACCGCATGTGCGGCACTTACCGCACCACCCTGTACGACTACACGCTCACCGTCGAGAGCGATCGCGCGTTCCTCATCCGCCGACCCCGCAACGAGCCCGCAAAGTCATTGCCTCGCAGGCCCGAGGAACGCATCGAGGTAGTCGGCCTCAACGAAAGCTCAATCATCACCGCCAAACCGAAGTTCGACGGCCACCAAGTCCTGTCCCTGATCGGCTCCGACGAGCACGGTCGCGCCCACTTCCTCCACAACGGCGCCGCCGCCTACAGGATTGTCTGATGGCCGCCACCGATATGCGCCCCACGGCGGATGCAAGCGATGGCTTCACTCGGGAGCCAGCGCGTCCTCAGCAGACGCATGCCAACCAACTATGATCACTGGCCAACGCGCCACGACTTGATGCCCACCCTCCGCCGCCCTCAGGATCGAGCTGACGGTCAGCTCGGTTTGCGGGCCAGCAGGTAAGCCTGTGGCGTCTTCTCTAGCGGTGACTGAGGTTCTCGAACCAACCGAGCTTCCACCTTCAGTCCTGCGGCACTGCACATATCGGCTACGAGATCCGGCTGCAGCCGATAGGCGTCCAAGGAGATCTCGTGGCCGTAGCCCTGGGAGATGCAGCCATGCTCGTCACCGACTTGAAACGCCGTCAACAACCGTCCCCCCGGGGCCAGCACCCGCGCCAGCTCCGACACCGTCGACGGCAGGAGCTCCGGCGGTGTGTGGATCAGCGAGTACCACGCCAGCGCGCCGGCAAGGCAACCGTCGTCCAGCGCTAATGCCCCGAGTGAGCCGACTTCGAAGCGCAGCTGGGGATGCGCCCGGCGGGCCGCGTCGACCATGCCGGGGGAGAGATCGACTCCGAAGACGTCTAGTCCGAGTGAGGCCAGGAATCCCGTCAACCGCCCCGGCCCGCATCCCAGGTCAGCAACAGGGCCGCTTGCGCCGACCAGCTCAGCGAACGTGCCCAACATCGCTCTGTCCCACGGACTGGCGTCCAGCGCGTCCTTCAGCATCTCAGCGTATGAGTCTGCAACGGTGTCGTAGGCAGTCCGTGTCTTGGTCACGTAGACGGGTTCGCTCACGAGCCGTGACACTATCGCGGTCACGAGCGGCACTGGTTGTTCTTCGCCTGGCGCACAATCGTGTCGTTCAGTCAGTGCTGTTGGCCTGTTTCGTCGGCATTGCGGGAACGGCGCGGCGCCGGAGACTGCTGCGTCGGGTTCTCGGCCATGCCGGGTTCACCAACGTTTCGCCGCCCGCCTCTGGCGTCGGCAGGAGCGGTCGAATCCGCAGCGAGTCGGCGGCTCGAAGTGGGATCCGCTGTCGAGCCTGTACAGGTCGGGTCGGGCTGGATGGCGGCGCACCATCACGCGCTCGGGTCTGTCTCCCAGATCGACACGTGTTTAGTGCTTTCAGCGGTGAGCTCCGAGCGGTCCCAGTCCGCCCAGCGGTACTTCAGGCTCATCCCGGCGATGCGCGCCATGAGGTCCATCTCAGCGGGCCAGGCGTACCGGAAGGGAATTCGACGGAACCGCCCCGTCCCGTCCGCTGACACGGTGACGTGGTTCGACGTCAACTGCTGCGTGACGACGTCATACTGGTCAAATCCGACATAGCCGCCGCCGTCGACGGTGGGCGCCACCGTGAACGGGACGGTGTCCTGCCCGGGCGGTAGGCGACGCAGGTTCGGCAGGCCCACCTCGACGAGGAACAGCCCGCCCGGCCGCAGGTGTGCGGCCGCATTGCGGAAGACGTTGACCTGGCCATCCTGTGTGGTCACGTTGTTAATGGTGTTGAACACCAGATAGACCATCGAAAACTGACCGACCACCCGCGTCGTCGTCATATCGCCGATCGTGACCTCGACGGCGTCGCCGCCCGGCTTGCCCGCGATCCGCGCCGCCATCGCCCGGCTCAGCTCGATGCCGTTCACCGGCACACCGCGAGCGGCCAGAGGCGCGGCAATCCGCCCGGTCCCGACGGCGAACTCAAGTACGGGGCCGTCGGCCAGATCTTCGAGGACGTCCACTGCGGGCGTCACCACCCCAGGCGCGTTTGCACCGCCCGGGGAGTCGTAGCCCGCAGCCACGCTCGCGGGGAACCAGCCGTCCGCCGGGTCATCTCCCGCATTCGCCTCACCGATCACGGTCGCCGACGCTACGCCCACGACCGGGCGCCCCACACCCCATTTTCGACGCCCAGTAAGGCCACGACACCCGGTCGCTCGTTATCGCCCCGATGACGAGGTCGACTCCAGCCGCCAGCCAACAGCAACATCCAGACCACCGAGCAGGCGATCGAACCAGCCCCACACGTGAGCACGTTCATCCGTCTACGGCTGCGCCTTGATCAGTACACCGAACAGATGGCTCTACACGTGACTTGACAGGGAACGTCATCGAGACCGGCACCGAGTCCTACCGGCCGCACCACCAAACGCCGCCGCCGCAGCAGCCGGCCCAGCGAGCCCGCCGGTTGTCTTGCCAGGCTGGCATCATGACGGGCATGAACGTTGGCGACAAGGTTCGTGTTCCTCGACGACGAACCCTCGCTCGACCGGCCCGAGGGCACGCCGGCGACAGTGACCGCCTGCTACGAACCCGACTACATCGAGTTCGAGGTCGCTGACGGCCGCGTTTTCACCACACTCGAGTCGTCGCTCGCCCTCGCGCCAGCCGCCTGACAACACCGCCAGCCCCAGGCCAGCTGAACCCGATCAGAACGGCGAGTCCCACCAGTTCACCTCCACCCGCCGCCCAGGCTGGCGCTCGACACCACGTTCGGTGACTGGCTACCCAGTAGTCGTACGTGAGGGAGACCGGGCGCTGGCTAAGGTCGGGATCCATGGACCAGAAGTCGCTCGAGTCATCCTCCCGACGCTGGATGCAAGCAGCCTTCGAAGCGTTCGGCCGGGGCGAGTCGCTCGACTTCGCCGTCCACCATGCCGGCGTCGGACTGGAGCACCTACTGAAGGCATACCTGAGCTCGCTGCACCCTGCCCTGGTCATCGAAGCAACGCACTGGGCGTCGCTTCTGCACGCGGTCGGGCACGGCGACCGCTCGAGCGTCCCGGCAAGCCGCACCAAATCCATCGGGCTGAAGCTGGCATTTGATCGCGCTCGAACGCTGCTCAAGCCCAAGATCACGGTCACCGACGCGGCCTTTGAGCTGGTCTTCGCAGCTCGGAACGGTGTTGCACATGTTGGTATGCACGACGCCGAAGTCGCGCGGGCCGTCCTCGGCACCTGCATCAAAATCGCCACACCAGTGTTGACCGAGCTCGACCTAGAGCCGGGGCCCTACTGGGGCCACTACGCCAATCTTGTCGCGCAACTGGCCGACGAACGAGCCACCGAACTACGTGTCACCTTCGAGGCCAAGATCGCGCGAGCGAAGCGCGCGTTTCAGCAGCGATTCGGCCACCTCCAGCCGCACGAACGGGACGGCATCGTCGCCGCGCTCGGCGCGACCCGGTCCATCTACTCCGAATACGACATGGCGATCGGCTGTCCCGCTTGCGAGAGCAGCGGATGGTTGCACGGTGGCACTGAGATCGACTGGAGCAGCGTCACCGATGCTACGACCGGAGAGCCGCTTCCCGCAGTGGTGTTCTACCCGACGTCGTTCAGCTGCTCCGTCTGCGGCCTGGGACTCGATGCCGACGAGCTTGACCTCGCCAGCATCGAGAAGGAGCACCACCTCGAGGTCGACAACATCAACGACTACTTCCCGGTTGACGAAGACCTCGCTTACGACAGCTGGCGCGACGACCGACTAACTGAGTCATAACGGACATTTCTTAGTCCGGAAAAGCTCGCTCAGGTGCGCGCGGCTGACCGCGGCCGTGTGCCCGACCTACGCCACGGCCGGCTCGCCGACCGCGATCTACGCCGTCCCCCGCCACGACCGTGTCGACCTGGTCGGCTGCGACCTCGCCAACGACGACGAATACGACATCGCCGGTCTCACCCCTGCCGCCGAGGTCGCCGTATGCCCTCGGTGAACGACACGGCGCAAGGCCTGGCCGCCGGCTCCGGACCCCACGCCGCCATCCTCGCGCCGTCGAAGCCAACAACGAAGACATTTCGGTGCCGGGACTGCCTCAGCGACCTGGTGCACGAGCCTGAGCTGGAGGACCAGCTCGTCTGCACCAACCGCCAGTGCGGCGCGGTCGGTCTGCCGGTGGCGCTGTGGCGGGCGCAGCGTGCCCGGGTACGCCGCGGCGAGGACGTCCCCGCCCCCGCCGCCGGCTGGCCACGCCACCTCCTCGACGGCCTCCCGCACCCCTGGGTGACGCCGGTATCGAACGGGACACCCTGGTGGCGGCTGCTGGACGGCGCCCGGCAGGCCCGTGCCCAGCACGCCTGGCTCTGCCAGGTCTGCGGCGAGCCGCTCCCCACAGCCGCCCTCGTCCTGCTGAAGGACGACAAAGTCGTCTCCGACACCGCGCTGCACCGACGCTGCCTCAACACCGCCGAGGTGATGTGCCCGCACCTGGCCCACTCCAGGCCCGGCTACGTGGTCGCCGAGGTCACCCGGCTCGACCTGCTCGCCGACGGCCGGCCGTTGCGCCCGGCACGCCCAGCCGCCGCCGAGGACGACGACGTCCTCTGGGTGCCGGCTTGGACCGTGCACGCCACGGCTGTCCCGAGCGGCGTGCGGCGCCTCGGCTCGCCGCCGAGCTGAGACGGCTTCTAGTTGGTTTTGGTGTTGGGCAGTTAGTTGGCCCTTTTCGCAGTCCAGTCAGCTCAGCACAAGAGAGCCAACTGACGCCGGAGTGCACCGCGATCAGAGACAGCGAAGGCCGCCGTTGACAAGGCGCGCGACAAGGACATCGCCGCCAGGCCTGTTTCGTCAGACTGGGACGTGAACCCGAGCGGCGAGATCACGGATTCCTGGAACGGCTGCTCGATTCTGTGCCAGCAGCGCATCGACGATGGTGCGGACTGCCGCGCGAGTGTGCACCTCGCCGGGTGCGCGGCGTTCGGCGGCCAGCAACGTGCTGTACGCCGGCCCGGGTTGACCGAGCTGTAGCTGAACCGCGGCGAGGTCGACCAAGTAGCGTCCCTCCCGCTCGACGTCAGGGAACCTCACCCCTCGGGCCATGCGAGCGTGCTGCAACGCAGCCGCCGGCTCACCGAGCAGCTGCTCCACCGAGACGCGATGGCTCAGCAGGTTCGCCTGGGCCCGCGCAGCCCCGGCGCCGTCGAGCCGGTTCGCGGTCGCGGCTGCCTCCGTCAGCAGGTCTCGGGCTCGGGCGCCGTCGCTGGCCCGGGCAGCGGAGTACCCGCCGGTGCACAGCAGGCTGGCGTGCAGTAGGAGGTGGCGCGGGTCCCGGCCGTCGAGCGCTAGCCGGTCGGCTGCCTGTACGACGAGGGTGCCGGCCCGGTCGTGGTCACCGGCGCGGCGGCATACTCCAGACAGCATGCGCTCCGCCTCGGCGAGAATGAGCGGCTGACCTGCTGCTTCCGCGGCCCGTACGGCGCGATCGGCGCTGATCCACTCCAGCCCTGCGGGGCGGAGCTTGATCAGCGCGCGGGTGACCAGTGTGTAGGCCTGGGCCGTGGCTCCGGTGTCCTGAACGGCCTCTGCGGCTCGGACCAGCGCCGGCAGCTGGTCGGCGAGCGCCAGGAAGTCGGACTTGCCGAACGACTCGCGCGCTGCCGCGAGGGCGCGGGTCAGCCCGGTGGTCGGCAGCGCCGGACCGGTGGTGGCCCGGCCGCCGATGAGGACGTCGGACAGCTGGGTGGTGAGCACGACGGCCGGGTCCGGTAGTGCCGCGGACGTGGACGTCGCGGCCTCCGCGGCCGGGGCGCCGGTGGCAGCGGCGCCGATGGCCAGGCCACCGGCCTTCAAGAAGCTGCGTCGGCGCACGTCGTCCTCCTCCGGGGCGGGCTTGCTGCCCACCCTAGAAGGGGTCGGGTCGATGCACCCGGTCGCCACGCCCTCGTAGCCCTCCAGCCCGAACGCCGACGCCGGCAGCTGCAGGGCCTCAGCCAGCCGCCGCAACGTCACCACGTTCTCCATCCGGCGGCGGCCCGCCTCCATCTTCGAGATCACGCTCGGGTGAAACCCCAGGCGCTGGGCAAGTTCGGTCTGGCTCCATCCGACTCGGTCCCGGGCATGCCGCAGGACGGCGGGGTAGTCGCCGCGCTCGATCGCATCAAGCAAAGGCGAGGACATGATCGGGAGCATCAGGCGCCCTCCACCGCCGGAAACGAAGACTAACCCAGGGTAGCGGTTCGGTGACCCTCTCAAGGGCGCTGTGCCCGTTCGGCACAACCGTGCCGAGCTGGCACAGAACCCACCTCGACTTTCCCCGGCTTCCTAGCGTCGAACTGTCGCCATGACGCGCCGATCTGGGAAGGAACGGGGATGGAATCACGAATCGAGTCGCTACCGATCTCCGGAGCGTGGAAGGTCACTCCCACGGCCTTCACCGACGACCGCGGATGCCTTCACGAGCCGTTCCACAGCGGGCACTTCGCGGCGGCCACCGGCATCGACCTGACCGTACGGCAAGCGACCTGCTCGATCGCGCAGAACAGCGCGCTACGGGGCATCCGAGTGACGACGGGAACCGAGCCGGCGAAGTACGCGACCTCCACCGCCGGCGCGGTGTTCGACGTCGTTGTCGACGTGCGGATCGGATCTGCCAAATTCGGCCGCTGGCACGTCGAGCGCCTCGACGACGAGAACCGAACAGCGCTGCTGCACCTGCTGCCCCGGCCACACCAAGACGAGTACGAACGCACCGTCAACCCGCTCGACCCCGACCTCGCGACCACGTGGCGCGCGGGTTTGCACGTGGCCGTGCGAGCGCGACTGCGTAGCCGCCTTCCGCAGCTCATGATCGTTTTGCAGCCGAGGTCACCTGGTGATCGCATCGGCTGTGTGAAGTTGTGTCGTGGGCATCGCGATCGCGATGCTCTTGTCGTCGTGACGTTTGGCACGCGGCAGGTCCACCCCTGCAGGGTCGTCCTGAGCTTCCCATTTCTCGCATCGGCGCAGGACCTGTTCGAGGACCTCAGGTTCAGCGGATGCCAGCTGCGGCCAGTCGTCCAGGTGAAGGTGCTGCATAGGCTTGTAGGCGCCGTCGGTGGCCAAGCCGACCCACGGGACTTCGGTGGTTCGGAAGCGGCGGACGAGGGCGTTCGCCGCTGCGGCAGGCTCCGCCTCAGCGATCCAGTATCCCCCCGGCCGGTTGCGACGAGCGGCCTGCTGCGTCTGCAGCTCGCGCAGGATGGCTCGGTGAGCCGCGTCGAACCCGGAGCCACCGGCGAGGCGCCGCCGGTACCGCCTGCTTGGCTCCAGATCGAGCCGGCTGAGTCGCGTGTCCGTAATGATCACCTGGGGCAGCACGACGAGATTGTCGCCCAACAGCAACAGATCGAGCCAGCCGTCGTGCTCACGCACGATCGTGACCGTACTCGAGGGCGACTCGCCCGGGCGAAGATCCAAGCGTGCAGCGATGTCGCGAATTGCCTCCGCGAGCACCTCGACAAGGTCTCCGCCGGGCGCGCGAGCGAGGTGGTCGTTGAGTTGTGCGCCGAGCTTCGCGGCATAGACCGCAGGAGGAACTGGCACAGGCACGAACGCCGAGGCCCCGTCGAGCATGATCACACCGTTGGCCATGGTGATGATCTTGTCATCGCTGGCGTGGATTGCCGGAAGCTGAGCGGATGCTGTCTCCACGCGGCTCACCACATGAAGGGGCCGGCGAGGAGTTCGCTGGCAGTGACGTGCCGCTCATCGACGAAGCAACGAATCACCATCGAGCAGGACGCGTCGCCGGTCATGGTGAACAGCGCCGCGAGATTGTTGGCCAGGAAATGAGCGGCGCCGAGGGAGCCGATCGTGTGAATTCCAGCGATGTGCACGACCACCCGCCCGTTCCGGATTTGTCGTGCAAGATAGGCAATGTCGCCAGATTGTGGCGTGGGTTCATCCGCCGGAGAGCCGTGCCGAACACCGGTGCCGATCTCCTCGACCCACCAGCGAGATCCGGACTGGACCATGCGCAGTGCTGGGTCGGCTTCGAGCAGATGCGCGCCAACCGGTGCAGATTTCGGTCCACAGACGACAACGGCGTCGCCGTCAGGGAGCGCTGCCTGCTCGGGTTCGATCTGACGGCGGGTGACGACGAAGGACAAGGAGTGGAGCAGCTCGGCCAGCTGGTCAGCAGCCTCGGCGTCTTCGGCTGCGATCAGAGGGCGTTCCCGATCGGTGGTTTGATAGCGGAACGGCACGCTGATGCTGACAGGACCATGGCCATAGAAGAGGCGTTCGGCGGCCGGCGCGGTCTTCATCAGCTGGGAGAGCCGACTCTTGGTCAGCCCCACCTCCGGGGCGATGTCCTTGTCTTTCATGGCGAGGTCGGTTCGAGCGCACTCGATCGCGTGGCGGCGGATGCGAGCGAGCTCAGCGGCCAGCTGGTTGTAGTAGGTCAGCAATTCGGTCGCCCGCCGCCCGCGACGCAGCGGATCGGGGTCGAGGCGCAGCTCGTCGAACTCGCGATCGATACTCACCCTCCCGAGTTTAGACCTCTTGACTGGCTCGCTCGCGGCACCCTAGCATCTAGTTAATACCACTAAACTAGGCAATCGAATCTCGATCAGACACACAGTTGAGGGGTATCAACCACGACATCAGGGCCGGACGGAAGACGCGATCGACGCCTACGCGGACAAGCCGACGACGGAGACCTGCGGAGCACGGACCAGAGCAACGGAGTCGTGGGAGAGCCGGTCTGCACACCGCAAGACTGCCGGCATACCGCCGCATCACCTGCGACCGCCGACCGATTCTCATCTCCCCAACCTGATCGAGTCCGATCGTGAAGGAGCCCATCTGATGACCGCACTCCTGACGACGGCTAGGCCCTCCCTGTCCGAACTCATCACCCGCATGAGGCGAGGGACTCGCCGCGTCGATCGCCATGCCGATGTGATCGCCGAGCTGCAGCGCTCGCGGCTGATTCCGGCATGCTTCGTGCCAGGCATCGAGCACCAAGCCGCGGCTGCGATCGTTCGCGCCGGCCTGCCCACTGTCGAGCACCGGCGCCGCACCCTGCAGCGGCGCATCGACGAGCACCACCGCCCGGGCGGCCGTGCGGGTCTTGGCCTGCTGGGACGACCGCACACACCGCGTCCGGATGCACGTCGCCGAAGTCGGCGAGCCAGGCCTGTGGGACCGCATCGTCGTCCACTTCACCCAATGGGAGATGACCGGACGACCGGTCCCACCCATGGCTGGGCCGAGCGGGTGGGCCTCGTGACTCTCGTGACCGCGGTCCCCATGACGACCTCGGCGGGAAGCACACCCTCGCCGCCGCTCGCGGCCGCGGTGGTTCGCGCCTTCGCCACCGCCCCGCCCGGCGGCTACCAGCACCCCGGTTCTGGCCGCGGCCTCCGCCCTGGCCGCCGAACATCGGGATGCGCGCGCAGGTCCACCGAGTTTCTCGTGATCCCGACGCCGACGCGCACGCCATGACCGCCGAGATCCGCGCCGAGCAGCGGGGAAACGCCGCGTGCGCGGTGCTGATCGACCGGTTCGGCCGGTGGGCCGCGGTCGGGCTGCCCGAGTGGGATTGGCGTGAACCGCGATGAAGGGTGCGAACATCCGGCCGATGGCCGGGTTGATGGTCGCGGCGGACAGTCCGGCCGGACGTGCTGCCGAGGCGATCAACGATCTGACCCGGCACCTGCCCCAGCCCGGCGCACCGGCGGTCTGCCCGACGTGCGCGGCCCGGTTCTGGCCGTGCACCTACTTCTACGACGCAGCGCACCGGATGCACAATGCGCGCCTGCGGGTCGGCGACGTCGTCCCATTGGAACTGCATCCGCGCCTGTGGCCTCCGCCCGCGGCGTCGGCTACGCCGCGCGATTCGCGAGCGTGGCCGCCCGAGGCCGGCACCTTCGGCGAGGAACACGACGATGGATGAAGTGCTGAGCTCCGCCCTCCGCGATGCGGTGTTCGGACGGCTGGATTACCTCGATCGCCTCGCCGAGGAGGGCGACCAGCACAGCAAAGCCGCCCTCGCGGACTCCGAGATCGTGCGGCTGACCGGCGCGTTCCGTGCGCTGCTGGCCGACCATGAGCCAGACGAGCACGGCCGCTGCCGCTCCTGTGCGGCGACGCCGTGGCGGCGCCGGGCGCGGTGCACGGTATGGAAAGCCGCCTACCGCGATCTCGTCGGCGACACCGTCCAGCGCACCGCTGCACCCGGGCGACACAGCCTTCGCCCGCCCCGCCCGGCGGTCACCTGATCCTCCCGGCGCGTGCACCCGCAGCCGGGGAACATCTACTGGAAGAGTGATCGAGTGAACACCTTACGAGATGACGGGACCGCCACCGAGCAGGATGCCGCCGCGCTGCGCGCAGCGTTGGTCGACCAGCTGCGCGCCCACGACGAACTGCGCACCGCCCCGGTGATCCAGGCATTCGCCACGGTGCCGCGCGAGGCGTTCGCCCCCGGTGCGCCGCTGGCGCAGGTCTACAACCGCGACGACGTCGTCATCACCAAGCGGGACGAGAACGGGCTCGCGACGAGCTCGGTGTCCGCGCCGCGGATTCAGGCGATGATGCTGGAACAGGCCGACATCCAGCCCGGAATGCGGGTACTGGAAATCGGGTCCGGTGGCTACAACGCCGCGCTTATTGCCGAACTGGTCGGCACAGGCGGGCACGTCACCACCGTCGACATCGACCCGTTCGTGACCAACCGCGCCACCGAGTTCCTCGCCCAGACCGGGTATACCCAGATCCGGGTCCTGCGCGCGGATGCCGAGGGGGGCGTACCCGCGCACGCCCCGTTCGATCGGATCATCGTCACCGCGGGAGCGTGGGACATTCCGCCGGCCTGGGCCGAGCAACTGGCCGAGGGCGGTCTCTTGGTCGTTCCGCTGCGTATGCGCGGGCTCACCCGCTCGGTCGCGCTGGTCCGCGAGCAGGGCCGCCTGGTCAGCCGCGGCTACGTGCTGTGCGGATTCGTTCCGATCCTGGGCGCGGGCGCCAACGCCGAGCGGCTAGTCCTGCTGTCCGGTGAGGACGTCGCGCTGCGCGTGGACGGCGACCAGGTCGTGGATGCCGATGCCCTGAGCGACGCACTGAGCCTGCCGCGGGTCGTGCGTGAATCGGGGGTGGAGGTGGGCGGGTTCGAGTCGTTCGACGAGCTGGACCTCTTCCTGGCCACCGCGTTGGACGACTTCGGGCTGCTCGTGGCCACGCCCGATGCGATCGAGTCCGGACTGGTGCAGCGCTCGGCCCGGATGGGCGCGAAAACGGCGCTGGCCGGGGGCAGCTTCGCCTATCGAGCCTCGCAGGCGACCTCGGACGACCGCACGCCCTTCGAGTTCGTCGTTTACGGTCACGGCCGCGACGGCGAGGCCGTCGCCGAGGAGTATGTCGCGCTGATCCGCGAGTGGGACCGCCTGCACCGGCACGGTCCCGGCGCGCGGATCGAGGTGTTCCCGGCTGGCACTCCCGACGCCGAGATCGGCGAGGGCCGCCTGATCGAGAAGAACCACACGCGCGTCCTGATTTCCTGGCCGTCCCCGTCCTGACCAAGGGGACCGGGCAGGTAGTCCCATCCGCATGATTCACCGAACGCTGTAGAGGAGATTTCGGCATGACGTTGCAGCACACCCCGGCTCCGGCCGCAGGACCGGATACCGAGTTCGACCTCGACCTCGACCTGACCATCGTCGCGTCCGGGCCGGTGGTGGCCGACCTGATGCGCAACACCGACGACAACTGCGGCTCGACCTGCCAGAGCGCCTGCTCGAACAGCACCTGCTGATCCGCGGTGCGCTGACCGGTGAACGGCTTGGTGGGCGAGGTGTCCGACACACACCGCCCACCAAGCCGTCGTCTTCATGAAGGGGTTGTTGACGTTGTACACCGCCATCGACGCAGCCATGCTCCGGATCGCCGCTCAACCATCCAGTGTGGACACTCAGGGCTGGCCGGATCTGACCGCCGGGACAGTGCTGCATTGGCGCGACTGGCTCAGCAGTGTCTGGTCGGACACGGCGTTCGCGCAGGCGGTGACCGCGTCCAGCCCGGGTCTCGCGCGGCGGGTCAGGTCGGTGTGCGGCGGACACGAGCAGCGGCCGCGTCGAGTCCGCAGCGCCGTGGAGTCGGTGCTGCGGTATCGGCTGCGGGCATCGAGTCGAGCCACCCCCTTCGGCCGATTCGCCGGGGTGGCACCCGCCGCGTACGGCGCGACCGCCAGGGTGCGGATCGGTCAGGACCACCGCCTGACTACCCGCGTCGAGGCAACGTGGCTATCCGGTGTGATCACCGAAATGGAGCAATGCCCGGGACTGGCCGAACGGCTGTCGGTCGTGCTGAACAACACGGCGATCCTGCGGGACGACCGCCTCGTGATCGGCCTGCGCCAAGCGCCGGGCCCGGCCGAAGCCCGCCTCGACCCAGCCGAGGTGTCGATCCGCCTCACGGCGGCCATCGAGCTCACCACCCACACGGCACAGACTCCCATCCAGCTGGCTGACCTCGCCGATCGGCTCGCCGCCACATATCCCGGCACCGCCACGCCGGTGATCACGGCAATGCTGCGCCAACTGGTCGAGCAGCGTGTCCTGATCAGCAGCCTGCGCCCGCCCGTGACCGTCACCGACCCGCTCGCCCACGTCCGCACAGTCCTGACCGACATCCGCGCCGAGGACATCCCGGCCTCGGCCAGCACGCTCGCCGCGCTGCGTGAACACGTCGGCCCCCACGATTCCGGCCCGGTCGATTTGCGTATGGACGCCGAGGTTGTCCTGCCCAAAGCGGTCGTCACCGAGGCCGCTCGGGCCGCGGGTGTGCTGGCGCGGCTGACGCCGCACCCGTTCGGTAATCCGATCTGGGTGGACTACCACGCCCGCTTCTTGGAGCGTTACGGCATCGGCGCGGCCGTGCCGCTGCTGGAGTTGGTCAACCCCGACATCGGCCTGGGTTTCCCGGCCGGATACCGAGATTCCCTGTTGGAGCGCCCGGCGCCGCGTGTGACCGACCGTGATGCCGCCGTGACACGGCTGGTCCAGCTCGCGGCCCTAGATCGTCGCGTCGCGGTTGCTCTCGACGACGCGGCGATCGCCGAACTGGAAGCCGCAGACGTGGCTCGGGCACAGTTCCCTCCACACACCGAACTCGCGGTCCGAGTCCACGCTCCAAGCCGGGCGGCGCTGGACGCCGGCGAGTTCGAGCTGGTCGTGTCGGGTGCGTTTCGGGCCGCCGGCACGACCACCGGCCGCTTCCTCGACCTGCTCGACACCGCCGAGCGGAGCCGCTTCATCCGGGCCTACGCCGAACTGCCCACGGTCAACGCCGCAGCACTACGGGTCCAAGCGTCCTGCCCGCCGCTCTATACCGACACCGAGAACGTCGCCCGCAGCCCGCAGATCCTGCCGGATCTGCTCTCGATCGGCGAGCACCGGCCCGAGATCGACGGTGTGCTGACGCCGTCGGACCTGCTGGTCGTCGGCGATGCGCACCGGTTGTATCTGTGGTCCCGTTCCCGGGCACGGCCAGTCGAGCCGGAAGTGTTCAGCGCGGTCGAGTTCACCAACTTCGCGCATCCGCTGCTGCGGTTCGTCTGCGAGCTCACGACCGCGCGGACCGCCGTGTGCCGGCCGTTCTCCTGGGGAAGCGCTGGCCAGCTGCCGTTCCTGCCCCGGCTGACCTACCGCCGTACAGTTCTATCGCCCGCCCGCTGGACGCTCACCAGCACGGACCTCCCGGACACGGCCGCGTCCTGGCCGGAGTGGACAACGGGGGTGCGCGGATGGCGGGAGCGGATGATGGTGCCAGCTGCGGTCTACCTCGGCGGCAACGACCAACGCGTTCTCCTCAACCTCGACGAGCCTGCGCACCTCTTCCTGCTGCGAGCCCAGCTCGACCGCCACGGCCGGGCCACCGTGCACGAAGGTCCTGCTGCCGAGGACTTCGGCTGGATCGACGGACATGCCCATGAGATCGTCGTCCCGCTGGCCACCACCCGCGCCCGGACATGGCCGGCGATCGCGGCGCGCATCACACCGATCATCGCCACCACCGCCGAGGACGACCACCTCCCCGGCGCCGGAAAGTGGCTCTTCTGCAAGCTCTACGGCCACCCTGATCGGCACACCGCCTTGCTCACCGCCCACCTGCGGGAACTGCTGTGGACGTTCGGCGGGCCGGTGCAATGGTGGTTCCTGCCCTATCGTGACCCTGACGATCACCTGCGTCTGCGCATTCGCCTGACCGGCCCCCGAGGCTTCGGCGAGGTGGCGACCCGGGTCGGCGGATGGGCTGCGGAGCTGCGTCGGAATGGGCTGATCGCGACGATGCAGCTCGACACGTACCGCCCGGAAACCGGCCGCTTCGGGCACGGTCCGGCGATGATCGCCGCGGAAGCGGTATTCGCCGCGGACTCCGCTGCCGCGCTCGCGCAACGCACCCACGTGAGCGGCCCGCAGTTCGCGGACGTCCGGGCGCTGACCGCTGCGAGCCTGGTGGACCTCGCTGCCGGGTTCACTGGCGACACGACGGCGGGTGCCGCGTGGCTGATCGAGCACATCGCCACCGACCCGATCGCCGCGCCCGCCCGCGCTGTCTTCGATCAGGCATTGCACCTGGCCAACCCGTACACCGACGCGGTACGCGGCCTGCCCGACGGCGAGCACATCATGGCGGCGTGGGAACGGCGGCGAGCAGCGCTGACCACCTACCGCGACACGCTCACCACCACCTCCGGCGCGCCCACTCCAGACGGCGTGCTGGCATCACTGCTGCACCTGCACTGCATCCGCACTTCCGGGATCGCCCCGGACCTCGAGCGGATCTGCCACCGCCTCGCCCGCACCGCCGCCCTGAGCCAGACCACCCGCCCGAAGGCTCGCTCATGAACTACCCCGACCCGTCGATGCTGGCCCTGGCCGACGACATCGCCGCAGCTCTCGCAGACCCACACACCGCCTTCGCCGCACACAACAGCATCGACCGCCCGCAACCGCAATCACTGGCCGGCGGCAGCGCCGGAATCGCGCTCCTGCACACCGAACGCGCCTTCGCCCACTCCAGCCGGTGGAGCACCGCACACGCGTGGCTGTCGGGCGCCGCAGCCGGCGACCTCAACGGCGGCTCCGGCTCGTGCCTGTTCTTCGGCGTACCCGCTCTGGCGTTCGTCACCCGGGCCGCGGCCGAGGGCACAGGTCGCTATCGGCGCGGCCTGGCCCAACTCGACACCGCAACTCATCAGCTGACCCGCGTCCGGCTCTCGGCCGCGCATAAGCGCATCGACCGCGGCGAACGTCCTGCGCTGGCCGAGTTCGATCTGATCCGCGGCCTCACCGGACTCGGCGCCTACCACCTGCTGCACTCGCCCGAGCACGCGACGACCACCGCGGTGCTGGCCTACCTGGTCCGGCTCACCGATCCCCTGCCCGACGCCGACGGGCTGCCGGGCTGGTGGACCGAGCACGGCCCGACCGGGCAGTCACCGGCCGACTATCCGGGCGGGCACGGCAACTTCGGCATGGCCCACGGCATCACCGGCCCGCTCGCCCTGCTCGCGCTCGCGCTGCGCCGCGGCATCCTCGTCGACCGGCACCGCGAGGCAATCGCCCGCATCTGCACCTGGCTGGACTGCTGGCAGCAACCCCATACCCACGGCCCGTGGTGGCCACGCACGATCACCGTCGCCGAAGCCCGCGACGGGCGGTGCGACCAGCCCGGCCCGCTGCAGCCGTCCTGGTGCTACGGAACACCCGGCATCGCGCGCGCCCAGCAACTCGCCGCGCTTGCCACCGGCGACACCGCCCGCCAGCAGACAGCCGAGACCGCCCTGCTCGGCTGCCTGACTGACCCTGCCCAGCTGTCGCGGATCATCGACCCCAGCCTCTGCCACGGCGCCGCCGGCCTGCTGCACACCACCTGGCGTGCCGCCAGCGACGCCGCCACCCCCGGGCTCGCCGGGCAGCTGCCGCCCCTGACCGCGCTTCTGCAGGCCCGGGTGCAGGCTGGGCCGCACAACGTCGAACTCCTGGAAGGACGTACCGGCGCGGCACTCGCCCTGCTCACCGCCGCCACCGGCACCGGCCCGCGATCACGCTGGGACTCCAGCCTGCTGCTCGCGTGAAACCGACCGGAGGACCAGCATGAACACCGCCGACGGCCCACCGCTCCAACCGGAAACACACTGGCAGCAGGTCACCGTCGAGTTCACCGACTACACCGCCGCCGAGAAGATCACCGCCGACCGGCTCCGACCAGTCATGAACACCGTCGCGAAGGCGTGGTGGTTCATCCGCAAGGCGCCGTGCTGGCGGCTGCGCTACCTGCCCGACCAACCCGACGCCGACGCTGAGGCTCGCCGCGTCGTCGCCCGTACGCTGGAGAACCTGCACGACAACGGCGGCGGGATCGCCAACTGGGTCGAGGCGATCTACGAACCCGAAATCCATGCCTTCGGCGGCAGCAGCGGCATGAGCGTGGCGCACATGCTGTTCCACAACGACAGCCAGCACATCCTCGACCACATGGCCCATCCTCGTGACCATCGGCGCGAACACACCGTCCTGCTGTGCAGCGTGATGCTGCGCGCGGCCGGACAGGACTGGTACGAGCAAGGCGACGTCTGGGCTCGCGTCGCCGAAAACCGGCCCCTGCCGCCCGACATCGCTCCGGAGCACCTCCGTCGCGTACAGGCGGGTCTTCTGCGGCTGATGACCGTCGATGCGAACCCGGACAGCCCGCTGGCCGGACCGCACGGTCAGCTCGCCGGGATCGGTGTATGGCTGAGCGCGTTCCACAACGCCGGCACCGAGGTCGGCACACTAGCCCGGGCCGGGAAACTCGAACGCGGCCTCCGGGCCGTCCTCGCCCACCACGTGATCTTTCACTGGAACCGAATCGGCCTGTCCTACGCCGAACAAGGCGTCCTTACCCACGGGGCGAAAGCGGTGGTCTTCGGACACTAACTCTCTGCAGGATTGTCCGCGCCCAGCAACCGGGCCAGCTGCGCCGGTTCGAGCAGATCTTCTACCGCAGCCCGGTATCGTGCAGCGCCTCTACCATCAGCGCCCAACCAGGGTGTCGTGAATATGGTCATCGAGTTCAGTCAAGAAATCTTCGGATCGCCATGGCCGGAGGTCGCGTCGAGCCAGCCGGATACGTTGAGCGGCGACTCGGCCACCCGTTGTGGCGGCAATGTCGACGGCTTTGTGCAGCAGGTCGACGCAAGCAGCTGGGTCACCGAGGCGCAGTCGCGCAAGCGCCAAGTCGGTGCTGACGATGCCGCGCTGGACAGCATCGCGCGACAACCGCAGTGCGGCAACCGACCGGCTGAGGCTGTCGTGCGCCTGGCCCGCGTCGCCTGCGTGGAGGGCGCACAGACCATCGAACCCCCTCAAGCGGTCGGCGTTGAACCCGCCGTGCGGATCATCGACGGCCAACTGCTCGACGGTCTTCCACGCTCGGTCCAAAGCAACAACTGCCTCGCGGGTCTGGCCAGCCCGAGCGCTGATTTCTGCGTGTACCGCGTGGGCGCGGGCCCGGACCGCGTAGCTGGGGCCCCGGTGCGCATCGACGGTCGCGGCGCGAGCAATCGTCCGAGCTGCGGCCAGGTCGTCGGTTGCATGCAAGGTCACCATGGTGTGGCTCGTCTGGATCGCGGCTCGATGGCTTCGGTCCGCGAGGTATCCAGCTGCTCGGGTCGCTTCGGTGTACAGAGCCATGGCTGCTTCGTCGTCTCGGGTCTCGAAGGCCAGGCGGCCGGCGAGCGAGTACGCAGCAGCGGCGAGCAGGTGCAACTCGCGGCGCGGCCCCACCTGGTCAAGCTCCAGGAACCGTCGGCAGGCCTCGACGATGGGCGCGAGCTGGAGTTGGAGGCGAACGAACGGCGCTCCGCCGATCTGGCCGTTGATCGCCGCGACCGACCCGTGCAGTCGGCTGACCACCTCATGGTCGAGCGTCGAGGGGTCGCGCTGGACCGCCCCGACAGTCGGCAGTGTCGCAGGGGCGAGCGCAACCAGCAGGTCGCCGCCATGATTCTGACCGCTCTGCGCGACGAGATCAACGAGATGCTGAATTCGCTGCGACGGGGTCCCGAAGTGACGAAGCGCGTCGAGCAGGGTCGCGAAGTCGGATCCAGGTCCGATCGCCAGGTCTCCGGCCGGGGTTCGAGCGTAGAGCTGCGCCAAGAGTAGCTGGTAGCGGTCGCCGGGGCTGGTTCGGTCGGAGACGCTTTCCCACCGGGCGACGGTGCGCTGGATGCTGGCGAGATGTCGGTTCATCAAGGAGGTGACCGTGAGCTGCTGCGCGGTATCCCGCAGTGCTCGAGCCAGGTCGGTCCAGGACCAGCCGCGCCTCTCACGCAAATGGCGCAGCAGGAGCGCTCCGGACTGCCGATCAGTCGTGGTCACAATGGTCAGTACACCATCCGGTCGGTATTAGACGGGCGCAATTAGCCGGGGCTTGCCCTGTTCGGCTGCGTAGTTAATTGTGTACCAGGTTCCGCTGGACGGGTCAGTGCCCCGCGGGAATCCGATGACGAAGCCGCTGCGGTCCACCATCCACCGGTTACGAGCGTGGTAGGCCACAGCGCTCAATCGGTCTGCACCCAGTTCCACAACCTCGACCAAGCGGCCGTCCTCCTGCCATCGGCGGATCGAGGCAGCTGCCACCGCGGGCTGGTCGGCTACCATGCAGGGCACAACGACGCTCAGCGACGCTTGGGTGAAGTCGGCCAGCCAGTCCAACGCGGCGGTGTCAATGCCCGCTGCGCCCCCCACATAGAAGTGAGCGTGCGGGTCGGCGAACGGCCGGAGATAGCTGTCGAAGATCCTGGATAGCTCAGTCTCGACAGAGAGCGAACGAGTACCAGTGATCGTTACGTGTCGGACCACGCGCGCCATCCTTCTCGCCGAATGTCACCAAATGTCATCTGCCTCGGACGCACTTGATCATGGTTTTCTGGACGCAGCTGCTACAGCGAAGATCATTCCTCGCTCGCTGCGGCCAACTGATCCTCCCCGCGACGAGCATGGTGATCACAGTGAGTCTGGCATTCCCAGATGGTCAACGGGCGTTCAGTCGTCGACGTCGACGACACGTGCGTCGTTTCTGTGGTGGCGGCTGCCTCGGTCCCGCTGGAACGGGCAGGTCGCGTTGCAAGCGACGTCGTGGCCGTCAGTCAGGAAGTTTTGATCAGCCCCATCCGGTCAGCCATTCCGCGCACCTCACGGGCCACGTTCTCCCGGCGGGCGCGGGCAAGCATCGTGGAGATGATCTCCCGCACAAACGGGTTCGTCCGCGTCCGAATTCGGCCGAGCTTCTCGGCGCGGACCAGGAGTGCCAGCACCTCCTCGTCGGGGCGGCGGATGCCGTACAGCGCGCGGGCGTGCTCGATCAGGAACGTGGTGCGGCGCGAGTCGATCGTCAGATCGGCCGGATCGAGCGTCGCAGCAAGGCTCGCGGCTTCAGCGTGATCGCCTCGCTCAAGCGCGGAGGAGATGCGCCACAGAACGACGTTGGCCGGGCCGAACAGCAGGAAGTTCCGGTTGCCGAACTCGACGTGCTCGGCCAGGCCGGCGGCCTCGTCGAGCGCCGCTGCCGCGTCCCCGCCCAATACGGACTCGGTGTATCCCGCGGTCAGCGTGAGCGCTCCTCGTACGTCGTAGGCGTCGGCGGGCACGTAGGCCAGCGCGCGTTCGGCGAGCTTGCCTGCTCGCTTGTGCGCGCCGAGACCGGACAGGGCCTGGGTGCGCGCGAACTCAGCGAGCGCTATCCAGCCGGGCTCACCGAGCCGGGTCGCGGCGTCATGGCCACGGTCCGCAGCGATCCACGCCAACTCGAAGGCACCCAGCCCTTTGGTCAGCAAAGCCGTGGTGTGCGTCGCCGTGACCAGCGACCGGAGAGCTTCCGGCTGGCCGACATGCGTGTGCAGGGCGCGCAGCAGTTCCGGGAGTCGGGCGCCGACCTCGGCATCCTGGTTAGCCTGCCGCAATGCGGCGAGCAGCTGCGTCTCCGACAGCAACTGATCGAGATCCCCGGTGGGTGGTTCGGCGCCGTCGAGGTCGGTGCTCAGCAGCGCGTCACGAATGGCGGGGATGGCGGTGTCGGCCTGCGGGTCGCGGATTTCCAAGCCGTCACCGGTGATGTCGGACAGGCTGACCCGCAACGCGTCGGCGATCGCGACAAGCGTCGACCGCTTATCGATCGCCTTGAGTTCATTCTCGATCTTGGACAGGTAGCCCTTCGACAACCCGGACAGGCCGGCGAGCTGGTCCAGGGACAGGCCGCGCCAGCGGCGGAGGCGACGGATCGTGGTGCCGATCGAGTCCATGGGTCCAGCGTACTCAGCCAGGTTTCCCAGCGGGAAACCTTTGTGACCTGCACCTTCGTACCGTCTCTCACTATGTGTAACCCGGCGTCTACCTGCTGGACCGTTGAGGGTGTCGATCCGCATGGTCGTTCGGCCGTTGTCGAGGTAGAGGTGCGCGACGACGGCCAGATCGCGCTCACCAGCTCGATGACATCGGCAGAACCGGTCCTTTTCAGTGCCAACGGAGCTGCCGAGCTGCGGAAGCATTTGGGCGCTGCCCTGACGATCTCCCTGCGTGAGGCGCGCACCACCGGCCGGGAGTCAGCGTCATGACGGGTGATGCTGGTCGTGACGTGGCGATGTTCGGGCGCGGTGCTGGGCGTCGCACCACGGACAGTCAAGTGCTCGGCGACGTGCTCCTCCGTCGCGCGGCGACCCGTGCTCCGCGGCGGTGGCCATCATGATCTGGCTTCTGGAGCGTCAACGCGAGCGGCGACGACTCGCTGTTATCCAGGCTCGGCACGCGATCGTCTCAATGCCGAACGTCCGCTGGTATGACCAGTACTCCGAGCAGCACGCCCACGCACAACTGCAGGACATCACCGCGACCGTTGACAGAGCACGGCGGCGCCTCCACGGCTCCTCGAATCAAACGCGTGCGTTGAAGTACGCCCACGCGCGGCTCATCGGGTTCCTGCAGGGGTGGGACGACGCTGAGCTGATCGCTCCGATCGAACTCCCCGCGATGTATCAAAGCCTCGCCGTCGCCCTGCACACGCTCGCCCTTCGGCTGGCCGACGAGGAGAACGGGCATCGGCACGCGCACCCGACGAAACCGTCCTCGATTGTGACGCCGCCTTCCAGCCCGGCCCGGACAGCCGATGCGCACACCTCCCTCCTGTCCGGTCCGCGCGCCTCGACCGCCAGTAGGCATCGCACCCGCGGCGGTCGAGGCGCTCCAGTCACCCCGATAACCGACCAACCAGGTGATCATGAACAACCCGTCAGTCTCGCCACGTATCGCAGGTCGCGCAGTGCCGATAGCTTCCGCGGTGGAACCCGCTGAGATCGCCTCGCCGGTCATGGGCTGGGTGCCCGGTGTCGTCGGCGCACGGCTGCGGCGCGGCGTCGAACTACCGAATAGACGGATCGTCGGCGAAACGGACCGCGTCGTCCACCTGATCCCGGTACCCGCCACTGAAACGATGCCTGAACACCTCACGGCCCTCTGCGACCTGGAGATCCGCCCCGGCGACGCCGAACACGTTGATGCCGGAACCGGTATGCCGTGCATCCCCTGCCTCAACGCCGTCCCCCGGCCAGACACCACCGGGGTCTCCGAAGCGGCGGACCCGCGATGATCGGGGTCGGTGTGACGGCGAGCCGGTCAACATCGCCGGACGTTGGAAGAACCCACGCCATCCGGTCCGACCGAGCCCGACGAGGAACGCGACGGACGGCCGCCGCCGCAGTCGGGGGACGCCGATGACGTCCAGCCCCGAGGACCGCCACGCCGACAGCCGGGACGCGCCCGAGCCGTCCGAATCGGAGCCAGCGGAGCTGGACTCCTTCGTCGGCCGCAGCGAGCTGCTCGACCGCGCCCGAGACCTGCTCTCCCGTCCCCGCACCCGGTTGGTGACGTTGACCGGCTTCGGCGGATTCGGCAAGACCAGGCTGCTGTACCGCATTGCCCACGACTTGACCTCATCGCGCAGCTACCGTGATGGCGTCGTCGTGGTCAGCCTCGTCGAACTGCGCGAAGGCGGCGACCGGCTGTATGGCGCGATCGCGGACGCGCTGGCGATCCAGGACAGCGCATCGCAACCAGGGCTGGACAGGCTCTGCGACTACCTCCGCGACCGGCAACTGCTGCTGATGTTGGACAACTGCGAACACCTGCTCGGCGAGGCGCCCGGTACCGGGCCGGTACCGACGCTGCTGAATACGCTGTTGTGCAAGGCCCGCGGCCTGCAGGTGCTGGCGACCAGCCGGGAGCGGATCGGCGTGCGTGGCGAGCGCCTGGTGCCGGTCCCCCCGCTGTGCGTCGGCGACAAGGACAGCTGCGACTGCGATGCCTGCGACGACGGTGTGCACGAGGCGCTGCAGTTGCTGATCGACAGGGCAGCGGAGCTGAATGTCACAATCCGTCAGAGCGACTATCCCGCCGCCGCGCAGCTATGCCGCCGGCTTGACGGCATCCCGCTCGCCCTCGAACTCGCCGCGGCAACGCTGCCCGGCAACGCCATGACCGTCCGCGCCCTCAACGAGCACCCCGACCTGCTGTCACTGCTGAACCACGGGACAGCCGGTCAGCACAGCCACCGCTCATTGGAGGCGATGGTGCGCTGGTCCTACACCCTGCTGCTCGAACCCCAGCAGAAGCTGTGGGTGGCGGTCAGCGTCTTCGAAGGTGCGTTCGACCTCGACGCCGTCAACGCGCTCGCGCACCACGTGGGCCTCGACCACACCACGGTGGAGTCACTCCTCGTTACGCTGGTCGGCAAGTACATCCTCAAGGCGGTGGAGCGTCGGGGCCGCCCGCATTACCGCATGTTGGAGACGATCCGCCAGTACGGCCGGCTGGTGTCGGGTCCCGACGATGACGACCAGCTGCGGCAGGCCCACACCTCCTACTTCGAGGCGCTGGCCGCGCAGGCAAGCCGCGAATGGCTCGGAACACAGCAAATCGAATGGATGATCCGACTCAACGAGTTCCGGCCGGACCTGATCGCAGTCCAACTGCGGCTCCTGTCCACGCCACAGACCCCCGAGCAGGGGCTGGAGCTGGCGATCCACGTGAGCCGGACCTGCGCGTTCATCTTCGGCGGCCGGCTCAACGAGAATGTCCGCATGCTCACCGCGGGACTGTCCCGCCACCGCGGCGATCCGAGCGTGAACCAGGTGGCGGCGCTGTCACTGGCAGCGTGGATCGCTCAGATTCAGGGCAACCAGGCCAGCGCCGACCCTTTGCTTGCCCAAGCCGAGGCCGCCGTAACCGCCCTCGAACTTGACGGCGCCTTCGGCCCGCTCGACACCGCACGGGCCACCCGGCTGTGGCTGGTCGAGCAGGACCCCGAACGCGCCCGCGAGTCGCTGGAGTTGTTCCGCCGCGCGGCGCACGCGTACGCGGCCGCCGGGGCCGTGGCGGACGAGTGGATGGCTCGTCTGCTCCTCACGATGTCGGCGGCGTCGTTGCACTGCCTGGACACCGCCAGGGTTGAGAGCGAGACCCTGCTGGCGGACGCCAGGGCTGCGCAAGCACCTTGGAGCATCTCCTGGGCTTTGTGGTCGCGGGCGCTGGTTGAGCTGCTGGAAGGAAAACCGCGCCACGCCGCCAACTCGGCGCAGAAGGCGTTTCGTATCCAGCGAGACGTCGGCGACGCGTGGGGACCGGCCTTGAGCCTGTGGCTGATCGCACTGATCGCCGCGCAGCTGGGCGACTACGCGACAGCCGCGAAGGTCCTGGGCGGCGCCCGGGCGCGCCAGCAGTCGGCCCAGGCCAGCGTGCTCGGGCTGCCATCGTTCCTGCGCCTGCAGCGGCTGGCCGAGACCGCGGGGCGGCAGGCGCTGGGTAAGGACTCGCGCGGCAACGACCTGTGGGACCGCTACGTCGCGGCCGGGCGGGACCTGTGCCCACCGGAGATGAACGCCCTGGCCCTCGCGCCGCTGGCAGCAGTACCCAAGCCCGGCGCGCTTCCCGATGGAATCACCCCCCGCGAATTCCAAGTCGCCGAGGCGATAGCCCAGGGGCAGACGAACGAGGCGATAGCTGCCCAGCTGTCGATGTCCCCCCGGACTGTCAGCACACACATCTCGAACCTCAACCGCAAGCTGGGCACGACGAGCCGGACCGGAATCGCCACGTGGTACCTCACCACGGTTGCCGGGAGCACGAAACCCGAACCGCCATGATGTCGCACGCGTCACCGACTGCTCGCTCAGCCCAGAATCACCGGCATATCGCCCCAGCTGTGGGGGATCAACACCGGTTGCCGGCGCCGCAGCTGATCCCGGTCGACAGCCAAACGAGCGTTTGGGAACCGTCGGGTCATGTCACCGATGGCGACCTCGGTCTCCATACTGCCCAGCTGCGCGCCGAGGCAGTAGTGAATGCCGTGACCGAACGCCAGGTTCGGCTCAGTGCGGTCGAAGACAAGTTCATCGGCACGGTCGAAATGCCTGCTGTCCCGGTTGACGCTCAGCAAGTTGATGACCACGATCGCGCCCTTGGGGATCGTTATCCCGCCGATGGTGACAGGTTCCTTCGTGAACCGTTGCGTCGTGGTGCCGACGCCGGGGTCGAATCGCGCGAACTCCTTCACTGCGGCGGGCAGCAGGTACGGCCGCTGCCCCAGCTCGCGCCACAGGTTGCCGTCGTCGTCCAGCAGACAGCCGATGGCGTTACCGATGAGCGCGGTAGTCGTCTCGTGCCCGGCGACGAACAACACGAACAGGGTGCCCACCAGCTCCTCCAGGCTGAGGCGATCCTCGTCGGTCTCCTGTACCAGCGCCGAGAGCAGGTCCTCGCCCGGGTTGGCTCGCGCTGTCTCGATCAACTCGAGCAGGTACGCATGCATATTCCGGGAAGCCGCTTTAGCCCGGTCGGGGTTGTCCTCCATCAGGGCGTAGGTCCACGCACGCAACACCCCCTGCTTCAGCTTCGGCACGCCGATCAGCTCGCAGATCACGTTGAGCGGCAACGAGAAAGCCACGTCAGTGATGAGGTCGACCTCCCGCCCCAGCGGAAGGTCGTCTAGCAGCTCGGCGGTCATCTGCTCGATCCGCGGCCTCATACGCTCGACCCGGGATCGGGTGAAATGCTTCACAAGCACACGGTGTAGACGAGCGTGTTCCGGAGGATCCTTGAAGACCACGTGCGGGAGCCTGAACATGGCGCTGAGGTCGGGTTTCTTTCCGTCCACAGTGAGGTGGTCCTCCAGGATGGCGACCAGTCCCCCGCCATCTTTAGACAACCCAGGATGAGTGAAGGCCTCCCGCGCCTCGGCGTAACGCGCGATAACCCAGACCGGGATTTCCTGTGCTCCCCATGGAACGGTCGCTTGATGAACAGGGCCTCGTTCCCGCAGCAGAGCCGCCCACTTGTGCGGGTCAGCCCACCAGCCCGCTCCGTAAAACGCGATGTCCGTCGTCATCGAGGTTCCTTTCCCATACGTCGATTCCGCGCTCGCGCGATCTGCGGCCACCCATGAGCACACCTTCGGCGCCCAACACAGATCACAGCGGATCCACCGCCAATGAGACGCCCGGTTCTTATGCTCGCGCGCCGGCGCGCCTCACTGAGAATCCGCGATCTTCACCCTGCACGCAATGCGGAAAACCACGCAGTCGTGGCAGTTCAGGCCGCGTACTTGGCTCCTCGCCAGCGCGTAGCCTTCGGCCTGAAGCACGTAGTGTCGGCCAGCGAGTCCAGTGCCGCAGGACAAGAAGCGCCGTCGCTTACTCCGGAAGCGCCGGGCCGACCAAACCCGCGTCGTAGACCGAGAGAATGCAACTACGCGGCATCCACGCATACGTCTACGCGGTGCCCGACTGCGCACTACGTAGACCCGCGTAGCCTATTCGTAGGAGCCGACAAATAACGGTACAGAAATGCGTTCTTCGCGTTGACAAGCTCACATTCTGCACTATTGTCGTCTGAGTTGATGATCCTGCGAATGGAACGCAGGCAGAGGTCGCCGCGCTCCACTCAGGACGACGGTTCTCCGGCGCAGAATCCGAGTACGACCTGGGCCGGACCACCGTGGTACCGACCGCTGTCGGCGACGCCTGACCGCCCGGCAGAAGCAGTACTCCGCACCGCCGTGCCTACCGAGCCCGTGTCCGTTGTTGCCTAGCGTCACGAGATACCGCGACCTGGCCGACGTCGGACTGATCTATCGACGAAGGACGTCATGACATCCGCCACCGACCCCGCGCAGTCCGTGAGGGCAGCCGGCGCGGCACCGTCCGCGTGGTCGCGGCGCGGGTCACCAGCCTGGTCTACCGCGCCCGCTGCCCGCGGTGACCGGTGGCGAGCATGGCGCCGTCCGGTGTCGACGCGCGGGTTCGTGGGCCGGGCGGCACGGAATCTGCGTTCGCGCGACCAGTGGATGCGGCCACCTCCTCCTGGCGCGGCGTCCACAGTGTCCGGCTTCTCCTCCAGCCGGACTCGAGGTGGGGTGGCGCCCCCTCCCCAGCCCGCGGCTAACCCCGCGCGGCTGTGCCACCCCACCTCCCCTTCGCACGCACCTCGGCAGCGATCGAGCGGCGCCGGCCCGCGGCAACGAGGAAAAACCGTCACACGGGACCGCGCCGAGGTCGTCACGCCCACCGCAGGTTCCCAACCAGAACAGTCGGGACTAGATCATCCATGACCCACGACACCCCCACGCGGCTCCTCAGTGCCTTGGCCACCGCGGGCGATGTGCTGGCCAACGCCGCACGACGCGCCGAAACCAATTGGGAACGGCGCCGCGGCGCCGACCAGGGCCGTGACGAGCTGCTGCGCGAACTCGAGCAACTGGCCCACGACCGCGAGACGGCGCTGAACACCATCGTCGGCCTGCTCGACGCCGTGAACCGCGGCGTAGAGCCCCCTCCCGTGCCCGCGGCGACCGGCAACGACGTCGCGGACGCTGCGGCGGCGGCCGTGAGGATGCTCGTCGAGCAGTTGCGGGACCGTGAGGCCGGCCTCGTCAGCGCGTTCGTGTCGCTGGCGCAGCGCTGGCAGACCACCGCCAACAAGATGGAGCACCTCGCCAATCAGGTCCTGCAACGGTATCCCGACGACCCGGACACACTGCGCGACTACTGCAGCCTCGGCCACGCCGCGGCCACGCAAGCACGGGCATCGCAAACGCTGACCGTGCTGGCCGGCAGATTCCCGGGCCGGCAGTGGCCGCAGCCGCAGCCTTTGGCGAAGGTCGTCCAGCACGCCTGCGCCCGGATCGTCGACTACCCCCGGGTCCAGGTGACGGGCAACCCGGACGTCGCGGTGATCAACACCCTGGCCGAGCAGTTGATCCACGTGCTCGCCGAGCTGCTGGACAACGCCACCCGCTATTCACCACCCGCAACGACCGTCACCGTCACCTTCGACGCGGTGGACGCCGGCTGGGCGATCACGGTCCACGACGACGGGCACGGCCTGGACGCCGAGCGGCTGCCGTGGGCCCAAGACCGCGTGTCCGGCCGCGTCCCCGTGGGCCTGCACGAACTGGGCGAACCGCCCCAGACCGGGCTCGCGGTCGTGGGAGCGCTGGCCCGCCGGCACGAGTTCCTGGTGCGTCTCGACAGCACCGCCAACGGCGGCGTCCGCGCAGTGACGACGGTCCCCCAGCACATGCTCGTGGCGGTCGCCGCCGGTACGGACGTCCCAGTGACACCGGCGCCGCGGCAGCCGGACCCCACTCAGCCGCCCGCACCGGCCACCTCAAGTAAGCACCGCGAGGGCTTGGAGAACCGGCTCGCTCCCGCTGCGTCCAGCGGCGGGCAAACGACCGGCGGGCTGCCGATCCGAGTCCCGCAGCGGCAGCCAGCAGGCGCCCCGACGAGCACACCTGCCTCGCAGGCTGCACCTCCACCGGACCCGGTCGCCGAAGGCAAGTTCATGGCCGAGTTCGTGCACCAGGGCACGCTCTCCGAACCCACCACCCATACGGCCGGCGAGGCGTCCACCGAGACCGACAGCGAGGGCACACGATGACGTCCACGAAGGACCCTTGGATGCTGGCGCAACTGCGCGAGATCCCCGGTGTCCGCTTCTGCCTGGTGATCACCAGCGACGGTCTCGTCGAGACCCACACCGACGGGATCGACAAGGACAGAGCCGACTCGATCGCCGCGGTCTGCTCAGCTCTGGTGGCCAGCGCAGCCGCAGCGGAGGACTTCGCCGGTTTCGCGGGCCCGTTTCAGCAGAACTTCTCCCAGTGGGCCGACGGCTTCCTATTCGTCCGCCGTGCCGGCGACCGGACGTGCCTGGCCGTGGCGACCGCCGCCGACATCAACCCCGGCCTCATCGCCCACGCCATGGCCGAGCGGATCAAGCAGGTCGGCGAATCCACGTTGAGCACCCCCGCCCGCGCCTGATGTCCCACTCCGACGACGAGTATTGGCCGGGCCCGGTCCCGGCCTACGTGCTCACCGGCGGCCGCACTCACCCCAAAGCCAGGCTGCGGCCGGAGACCCTGCTGTCCGCGTTGCTCCACCGGCCTGTCCCCGACCGGACGAACCCGCAGAAGCGTGACCTGCTCGGGCTGTGCCGGGGGCAACTGAGCCTGGTCGAGACCGCCACCCACCTCGGGCTGCCGGTGAGCGTGGTGCGGGTTCTGGCATCCGACCTGATCGACGAAGGACTGCTCTCTATCCGGGATGCCGGGCCGAAACGCGAACTGATGGAGATGGTCCTTGCCGGACTCCGCAAGCTGTGACACCGACAGCATCAGCTACGTGCCCGACACCGTGGCCGGATCCGCGAAGTTGCTGGTGGTGGGCGCCTTCGCCGTGGGCAAGACGACCCTGATCGGCTCGGTCAGCGAAATCCCGCCGCTACGCACCGAGGAACCGATCACCGTCGCCAGCGTCGGAGTCGACTCCCTCCACGGCGTCGAGAACAAGACGACCACGACGGTCGCGTTGGACTTCGGCCGGGTCACCCTCGGCGATACCGGCGACACCGTGCTGTATCTGTTCGGCACCCCCGGCCAGCAGCGGTTCTGGTCCCTGTGGGACGGCCTGGCCGAGGGGGCAATCGGAGCGTTGGTCCTGGTCGACCTGCGCCGCATCGACGAGAGCTTCGCTGTCCTGGACCAGCTCGAGGCCACCGGGCAGCCCTACGTCGTGGCCATCAACGACTTCCCCGACGCCCCCCGTCACGCCGACGACGAGGTGCGCCAGGCGCTCGCCCTGCCCGAGGCGGTGCTGCTGCACTGCAACGCCCTCGACCGCCGTTCGTCGGTCAACGCCCTGATCACCCTGGTCAGCCATGCCCTGACCTGTCACGACGCCGCGGAGGCCCGAACCCGATGACCACACCTTCGACCGACTGTCGCCTCGACGGACTGACCGGCCTGACCCCGCTGTCGGCGACCACGGCATGCCCCCGTCCCGAAGCCGCTTACCGGCAGTTGCGCGAGCGCTGGGGGCAGGTCGCGCCGGTCGAGCTGGAGTCCGGAATCCCAGCATGGCTGGTCATGGGCTACCAGGAAATCCGAATCGTGGTCCGGGACGAGCTGCGCTTCTCCCGCGACTCCCGACACTGGCGCCTGCTGCGAGAGGGCCGCATCGGCCCGGGCTCCGGGCTCCTGCCGATCATGGCTCCCCGAGACAACGCGTATTTCTCCGACGGCGCCAAACACCGCCGGCTGCGGGCCCCGCTCTACGACGGCCTGGCCGCGCTCGGCGAGCAGCGCACGGCCCGCCTCATCCGCGCGACCTGTGACCGGCTGATCGACCGGATCCCCGCGGACGGGTCGATCGACCTGGTCGCCTCCTACGCCGCGCAGGTGCCGATGCTCACCGTCGCCGCGCTGTTCGGCATCACCCCGAACCTCGGCGAGCGGCTGCAGGCCTGCGTGATCGCGCTGTTCGGCTCCGGCGCGGACGCCCAGGCCCTGTTCGGCGAGATGGAAACCATCCTCACCGGCGTCATCAGCGCGCACCGCGCGGCACCGGCCGACGACCTCACCACCGCCTTCCTCGATCACCCCGGCCATCACAACGACGCCGAGGTTCTGGCCTCGATGCTGCTGACGCTGGGAGCAGGGTGGGAAACCACCCAGGTGTGGATCGCGCAGACGCTGCGGACCATGCTCACCGATCCCCGCTTCGACGCCCAAGTCCGCGGCGGACACCTGGGCATCGACGACGCCCTGGATCACGTGTTATGGACCGATCCGCCGATGGCCAACCAGCCGACCCGCTGGGCCACCAGCGACACCGTCCTCGCCGGCCGGCGCATCGCCCGCGGCGACGCGCTGATCCTCGGGCTGGCCGCTGCCAACACCGACCCGCGGGCCGGTGGACAGGACCGCCTCGACAGCGCTAACCGCGCGCACCTGGCGTTCGGTGTCGGACTGCACGCCTGCCCCGCGCAGCGGATCAGCCGCCTGATCGTCCGCACGGCCGTCGAGACCATGCTGCACCGCCTACCCGACATGCGCCTGGCCGTCCTCGCCGCTGCGGTTCCGCTGCACCCCTCGCCCTGGACCCGCGGCCCCGCCCACCTGCCCGTCACCGCGACCCGCACCCGCAGCTAGCAACGTCCGTGTCCATCCCTGTACGTCACCGAGGCGCGACCGCACCCATGACCCACCCCCGCACCGCACACCCCGCTCCAGCCCACCTCCGCGCGGACGACACGCCGTGGTGGCGACCGTGCGGCGTCGATCGCTACCGCGTCAACGTGGCCTACCTCTACGACGCCTTCCGTGAAGCCAAAAACAGCGACGGCCACTTCAAGCCCTGCGTCAAGTTCGCTCACGACCGGGAACGCGAGGCCGCCCGCAAGCTCGTAGCGTCGGTGCCGGGCGCGGGATTCGTGCTCCGGTCCGAACGGGATTTCCTCGACCGCGCGGCCCCCTACCTCGCCGCCCGCCACGGCGTCACGAGCATCGTGGTCGCCGGCGCGGGCCTGCCCAACATCGCCGGTGACGACGACCTGCATTCGATCGTCCGCCGCCGTGAAGCGGCCACCCGCAACCGCGAACAGTCCACCACACGCGCAAACGTCATCTACGTCGACCGCGACCCAGTGACCCTCGCTCACTTGCGCACCCTCGGCCACGCCGATAGCGGCGTCTACGCCGTCGACGCCGATCCCTGGGACCCGACCGCGATGTGGGACACCCTCTACAACACCGGCAGCGACAACCCGGGCCTGGTCTCACCCGAGAACGACCGCATCGCACTGCTGCTGGGCGGGGTGATGTCTTTCCACGGCGGCAGCCGCGCCGACGTCGCCGAGGTGGTGCAAGCCCACCTAGCCCGGCTGCCTGCCGGCGCATTTCTGGCGATGACGCACCTGTTCCTGCCCGAGCATCCCGACCTCGCCGCCCAGGCCCGCGAATTCGAAGCTGCGCTGCAGCGCCATGGACCCGGAACCGGAAGCCTGGCCACCCGGGCCCAGATCGAGGCGATGATCCACGGCACGATCGTGCTGCCGCCCGGGATCGGCCCGGCGTTCGCGTGGTACCCCGAGGGACCGCCGACGGATCCACCGGTGTGCGGGAACTTCGCCGCCGCGGTTCTTACCCAGAAACCAGGACCGGACGAGGACCTTCCCGAGCCGCCCTGGCTGAAACTGCCAGCTCCCTGACCGCCCGTATCCCGACCTCGCGGGCAGACAGGGATCCGGAACCGGTGCCGCCGCACTTGGGTTACCTGCACGGCGGCACCGGGCCCGGACTCGACCGGTCACCGGGGGGGTGGCCAGTCATTTCTCGTGCACCCACACGGTTGAGAACTCAGCCTCTGTGGTGTGCGAGATCCCGTGGATGCCCGGCCGCGCACAGCCATCCTCGTGCGCGGCCAGGCACACCACACCGAATCGGGCGCGTCGCATTCACTCGACCGCGCCGAACTCATCACCCCGAAAGGACGTTCCTGCTCGTGCGTTTCAGAAAGACAGTCGCAGCAGCCATCGCCGTGCTGTCGATGCCGGCCGGCGTCTGCGCCGCAGCCGCCGCACCCCCACCGCCGACCGACACCGTCGCACCGCAGATCGTCGGCGGCGAACCGGCGCCCGTGGCCTACGCCGGCGCCGGCTCGATGCAGCTGCTCGACCACGGCGACCCGAACTGGCACTCCTGCGGTCTCACCTTCGTCGCCCAGGGCTACGACGAAAACGGCGCCCCGGCCTCGGTTGCGCTCAGCCAGGGCCACTGCCTTTCCAATGAGCCGAGGCCGTCCGAGCAGGCGCGGATGCCGAAGGAGGTCAAAGCCCGGTTCGAGACCCTCCGCGCCGCCGCAGGCGACGAGGACATCGACCGCAGCGACCCGACGATCTACCACGCTCGGTTCGGCTCCACCAACCGCCTGCAGGGCGGCCTCGTCCGCACCGGCACCAAGATCGTCCTCCCGCCGGACTGGCAGTGGGGCTACCCCGACGCCCAGGGCCGGATCTGGGACATCGCCCTGATCCGCCTCGCCGGCCACCTCGACGGCATCCGACCCGCCCGCATCGCTCCCGCCTCGCCCGGCCAGCCGGCGCTGTCGATCGGCTGGGGCACCCGCAACGTCGACCCCGACACCTGGACCGGTCCCGCCCCGACCGACCTGTCCCAGATCGCCATCCCGCTGCTGCCCGCCAAGAACTGCGCCGCGGGCGGCATCGGCACCGGCGAGCTCTGCGGCGGTGTCCCGCCCACCGGCGGCGGCACCTGCACTGGCGACTCGGGCTCCGGGCTGCTGCAACACCACGGATCGAGCTGGTACCTGGTCGGGTCCGTCTCCCGCGGCACCACCGAATACTGCGGCAGCTCACCGACGATCTACACCAACATCTCAACCTTCGGGCCATGGATCGCCCAGCACGTCCACCAACTGCTCCCCGGCAGGCCCGCGGCTACCACACACCGCGCGGCGGCCAGCTGATTTCGCAGTAATCCACGGTACCGGTGTGGCCGCCCAGATCTCTGCACGCGGCGGCCACACCGGGCCGCGGCGCTCGCCGGCCGGCTATGCCTCGGCGACACGGGTACTTGCTCGATTCGCGAACCTCCGCGCTGCACCAGAGACCGGCCGGCGGCCGCACCCCGACGCGGGTCCCTATTTCCCTGAACTTCAATCCCTGCGACACAAGGACAACGCTCATGCTCCCCCGATCACTGCAAGACACCCTGCAGAAAATGACGCTGGCCGGGCCCCGGCTGGCGTACCGGCAGGCACTGGCGGCGCTCGACACTCCGCCCCACGTCGCGGAGACCCCGATCGACGCCCGGTGGGTCGCCGCCATCCATTACGACGGTGGCGACCGGCGCGGCTACTTCGCCGGCGTCGGCGTCGTCATCGCGCCCAGCTGGGTCCTCACCTGCGCGCATCTGTTTTGCCCGGCCTACGACCGACCGGAAACCGGAGAACCCGCAACCGCCGAGAAAACCTTCCACGTCCTCCTCGGCGATCCTCACCTGGGCGCCGGCGCCCGCCACGAGATCCTCGACCGGGTCGAGAACGACTACCAGCCGATGTTCGCCGGCCCTCTCTCCCGCGCCGACCGCCGCAAGCCCTATGCCGATCTCGCGCTGCTCCAGCTCGCCGAACCGACCATGGTCGCCCCCGCCCGGCTGCTCGCCGGCCGAGTCCCCGAGGGCACTGCCGTGAGCTGCCTGGGCTGGCCGGACGGCCACCGCGGTCCGGGGGATGCTCACCCAGGTCGACACCTACACCGTGACCCGCCACGCCGGGCTCGGCGGCGGGATCAGGCCCGACGAGTTCTGCGCCGCCAACGCCGACAAACCGGCCGACTTGGGCCAGGGCTACTCCGGGGCGCCCGCGGTGGCCGTGCCCGCGCCCGACACTCAGACGCAGCCGCTGATCCGGGGTCTCATCAGCCGCGGCGCCGCCATCGGCGACGACACGGTCCCCAGCCCGGCCATCGTCGTCGACCTCGCCGCCCACCGGGACTTCATCGAGACGACTGCGGGCATAACGTTCGCCGCCGCAGAGCACCACGCGGATCGATGACGCTGCGCGCAGGCCCAGCACCCCGCGATGAACTCCAGTGACCAAGATTAGGAGAACTCTCAGCGTGACCAGTACGACCCAGCGCCCGCAAGTCTCCGCACGAAAAGCGGACTCGCTCATCCCGCGCGACGACCTGTTCGGCAACCCCGAGCGCGCAACGCCCTCGATCTCCCCCGATGGCCGGTGGCTGGCCTGGCTCGCCCCCGACGACGGCGTGCTTAACCTGTGGGTACGCCCTCTCAACACTGACACCGACACCGACGATGGCGCCCGGCCTGTTACCACCGACCGCGACCGCGGCATCCAGCAGTACGAGTGGGCGCCCGACAGCGACCACCTCCTCTACCTCCGTGACGAGGACGGTGACGAAAACACGCACCTCTACGCGGTATCGGTGCACACCGGCGACGTCCGGGACTTGACGCCGTTCGACGGCGTCATGGCTCTGCTGGTCGGCCAGGATGCGCAGATCACCGACCGGGTGCTGATCGCGCTCAACAAGAACCGCCCCGAACTGTTCGACGTCTACGAGCTTGACGTGGCGACCGGTGAGTTGAATCAGGTCCTGGAGAACCCCGGGTTCGTCGGTTTCGTGGCCGACAGCGAGCTGCACGTGCGGGGCGCCCTCGCCCCCAAACCCGAAGGCGGCCTGACGATCCTGGTGCTCAGGGGCGAACAATGGTGCCACTTGCTGACGGTCGACCAGCCCGACGTGCTGAGCACGGAGCCGGTGGGGTTCGACCGCGACAGTCGCCGGCTGCTCGTCAAGACCTCGGCCGGCGCCAACGCCGCCCGTCTGCTGTGGATCGACCTCGACACCGGCGAGCAGGACATCATCGCCGAGGACCCGGTCTACGACGTCCACTCCGTCTGGACCGACCCGACGACGAAACAGCCGCTGACGGTGTCGATCCAGCGGGAACGCCTGGACACCCACGCCATGTCCCCGGAGATCCGGTACGACCTCGACCGCCTGGCCGCGATCGATGACGGCGACCTGCAGGTCGTCTCCGCCAACCGGGCCAACAGCACGTGGATTGTGTCCTACATCCACGCCGACGACCCCACTGCCACCTACATCTACGACCGGGCCACCGGAGAGGCGACGTTCCTGTTCCACAACCGCCCGCGTCTCGCCGGCAGGCTCTCGCCCGTCGAACCGTTCTCCTTCCCCGCCCGCGACGGCCTCGACATCCACGGGTATCTGACATTTCCGAAGGGCCGCACCGAAAACCTGCCGACCGTGCTCCTCGTGCACGGCGGACCGCCGATGCGGGATACCTGGGAGCTGGACCCGCAAGCGCAATGGCTGGCCGACCGCGGCTACCTCTGCATCCAGGTCAACTTCCGTGGCTCCACCGGCTACGGCAAGAGTTTCACCGCCGCGGGCAACCGCGAGTGGGGCGGCAAGATGCAGGACGACCTCGTCGACGCGGTGGAATGGGCCGTGCAGGCCGGGCACGCCGACCCGGACAAGGTCGCCATCTACGGCGGCTCCTACGGCGGTTACGCGGCCCTGGCCGGCGCGGCATTCACCCCCGACCTGTTCCGCTGCGCCATCGCCCTGTGCGCGCCCAGCAACCTCCAAACGCTCCTGGCATCGATGCCGCCCCACTGGGGCCCGATGGCCGCCGAGTTCTACGCCTCGGTGGGCCACCCGAGCGAAACCGAATTCCTGCGGTCGCGCTCACCGCTATTCCACGCGCCAACATGAAGATCCCGCTGTTGATTGCCCAGGGCGCCAACGACCCCCGGGTCCCCCAGTCCGAAAGCGACCAAATCGTCGCTGCCCTGCGGAACAACGGCGTGCCCCCCGAATACCTGCTGTACGCCGACGAAGGTCACGGGCTGGTGAAACCGGCGAACCAGCTGAGGTTCACCGCGGCCGCGGAGCGGTTCCTGGCCGACAACCTCGGCGGCCAGTACGAACCGGAAGCCGGTTAACCCGGCGGGCGCGCATCCAAGGCCCTGCTCGACACAGCACTGGGTGCGCTGCCCGCCACACAGCCGCCGTCGACGTCGCCTGTCTCACCGCAGTCGCGATTGGCCTGACCGCTCGTCGGCCAACGCCGGTCACCGCGCCGAATCCCCGTCTCGTAGGAAGTTCCCGCCCATGCCTTACCGCCCGCCGCCCGCTGGTTCCCCAGCCGCTTCGGACGATCATCCGTCGCCCGGCCACGGCATTTCGTCGACGGCTGCTCCGCCGCGGTCGGACGCAGGGTCACAGTGCGTCGATCCGGCAGCTCGCCGACCGCGCAGGCCACAACGGCACCTGGACACCGAACCCGCCGCGGCACAGCGGGTCCCGCTGCGGCGTCGAGGTATCGGGGGCGACGGCACCGCGGCAGAGGTGGTGGTCGGGTCGGCCGACGGAGGACTCCGGTCCGAGCCTGCCACCACGGCTGTGGAGCCAGCGACATTGTCGGCCTCCCGCCGTCGGCGGGAGGCCGGGGCCGCGCTGCGGTGCGGCGTCGCGCCCCGGCCGCCGCGTCCGCGGACCTACCGCAGGTGGCTGTTGCTCTGCCCCGCGCCCACTCCCTCCGCTGCCGCCGGATCCGGCGACGACCAGGAGCAGGCTCGTGACTGCTGACGTCTCCTGTCCCTGCAGCGCCGCGATCACCAGCGTCGTCGCCGACGGGACCGGCGCCGATGAGGCGCTCGCCGCGTACGAATACGCCGCGTTCCAGGCGATCGTCTCCGGAGCGCGGTTCTACGTGCGCTGGCACGACACCGGTCACACCCCGTCCGAGGCGGCCGAGGAACTCACCAGGATCCTCCGACGCCTGCGGATCACTCTGGCGCTGCTGGAAAAGCGGGTCGCGGACCACCCGCCGGACGAGCAGATGCCGGGCACATTGGCCGGAGAAGTGCGGTCCTGGGCCCACGCGTACGGACGGATCACTGCCCGTCTCTACCGGGAAGCAGCGCGCTTGGACGCGGCCACCTTGGGCGAGCACCAGCCCACCAGGTCCACCGCAGTGTCGGGCGGCGCTCTGTGGTGACCGACGAGAAGGGGTATTCCACGTCTCCACGACGCCCCCGCGACCCGGTGAGAACCGTCCTGCGCGTGCTGGCTGGGCTTGGCGGCTGCGGTCTGCTCTGGGTACTGGTCCTCACGGCGGTCTTCGCCGGCAACCCGGACCGCCCACCCGGGACGTTCGACACCACCACGCCCGTTCACGCCTCGCCCGCCACCAGCGAGTCGAGGCGGCCCCCCTCGCACGGTCCGCTCATGCCCTCAACACCGCCGGGGACTGGCACATGACCCGCACCGCAACCTCGCGATCGACCGCCCACGCCGCACCATCGCCGAGCAGCACGCGGCACGCGAAGACCCGGCTCGGCGCCGCCACGGCCGCTGTCCTGGCCTGTGCGGCGTGCGCATCACCGGTAGCTGTCCCGCACACCGCCCTGACCGCCGATCCGGCTGCCCCCGCGACGTCGTCCGTACCGTTCGGCGGCGCGCCGGTCGTCCTCCATCCCCTTCCCCCGACCGTGCTCGAGGGCGACCCCTGCACCGAAGCGCTCACCCCCGATCAGGTCGAGACGGCCATCGGCGTTCGTGTCCCCGGTGAACGCGAAGACCTGCCCGAGGTCGGCCCGGCATGCGCCTGGACCAACCACAGCACCTTCGGCGCCGTCGGCGTCTCCTACGACCTCACCACCCACACCGGCCTCAGTAGCGTCTACGCCAACACACAGCCGAAGTCGACGATCTGGCGGCCCCTGCCGCCGGTGCAGGGGTTCCCCGCCGTCGCACACGCCGGCGTCATCGGCGATACGCCTCCGCGGGGTTTCTGTCAGGCCAGCATCGGGCTCGCCGATACCTACGCCGTCGACATCAGCCTGCACCTAGGCGACAGCAAACGCGGCAACACCGACCCCTGCGGCGAACCACTCCAGCAGATCTGCGACCTCGTGATCACCACCCTGCGCGCGAAGGGCCGCCCGTGACCGCGCCCGACGGCCCCTCCTCCCCCGAGACCATCCGGACACCCGATGCCTGGCGGGTGGGCGTCGACCTCGAGTGCCCTCGCCGGGACGCGGTCGGCGACCACCTGCTCGGCGGCAGCCTCAACTCCGCCATCGACCATCTCTTCGCCGCCGACCTTGTCACTGCCCACCTGTACCTGTCGCAGCTTGCGGTTGCGGCAGCGGCTTGGGACCGCGACGCAGCCCAGATGATGCTGGACCGGCACATCAGGCATTTTCTGATCTTGGGCACCAGCGGGTTCCCGCTCTGGTCGAGCCACTGCACCCTGGCGAGCCTTCACGACGCGCAAGCACGGATCGTGGTGATCGAGCACGACCCGGTCACCCAGCACCTCCACGGTCTCGTCGACGGTGGTGCTGCCGCTGACCGGGCCCTCGTCCTGCACGTGCCCGCCCGGCGGCACCACGCCCTGCGGCAGCTACGCGAGGTGGCGGCTCTGCTGGCCTGCGGCGCGCCGGTCGGCATCCTCGCCACCGGGCTGCTGCGGCCCGACGGCCTCCCCCTCGCGATGATCCTGTCCCTGCTCACCGCCGCCCCGCCCGGGAGCATCCTGGCCCTCACCTCGCTCACGACCACCGATCAGCATCCTGGCCACGTCGCGCCGATCGCCGCGCGCTTCGCCGACGCCGGCATCCCGATCGTGGTTGACGATCCTGCCGCTGTCGACGCCGCCCTCGGACCATTCCGGCGTCTCACGCCCGATGCGGGTGAGGATGGCGCGGCGTGGGCATCAGCA
This sequence comes from Amycolatopsis sp. NPDC051061, assembly GCF_040682935.1. Classification (NCBI taxonomy): domain Bacteria; kingdom Bacillati; phylum Actinomycetota; class Actinomycetes; order Pseudonocardiales; family Pseudonocardiaceae; genus Amycolatopsis; species Amycolatopsis sp. NPDC051061. The sequence continues at coordinate 91,025 of NZ_JBFBBZ010000037.1, forward strand.
CTGCCGACCGGTCCGACCTTGCGGACGGCCGTACTGACTGGCTGCGCGACGACCACGTACCGGACGAGCCGATGACCGGAGACGACCAGCCGGGTGCCCGGCTGGCGCTGCACCTGACGCTGCTGTTCTGCCTCGGCTGCTGCGCTTACGGCGTCTCAGCGCTCGCGTTGCTTGTGTTCGACGGGCGCTGCGTCACTCGTGGTCCGAACATCCACGGCTGCTGGGCGGTACGGCTGCATCTGGACCAGTTCCTACCCGTCTACGGCACCGCGATCGCGCTGCTCATCGGCCTCACCGCCGGTCCCGCACAGATATACCGGCGCCGACCCGTCGTCCCCGTCATCCGACTCGCCTGGCAAATCTTCGGGTTCGCGTTCGCCTTGAGCCTGGTCCTCCGATGACCCCTACAGCGCGTCAGCTCTCGCTCGACCTCGTTCCTTCAGCATCACAGGGAAGCCGCCATGACCGTCACGCCACACTCAGACTCCACCGGGACCCCTCCGGTGCACGACACGCTCAAGCGGAGCGTCGTGGCCGCCGGCTGGGGGCTCTGCTGCGCCGGTCGGTGTCGGCCTGCTGATCTGGAGCGGCGCGCTCTACATGGGGTTCCCTCGCTACTTCGGGGGTCGTCCTCGCCGCGGTGGTGGTGGCGCCTGGCTGGGGTGGCTACTGAGGCCCGGTGGGTGCTCCCGGCAGGGAATGGCCGCGCACCCTCCTACTCACCGGCACACCGCTGCCGCTGGCGCTCTGGCTGGCCACCATCGGCCGCGGTCAGGCCGACGCAACTCGTTCCCGACTACCTCGCCTCCCTCGACAGCTACCGGGGCGTCTGCCTGGTCGGAACCGGCTACGATCGCACCGAGGTCCGGTTGGTGTCCCTCCACGCCGACACCATCACCGTCGTTTCCCGCCACGGATCCGATTTGCGGTTCACGCACATCGGCTACTCCGGGCCCTCTCCGGCGCGCGCCGAGCTCGGAAGCAGCGGCGTCATCCCCGCCGAGCAGCCAGCCCGCGCCTCCTGGCCGCCCTCGGCTGCCAGTGACCGCAACACAATCTGCCACCCGCCTTCACGAGATGACTCTGCTCATGATTCTTCCGCTCAGCCTGTTGCTCGGTCCCTCCTCCACCGTGGGTGGCTGCGTCGGACGCTGCCATCGCCGCGGACCAGACGCCCGTACCGAGCACCGGACCGCCTCGCGCATCTGCGCGACGCTGATCAGTCTCACGGCCGTCGTGTCCGCGGCTGCCTGTTCGGGCCCGGCCGGCGCGCCCGCACCCGGCACCACATCGGCACCGGTCCCGATCACTGCGCAGCCGCTCGACCTCACCCACTACCTCCCGGCCCCGTGCTCGGTCGTCCCGACTGCGCTGACCGAGAACCTCGGGCCGACTCGACGCGAGGAACGACACGAGAACGTTCTGATCGGCGCCGGAGCCCAAGCCCAGTGCCGTATCTCGGCCACATCGCCGCTCACCGGCGTGGTCGAGATCCGTCTGTATCCGGCATCCCGACCCCTGCCCCTCCTCGCCGAGATTACCGCCACCCTCACCCCGACGTTCGTGGCCGGCTATCCCGCCGGGCAGTGGATCCTCAGCACGGGCGGCGACGGCAGCTTTACCTCCTGCCACAGCATCGTCGACCTCGCCCCGCACCAGGGTCTCGGCGTCTTGGTCAACGGCCCCACCACAGAATCTATCCAGAAATCGTGCGCTGAAGCCAAAAACCTTGTCGAACGCATCCTCGCCGGGCTGCTCACATGAACTCCTTCCTACCCTCAGCAACCACCGAACATCGCGCCAACCTCTTGCCAGGCAGGAAGTTCGCTACCATGCCGTCCCCTCCTCAGTCCGCCAATTCCTCCCCTGCCCCGGAGCCCGTGCTGACGTCCGGCGTCAACACGTCGTCCACGATTCGTCCGTCGATCTCGGACACAGCGTTGAAAATCGCGGCGCACCAGTGGAAGCCATCGCCACTGGACCTGCTGAACCCGAATCCGGCCCGGATCACGGACTTCTACCTGGAAGGCGATCAGTCCTTCGCGCTCGAGCGGAACTGGTGCACCAACGCGACACGCCTCGTGCCGTGCCTGCAGCGGGTCTACCGCGACGAGCGCGACTTCCTGCGCCGGGCGATCCGCTTCGCCAAACAACGGCGGGGCATTCACGAATTCCTAGTCATCGGCGCCGGGTTACCCTTCGCCCGGCCGGTACACGACGATGTCCTCCCGCTTCCCCACGGCATGGTGGTGTACGCCGAACCCGACGAATACGTCGCAGCGCACTTGAACCTGTTCGTGCCGGATCTGCCTCAGATCGACGCCGTCCAAGGGGACTTTCTGGAGCCGGGGACGATCCTCTTCGCCGGCGCCGTCCGCGCTTTGCTCCGCACCGGCAGCCCGATCGGCTTGGTACTGACCGGCGTACTGGAAACGATCGCCGACACCCGCGACGCGACCGCAGCGTTGAAGTGCTTCACCGAGCGGCTGCCGCCGGGCAGCCTGGTGATCGCCACCCACGCCACCGTTGACGGCCTCGACACCGGCGACGCCGCGGACACGACCCTGGCCGAGCGACGGCGGCTGCTCTGCCACACCTACGGCAGCACCGCACACCGGCCGCCGTGTCACCTGCGCACTACCGGGCAGTTACGGGACATTCTCGCCGGCCTCAGACTCGTCCAACCCGGCATCACCCACACCTCGGCCTGGCACAACCCCCATCTCGCGCGCGGGGTCCGTCCCGTTGAATCGCTGTGCCTGGCTGCCGTGGCAGGAGTGCGCAAACCCCGACCGCCACGCCCGACCTCGGCCAGCGTCCGAGTCGTGGGCGAGGAGGCGCGATGAGCGACGCAGGTAGGCCCGACGACGCAACCTCGGCTCCCGAGCCGGCCCGAACCGACCGCGACGCTAGCCAGGGCCACCCCGGCGAGCGCCATGACCACAGCACGCCGTCGGCTGCACCGCACCCTCGAGGGCGAGCGACGAATCCGCGGACAATCGGCCCTCGCCAGCTGCCGCCCGTCGCCACGCATTTCATCAGCCGCGTCGACCAGCTCGCCGGCTTGAACGAACTGGTGAAGCCCACTACACGCGAGGCAGGTCAGGGGCGAGCGTGGCGGTGGTGATCGGCCCCGGCGGAGTCGGGAAGACGGCGCTGGCGGTGAAGTGGGCCAACGCGCACGCCGACCGCTTCCCCGACGGCCAGCTCTACGTCGACCTGCGCGGATTCTCCCCCGACACCACCGTCACATCGGCTGACGCACTCGGCCGGTTCCTGCGCGCCCTGCGCGTCCCGCCGGAGCAGGTGCCGGCCACCCTGGCCGAACGGGTGAGCATGTACCGGACGATCACCGCGGGACGGCAACTGCTGTTGGTGGTGTTGCTGGACAACGCCGCCTCCGCCGAGCAGGTCCGGCCGTTGATCCCCACTTCGACCGGCAGCGTGGTGGTCGTGACCAGCCGGCTACGACTGCCCGGGTTGTTCGTCGACGGCGCACAGCTGGTGGAAGTCCCACCGCTGGAGCAGGCCGACGCGGTGAAACTGCTGGCTGAGCTCGTCGACGAGCGCCGAGTTCGGGACGAGCCGGCCGCAGTGGCCGAGCTGGCGCGGCTGTGCGGGCGGTTCCCGATCGCATTGCGGGTAGCGGCGGCCCGGCTGGCCACCCGAACACGGTGGTCGGTGTCCCAGGTGGTCGTCCAGCTGCGGAACGCAGCGGTCACGGCTGGCCGCGCTGTCGCACTCCGGCAGCCCGGAGGAGTCCATGACGGCACTGTTCGACTGGTCCAGCCTCGCCGCGGTCGCTCCTGCTGGAGAATCCCCGGTGGGCGAGGTAAACCCGGCGAGTCCCCGTCCGGGACCTGCGGCCGCGAACTGCACGAGGAGCTCGGCCTGCGCCTGACGCCGGGCGACCTGATGGTCGCCACGTTCACCGTGCCGCTCAGTCCCGAGCAGGAAGGCCGCGGTCGCGTCAACTTCTTGTTCGACTGCGGCGTCCACCGCGCCGCTGAGCTGTCCATCAAGATGCAGCGCGCAGAAGTCGTTGCCACCGCATGGATTCCTCAAGCCGAGGCGATGAGGCTGCTGCACCCGGGCGACCAGCAGATGGTCGGTCTCGCCGGCGAGGGGCTGCACTACGGAGAGTACCTCGGTACCTCCAGCGCAGGCACCGGTCCCGGCCCCGCTCGGTCACCGGCTACCCGAAAGGGAGGCGATTTCGTTGATTCGTGAGCCGTCGTCCGGGGCGTTCCGTTTCCCGCTGGCCGCGCCTCGGGTCTGGGTGGATCGCCACGACGTCCTCGCCGCCTTGCGGGCGCACGCCCGTGCATCGGGGCCGACGCGGGTGCTGCTTCATGGTTTGCCGGGAATCGGCAAGACCGCGCTCGCCGCAACGTGGCTGGCCAGCCTCGACGCGCCGGCAGGCAGCGTGCCGCTGATCGCGACGCTGCAGACGGGGTCCGGTCCTGCGGTCACCGCTCACGAGGTTCTGGCGGAGTGGTTGCGCACACTCGGCGTCGACCCTGAGCTCGTCCCGCCGAGCCTCGCCCAACGCACCGCAGCTTTCCGCCAGCACACACTGGACACACCGGTCGTGGCGCTAATCGACAACGTCACCAGCGTCGCGGACGTCCGCGCCCTGCTACCGAGCGGGGACTCCAGCATCGTCGTGGCCACCAGCCCGCTACGGCTCGGCGAACTGATCGTGGACGGCTTCGAGCTCTATCCGCTGGCCGAACTACCCACCGACGACGCCATGGCGTTGCTCACCGCCTACCAGCACCAAACCCCACCACCCGACCCTCAGTCCTGCTGGCGAGACCTCGCTACGCACTGCCGGGGACATCCGCTGATGTTGTGCCTGGCCGCCGCCTTCCTCGCGATGCGCCGACACACCACCGCGGCCGACCTCGTCACGCTGCTTGCCCACCGTTCCGCCGACACCCTGACCGTCGGCGACCGATCCCTAGGAGACCTGCTGACCGTGGTCTACGACGACCTGACCCCACTCGCCCAACAGCTCTACCGGCTGCTGCCAGACCACCCCGGCCCCGACGTCACCGTCCCCGTGCTCGTCGACGCGCTTGACCACCCGCACCACCACGCGGTTGAAGACGCGATGCACGAACTGTTCCGCGCGCACCTGGTGTGCGACACCGGCGCCGGACGCTACGCGCTGGGATACAGCGTCCGTGAGCACGCCGAGCGCCGACGCCTCGAGGTCGACGGCACCGCGCTCCGCGACGAACAGGTGCGTCGAATGATCGCCTGGTACCTCGAGGGTGCCGCGGGAGCCGCCGACACTATCAAGCCCTCGGCCCGCCGCTACACCCGCGTGTTCAGCGACCGCCGAGCCGATCGCCGGCGGCATTCGTCGGCGGGTCAGGCGCAGGGGTGGTTCGACGGCGAGCGCCTCAACATCATGGCCGCGCTCGCCACCGCCGCCCAACTCGGCCTCGATGAGCTGCTCGCCGAGGCCGCCGAGGCGGTATGGGACCCGCTGCGCACGAGCTACCGCCTCGATGACATCGCCACAACCCAGATCCGCGCCAACCAGGCCGCCCGAACCGTCAGCATCGCCTTCGCCGCGGTCGTGACCGCACGCGCTGCCTTCGCCCTGACCTCGCTCGGCGACATCCACGAGGCGCTCGCCACCGCCGAGGAGGCAGTACAGCTCGCCCAGAGCACCGACGATTCGTGGGCGGTAGCCATGACGCTGTCGACCCGGGCCCGAGCGCTCACCGCGGCCGGACGGATCCAGGAGGCGATCACCGACCTCGGGAATGCGCTCGTGCTGGACCGCCAGCGCGGTGATCAGCGCAGCATCGCGCTCCGCCTTCGCCGGCTGGGACAGGCCCGCCTGGACCTGGGTCAGCCCTGCTTCGCTGTCTCGCTGCTGCGGGAGTCAGTCGCAAAGATGGAGACCGTCGGCGACTGGGCCGGACACGCGCGCTCGCTGACCTACCTCGCCAAGGGACTCCTCGCCGCCGGCGACTGTAAGGGCGCGCAGGACGCCGGTTACCGCGCGATCGTCTACTTCGAGCAGACCGGAGCAATCCGTCATCGGGTCGAGGCAAACCTCGTCATCGCCCGGGTCTACCAGCACTATGGCGACTTCCAGGCCGCTGACGCGGTGTGCGGTGAGTTGCTGATCGCCTTGCGTGGAGAGTCCGGCGCGCCGGCAGAGGCCTGCCGGACCGAGATCAGGACACTCAAGGACCAGCTGGGATGAGCAGCCCGTCCCGTGTCGTCGACCGCCTGGTCATCGGCGTTGCGCACCTGCGCTACCGGGTTGTCGCGGTGCCGGTACCGCGCAATCTGCCGGTCGGGAACCGGCGGGCGTTTGGCAGGTTGATGGTCGCGGCGTTGCTGGCAGCTTGCGCAGCTGCATGCTCGGACGGCCACACCATCTCGGTCGCCGACGCTCGGGAGTCCGCGACGGGCCAGCTCCGCGCCGCCGCCGCGGCCATGTTTCCGCCCGGGTTCACGCTCGAGCCGTTACCACCGCAACCGCTCAACTGCACCACCTGGACCGGCAGCTCCACAGGGCAAGTCATGCACGGAGTGATCTTCTGGGTCAACGGCGTCGACTCCGCCATGAACAACTCCTACTTCGACTCCCTGAAGGCCTGGTGGCAAAGCGATCGCTGGACGCTTCAGAACGACAGCCGTCCCGCCGATCCGTTCATGAACGCCATCCACCCCGACGGCTACCTGATGAGCATCCGGGCGAACGTCGACAAGCGCGTGGCCATCGGCAACACCACCCCTTGCGTTCGCCCCGACGAGCTATCGGATGCGAGGGGCGCTGTGAGGGATCCGATTCGGGACTAACCGCCAGCATCGACGGCCTCAAGCCCACCGCAGCCGGCTTGATCAGCAAGCCGGCTGCCCTCGGCCGCCGACGCCGAGGGGTCTTTTGCTGGACCAGAGTGCGGGCCGCGTGATCCAGCTCGGTACGCTAGGGCGGCGGGCCGCTAGCTCAGTTGGTAGAGCAGAGGACTTTTAATCCTTGGGTCCAGGGTTCGAGCCCCTGGCGGCCCACAAGTTTCCCCAGGTCAGATGGCTTGTGCTCGTGAGTTGATTACGCGCCGTCGGTGCCGGACAGGCGCGAAGTTGACGAACGTTAGGCAGTGACCCGACTCCGAGCCTGCAGGTCGGAGTCGGGCAGTCACCCACCGGCCAGCCGCGCCGCGAACGGTACGTCGCAAGATCTGCGCTCTCGGTCACGTTGCTCGCCTGTCTTGGCGGCTTGCGCTTCAGCTTCGAAGGCCGCAACGTCCGGTCAGTCATCTGCGCCTCGGTGGCGTCGTAAGATCGGCTCGCGGAGCTCTTCGTGCAGGAGCTGCCGCGTCTTCGGGCGCCAGAAGGTGGCATCGTCTGTACGGTCAGCCTGAGCACCTGTTAGTTCCCCGGTGATGTGGAGCGCCGAGCCCAGAGCAAACGTTGTCCACTGCACCTCCAGGAGGAGGCAGGCGTGGCAGCGGACAGCCACGCTCCCAGTTCGCCGATGTGCCTGCACTTCCGATTCACCGTATCCGACGCTCAACTGGGCCAACAAGCCCGTCGACCGCGTCGGGTTCAGCGTCTATTTCTGTCTAATCTGACCCCGTAGCGCCGAAATCCCCTCACTGCCCACACTCAGGGCATGTGGGCGAACACAGCTAGGTACTCGCGAATGACAGCCGACCGTCAGCGGGCGAATCGCGCCCTTCATCGGGCCACAACCACCGCAGTCAATGTCCACTGCTCCTGATCGAAACGTGACATGGTCGTAAAATCCGCAGGCCTCGACTCAATTCACCGGCAAAGGCGAATCTAACGCGCAGGCGTAGTCGACGAAACGATAGTAGGCGGTCAGCGGCACACATCCCGATCGCCGGAGAACCTCTGACCAATTGCCGAATGTGGCTTGAGTTTTCAACGCACCAGTCGTACGGTCCGATGGTGTCGACATGACACACACTAGCCGGATCACAAAGGAGAAACGAGAACAATTTTCTTCTTTGCAACTCCATAAGCCGCCCACGCGAATGAGAACGGGCCCTTGCGCGGTTGCCTGGCCAGATCGGCCCCGATCCACCACAGAATCCAGATGGCGACCGTCATGAGAGGCAACCGAATGAACGCACGAACGTTGTGGACTGCACTGACAGAAGGCGATCCGGGTATCATATTCGGCGTCTCGCTTGCCATGTTCGCGCTCGTCATGATAATTGTTCTTCTGATCTTATAGTTCACACCTCGACACGCCGCTCCTTTCGACCAGGATCATCCAACGGTGTTTCAGTTGCAGCGCCAGCAGCCCCGCAATAGACAAGATTGGCTGCAGCAGCGAGTTGAGGCGTATCGAAAAGAGGTCCGAATACGGGCAGCGGCCACCGCACTTCGCGACGCTCTCGAACGAACGGAGCGGGTTGCAGCGTCGGCAGCGCGTGCCACCGCTGACCACCGGCCGACACCCGACGACCTCGACGCGGCTCAATCATTTTGCGTAGACGATGTTGACTCGCAGCCTGCCGAAGTGTTCACCCGGCTGCCATTGCGCCCAGCGATTACCCCTCATCGCCGCATGGTCCCTTCCAGCGCGGTGGCATGAGCGTGACAGACTCGTGAGCTTTCCGAGTGCGGCAAGTCGGCAGCCACAGACGGAACGCCAGAGGTGGCATCAGCGCCCCTCCCTGCGGCGGACAGCGTTCCAACGGGCCAGGGCAGCCAGTACTTCGGCGACGAAACGTTCTGCGTTCGGCCGATTCAAGTACGGTTGGGGCGAACAGCGGGTCGAACCTACCCTCGACGGTCGAATCACACTGAAATACTATGCCCGTTTATTTCACAAGCCGATAGTATAGATTATGCTAACGTTGCCGTGGGATCACCCACAGCAGCACGCGGACAGCAGATCCATCACGCCTATGGCCGCTGCCAACGTCAACATCAGGGAGAAACATGGCTCAGAAGGTCCTCGTCGAAATGCTGGATGACATCGATGGCAGCGCGGCAAGCCACACCGTCCCGTTCGCGCTCGACGGCGTGAGCTACGAGATCGACCTCTCGGATGCCAACGCGGCGGCGCTGCGCGAGGAACTCGCCCGTTACATCGCGGCAGGACGACGCGTTGGTGGGCGGAAGGTTCGCGTTGCCACAGGCCAGTCGACCGCGACGACATCGACAGACCGGCAGCGTAATCAGGATATCCGCGGTTGGGCCAACGCAAACGGCTACGAGGTTTCCGAGCGCGGACGTCTTTCCGCCGAGGTGGTCGCGGCCTACGACCGGGCTCAGGCCGAGGGGGCCGAACAGCTTGCGCCGGCGCCGCGCAAACGTGCCCCGCGCAAGAAGGTCGCCGCAGCGAAGAAGTAGAAGCTGGCCGATTGCCTACGAGTCGCGAGAACCTCGACGCCCTGGGATCGGCGTACGCCACCGCATGCTCGTGTCACTTCGCCACAACCAAGCACTGCGAATGTGGTGATCAGAGTCTCTTCGGTGCGCTGATCGCCGCCACCGGCACCTTCACGTTCCGGCTGGGACATGTCAGTGACGTCCCGGGACGGTGCTGACCGGCTGCACGTGAGTGGCCAACACTGTGTCTGCCGTACTGGGCGATTCACACCCACGAGCACCTCGAGAGCACCTGATTGCGTTGCTGATCCCAGCACGGCACACGACCGACGCCTGGGCCCAAGGCAACCCCGACCTTCGACCGATACCTCGCGGTCGAGTCCGTCGATCGCCTTTCTCGATGCTCCGGCGTTTCTCTTCACCGGCGAATCCGGCGATCCACGGCCAGCCAGTTCGTTTCCCACGTCGTCCCGCCGTCAGCCGAGAAGGCCTGCTCGAACCTCGCCTCGTCCGGGGCCGGCCGGGAGATGAGGAACCGCACCTTGATCGGGTGGCCTCCGAGCTGGTCGTCGCCGTAGAACTCGCCCGCGCCGTTGCGGAACCCGCCGTACACCGCTGGGGTGAGCAAGCCGTCGCGCATGTTGACGAACGTCAGGCTCCACCGCTGGGCCTGCGGCTCGTACAGCCGCATGTTGAGGGCGTCGACGCGCCCGTTCGGCCCCGAGACCTCGAACTCGACGACGTTCGCCCGCCCGTCCAGGAGCGGCCGCACGGTGCTGGTACCCGCGAACTGGAGCCAGGTGTCCGCGGATTCCGACAGCGGCTCGGCGAGCACCCGCACGGTGCTGCGCCACGTGCCGATTTCCCACGCGAAGTCTTGTTGGCCGGCGGAGCTCGTCGGCGACGCGGGCGAGGTCGATGCGTCGCCCGACGCGGCCGTCGCGATCAGCAGGAGGGCCGAAAGGCCGGCGATCAGGGTTCTTCTGTATGGCACGGTCATGGTTCGACTATCCGAGTGGAGCACCGCCGTGGACAAGAAGGCACCTGCAGGTAACCCCGCGCGTCCCAACCCGTTGCCCGGCTGTCCGATGGCCGCGGCGTTCGCCGCGATCGGCGGGAAGTGGAAGCTGACCCTGCTCTACTGGCTCGCCCACGGCGAGTGCCACTTCGCCGGCCTCCGCCGTCGAGGCACGCCGATCACGTCCAAGGTCCTGGCCGAACAGCTGCGCGAGCTCGAAGCCGACGGACTCGTCGAACGCGTGGTGACCGGACCGGTCCCGGCTCGCGTCATCTACCGGCTCACTCCTTACGGGACAACCCTCCTGCCCGTCGTCGAAGAAGTCCGGGTCTGGGGCGAAGCCCACCTTCGGCGTGCCCGCAATGGGGCGGCCTCGGACTCGGCGATGAGCTGCACCGACGCCGTCGTCTAGCTGTATTGACCCGTGAGGTTGGGGACGCGGCTGGCGGGTGGTTTGCCAGCGAGTGCGGTGTGGCCGCGATGGTGATTGTAGGTGTGCAGCC
>NZ_JBFBBZ010000038.1:0-97609 GCF_040682935.1 Amycolatopsis sp. NPDC051061
ACGTTGATCTTGGTCGACGATGTTCTAGCGGAAGCTCCGTTGCCTTATGTCATGGGGGTTGACGCCACACCCACCGCCCTAACTACCCGGCCTTGGTCGTTCATGCCATCCGGCGACATGAACGAGTCGTTCATGAGCTTTGCTCAGACTCCGGCCGGCTTCGCTTCCGGGGCTGTCTCCCGCAGCCGCGCCGCCCGTGTCCGCGGGCCGAACGCCGCCAGCACCAGCGCACCGACCAGCCACGTCCCCGCGATGAAGAAGAACACGCTCCGGTACCCGCTCCCGTTGTACAACCCGGCCACGATCAACGGCCCGGCCGCGTTGGACAACCGGCCGAGGCCATAGGACACGCCAGTGCCCAACGACCGGCCCCGGGTGTCGAACAGCTCCGGCGAGTACGCGTAGCCGAGGGCCGTGTAACCACGCTCGAACAGGTTCACCAGGAACCCGAACACCACGATGAGGATCGGGTTGAACGTCAGCCCGTAGAACAGGCCGCACAGCGCGATGACCGTGCCGAACGCGACCAGGCACCACTTGCGCTCGAAGCGGTCCGTCACCAGCGCCGCCAGGTACGACCCCAGCGGCGCGCCGACCGTCGTCAGCGCCACGTAGAACACCGACTTCTCGACGCTGAAGCCCTCCTTGGCCAGCAGCGTCGGCGCCCAGCTCGAATAGCCGAAGAAGCCGATCGTCTGCGTCACCCACAGGACCGTCAGCAGCAACGTCGGCATCAGGTACTTCTTCTGCAGCAGCAACCGCAGCGGCGCCTTGCCGACCGCGGCCTCCTCGATCGGCGGCGCCGGCTCCGGCAGCGGGCCCTTCTCCGCCGCGACGCGGTCCTCGATCTCCCGCAGCACCGCGTCCGCCTTGGCGTGCTCGCCCCGGCTTTCGTACCAGCGCGGCGACTCCTTCAGCTGCCGCGTGAAGAACACCAGCAGCACGCCGAGCGCGCCCCACAGGTACACCAGCCGCCACGACCAGGAGTTGAGCGGCACCACGGCGCTCGCGATCAGGTTGGTCACCGGCGTGCCGCAGATGCCGATCACGATCGCGTAGGCCTGGTACTTGCCGCGGCTCGCCGCCGGGTACAGCTCGCTGACGTAGATGACCGCGACGACCGTCATCGCCGAAAGGCCCGCCGACGTCAGGATGCGGAACACGCCGAGCGACACGATGTCCCAGGAGAACACCGCCGCGAAGGAGAAGACGCCGAACCACACGGTCGTCCACATGAGAGCGTTCTTCCGGCCCCAGCGGTCGGCGAGCTTGCTCGCGATGATCGACCCGAAGAACATGCCGACGAAGGACAGCGAGGTCACGTAGGCGACCTGGTTGATCGTCACGCCCCACAGCTTGATCAGCTTGGGCGCGGTGGTGGCGAAACTGTTGATGTCCGCGAACTCGAAGAAGTAGGCGAACGAGACGGCGAGCAGGGTGACCTTGTGGAACCGCGAGATCGGCAGGCGGTTCAGCCGGTTGAACGCGTTGGCGTGCTGCATTGCATGCCCTTCAGGGGGATTCAGGGGTTTCAGGCGGTATCGCCGGGCCAGTAGAGGCGCATCGGGTTGTCGACCAGGAGCTTCCGCTGCAGCTCGGCCGTTTCGGCGATCCGCGGGACGTAGTCGACGAGCAGCCCGTCGTCGGGCATGTGGTCCTTCAGGTTCGGGTGCGGCCAGTCGGTACCCCAGAGCACCCGGTCCGGGAACTCCGTCACGACGCGCCGCGCGAACGGGATGACGTCGGTGTAAGCGTGCCGCTCGCCGTCGAGGGCCGGTGGGCCCGTCACGGTGAGGCGCTCGGGACAGCTGACCTTCACCCGGACGTCGTTCTCGTCGACGAAGCCGAGGAACCTTTCGAACTCCGGGCCGTCCAGGGGTTTCGTGACGTCGGGGCGTCCCATGTGGTCGATCACGAGCGGCGCGGGCAGCGCGCCGAAGAAGTCCTCGAGCTCGGGCAGGTCGGCTGCTTCGAAGTAGAGCACGACATGCCAGCCGAGCGGGGCGATCTTCTTGGCGATCGTGCTCAGGTCCTCTTTGGGCGAGGCGTCGACGAGCCGCTTCACGAAGTTGAACCGCACGCCGCGCACACCGGCGGCGGCGAGTTCGCGCAGCTCCGCGTCGCCGATGTCCGGGCGGACGGTCGCGATGCCGCGAGCCCGGCCTTCGGAGGTTCGGACGGCGTCGAGCATGGCGGAGTTGTCCGCGCCGTGGCAGGTCGCCTGCACGATGACGTTGCGTGCGACGCCCAGGTGGTCCCGCAACGCGAAGAGCTGCTCCTTGCTCGCGTCGCAGGGCGTGTACTTGCGCTCCGGTGCGAACGGGAAGTCCTTTTGCGGGCCGAAGACGTGGCAGTGGGCGTCCACGGTGCCGTACGGCAGCTGGAAGTCCGGTGTGGACGGATTCGCGTACCAGTCCAGCCAGCCGGGCGTCTTGGGGGCGCGGGCGATCACCGGCCCTGTCCCTTCAGGAGGGCGTCCATGCGGGGGTAGACGGTGCGGGCGTTGTGCTCCCGGATCGCGGTCCAGTCCTCTTCGGACAGTTTCGCGGCTTCGGCGTACCGGCGGGTGTCGTCGAAGTGGTGGCCGGTCCGCGGGTCGACGCTGCGGACGGCGCCGATCATCTCGGACGCGAACAGGATGTTGCGCGCCGGGATGACGTCGAAGAGCAGGTCCGAACCCGGCTGGTGGTAAACGCAGGTGTCGAAGAAGACGTTGCCCAGCACGTGCTCTTCCAGCTCCGGCTTGCCCAGCGCCATCGCCAGGCCGCGGAACCGGCCCCAGTGGTAGGGGACCGCGCCGCCGCCGTGGGGGATGACCAGCCGGAGGGTGGGGAAGTCGGTGAACAGGTCGCCCTGGACGAGCTGCATGAACGCGGTGGTGTCGGCGTTGAGGTAGTGCGCGCCGGTGGTGTGGAACGCGGGGTTGACGCTCGTGCTGACGTGCACCATCGCCGGGATGTCGTACTCGACCATCTTTTCGTAGATCGGGTACCACGACCGGTCGGTGAGCGGCGGGGCGGTCCAGTGTCCGCCGCTGGGATCGGGGTTGAGGTTCAGCGCGACGGCGCCGTATTCCTCGACGCAGCGGGTCAGCTCCGGGAGGCAGGTTGCCGGGTCGACGCCCGGCGACTGCGGGAGCATCGCGGCCGGGGCGAAGCGTTCCGGGTAGAGCGTGCTGACGCGGTGGCAGAGCTCGTTGCAGATCGCGGCCCACTCGGCGGAGGTTTCGAATCCGCCGACGTGGTGGGCCATGAACGAGGCGCGCGGCGAGAAGATGGTGAGGTCGATGCCGCGTTCGTCCATCAGGCGAAGCTGGTTCGGCTCGACGGTCTCGCGCAGCTCGTCGTCGCTGATGCGCAGGTCGGCGCGGGAGGGCGCGACGCCGGGATCGTCCAGCGACGCGATCTGCTGGTCGCGCCACGCCGCGAGGGCGGGGGGCGCGGTGGTGTAGTGGCCGTGGCAGTCGATGATCAAGGTAGTTCCTCGTCGCTCCGCATGCTTGATACTCGCACACTAATCGTCGATGAAATTGTTGACAATATCTACGACGAGATTGACCCGGTCGAGGCCGGTTTGTGATGGACGTGGCGCTGCCCTGCTCCGTGGACCGGAGCAGGGCAGTGGGGGTGGTGCGTGAGCCGGTTTTCGGGCCCGGACCAGGCGGCCGGCGGTGCGCTCGGGGTCGGCGGTTCGCGGACCCCGGGCGTCCGGCCGCTCTCCGGGCCGCGAGCTCTCAGGCGTTCTGCGAACCCCGGACCGAAGTCCGTTCGGCCGGCCCGGTCTCCGTCGTGATGGCGCCGTTGCGCCGGACGAGGGCCACCATCACCGCGCCGAGCAGGCCGGCGATCGCGAACACCACGAAGCCGAGCGAGTTCAGTCCGCCCGCGACCAGGATGCCGCCCAGCCACGGCCCGAACACCGCGCCCGTCCGGCCCACGCCGGACACCCAGCCGAGCGCGGTGGCCCGGCTGGCGGCGGGGTAGTAGGCGCCGACCGCCGCGTAGATGAGCGTCTGCGCGCTGAACAGCCATGCGCCGGTGAGGAACACGACGACGTACGTCACGACCAGGGGCATGTGCACCGCCAGCAGGCCGACCCCGCACGCGGTCAGGGCGAACCAGATGATCGCGACCGGCCGGGCCCCGAACCGGTCCGCGAGCCGGCCGGCGACGAGCATGCCCGCGATCCCGCCCAGGTTGATCACCAGCAGGAAGCTGATCGCGGAGCCGAGGTTGTAGCCGCTGCCGCGCATCATCGTCGGCAGCCAGGTGTTCACGCCGTAGACCAGCAGCAGCCCGGCGAACGAGGCGATCCAGAACAGCACCGTCGTCATCCGCACCGACGGCGTGAAGAGGCCGCGCAGCCCGCCGCGGCGGTCTTCGGCCGGTTCCGGGGCGAACGTGCCGAGGGAGACCGCGTACTTGTCCGCGATCGCCCGCGCCCGCTCGGTCTTGCCCTTGGCCAGCAGGAACGTCATCGACTCCGGCAGCAGGAAGACGACCGCCGGCAGCACCACCACGAGCAGCAGCGCGCCGATCCAGTACACCGAGCGCCAGCCCATCGACTGGACGAGCGTCATCCCGAGCGCGCCGGCCAGCGCGCCGCCGGCCTGGTGAGCGGTCATCACGGTGGTGACGGCGAGGTTCTTCCGCCACGCCGGCGCGTACTCCATGACCATTGCGATCGCCGACGGCAGCAGGCCGCCGAGGCCGATCCCGGCGACGAACCGCGCCGCGCCGAAGAACTCCACCGTGGGAGCCGCGGCGCAGGCGCCCGCGGCCAGGGAGAAGACGACGACGCCGGTGATGATGATCTTCCGGCGGCCGATGCGGTCGGTGAGGATGCCGGCGCTGAGCGCGCCGAGCATCATCCCGAACGTCGTCAGGCTGCCGATGTTCCCGCCGCTGACCGGGGTCAGGCCGAAGCTCTTGTCGGTCAGCACACCCGGCAGCGTCGCCCCGTAGACGAACAGGTCCAGCCCGTCCAGCAGTACGAGGATCCAGCACAACGCGGTGACCCGGATGGAGAGCCGGACCGTGGCGGCGGTCATGCCGCCGAGTTCTCGTGTGGACATCCTCGTCCCTTTCGTCCGGGGTGGCGAAGGAGTCCGAAGCTACATCTGCTGAGATATTGGACACAAGAGTTGCGTCAAAATTGTTGACAATCCTGTGTATCAGCTATGTGTGCAAGTTGGTCACGAGCGGCGGCGGCGACGTCGGCGCGGACGTCCAGCTCGCCGAGCATCTCCGCGGCCGCCGCCATCTCGGACGTGCGGCGGACGGCATGCTTGACCGAGCCCTCGACGAGCCGGTCCACGGTGGCGGCGCTCGCCGCGGTGAGCTCGTCGACGATGATCTTCCGGAGCCAGTCCTCGCAGCCCGCGGCGCGCGCGGCCGTCAGTGCTTCGACCACGGCGGCCGACATGCCTTTGAAGAACACGCTGCGCAGCAGCTTGCGCTCGGCGGCGAGCCCGGCCTCGCCGGTCATGACCTCGACCGCGGCGCCGAGCGTGTTCAGATTATTGGCGACAATCTCGGCGGCGACGCCGGTGGCGAGCATCGGGACGCGCAGGCCGCGGCCCGGCACCGGCGCCATGATCGCGATGTCGGCGAACGGCACGCCGTGCTCGGCGGCAATGCCGGCCAGCTTGCGCTTGGTGCCGGGGGAAGCGGTGTTCAGGTCGGCCCAGGCCGCGCCGTTCTTCAGGCCGGCCAGGCCGGCTTCGAGCGCGTCGACGGCCGCGGACGCGCTGTTCACGCTGAGCACCAGATCGGCGCCTTCGGCGGCTTCGGCCTCGGAGCCGGTCGCGACCACGCCCTCGGGGCCGGGAACGGCCGGGTCGTAGCCGCGCACGACGGCTCCGGCCGCGACCAGGTCGAGGGCGAGCGCGCGGCCCGCTTCGCCGAGTCCCAGTACCGCGATGGTTCCGGTCATAGCAAAATCCTCTCTACAAGCTACGATCGAGTACACGATGTTCTCGACAAAATTGTCAACAAACAGCGTTCGTTCAAAAGATGGAGCCGGGGTATGACGGAGAGTGCTGCGGACGAGCAGCCGGGGGAGCGTTCCGTGGTGGCGGCCATCCGCGACGCGATCGTCCGCGGCGAGTTCGTGCCCAACCAGAGGCTGGTGGAGGCGGATCTCTCCGGCCAGTTCGCCGCGAGCCGCGCCACGGTGCGCGCGGCGCTGATCGAGCTGACCAACGAGGGGCTCGTCGAGCGCGTGCAGAACCGGGGAGCCCGGGTGCGCGCGGTGTCGCTGGAAGAGGCCATCGAGATTTCCGAAGTCCGCATGATGCTGGAGTCGCTGTGCGCGGCGAAGGCGGCGGAGCGCGTTTCCGACGCGGAAGTGGGCGAGTTGAAGGAGCTCGGCGAGCTGATGCAGCAGGCCGTCGCCGGCGGGGACGTGGTCGGGTATTCGGGCCTCAACCAGCGGCTGCACCGCCGGGTCCGCGAGATCAGCGGCCAGCGCACGGCGGCGCAGGTGCTGGAGAGGCTGCGCGGGCAGAGCGTGCGCCACCAGTTCCGGCTGGCGATGCGGCCGGGCCGGCCGCAGGTGTCGCTGCCGGAGCATCTGGCGATCATCGACGCGATCTGCGCACACCATGCGGAGCGGGCGGCGGAGGCGGCGCGGGCGCATTTGGGGAGCGTGATCGAGGCCCTCAAGGCGGCTGATGCCGCGGAGGTCTCGCACCTGCGCCCGTGACTTGCCGGCGGTCGGGGGTGCCGATGCCGCGGAGGTCTCGCACCTGCGCCCATGAGCCTGCCGACTCGAGGTGGTCGGCGCCGCGGAGCGAGTGGGGAACGGCCGCCCAGTGCGGGTGGGGTCGCGAATGACTCATTCGGGACCTCTGGCGCCGCGAATGAGTCATTCGCGACGCGCGGGATCCACCGCCGCCGAGGGCCGGCCGGCCGCCGCCGCTTCGAGCCGGCCGCGACGTCATGAACGACCCGTTCATCGCGTCCGACGACATGAACGAGTCGTTCATGACATCGCCCAGCCCCGGCACTCAACCCTCACTCCATCTGCTCACCAAAATTGTTGACAATTTCGTCAACCGAACCGTACCGTAAGCCGTATGAAGCCCGTCATCGTCACCGATCCGCCGCGTGCCGACCTCGAGCAGGTCGCGCGCCTGGCCGACTACGGGGTTGCCACCGTTCACGAGGCTCTCGGCCGCTCCGGGCTGCTCGGTCCGGACCTGCGCCCGATCCAGGACGGCGCGCGCATCGGCGGCACCGCCGTCACCGCGCTCTGCTGGCCCGGGGACAACCTCATGATCCACGCCGCCGTCGAGCAGTGCCGCGAAGGCGACGTCCTCGTCGTCACCACCACCTCGCCCTGCCGCGACGGGCTCTTCGGGGAACTCTTCGCCACCGCGCTGCGCCACCGCGGCGTCAAGGGCCTGGTCATCAACACCGGCGTTCGCGACGTCACCGACCTGCGCGCCCTCGGCTTCCCCGTCTGGTCGGCCGCCGTGAGCGCGCAAGGCACCGTCAAGGCGACCGCCGGTGCCGTCAACGTGCCCGTCGTCATCGGCGGCCAGGTCATCCGCCCGGGGGACGCCATCCTCGCCGACGACGACGGCGTCATGCGCGTCCGCCGCGAGGATGTCCGAACCGGACTCGAAGCCTCGCAGGCGCGGCTGGAAAAGGAAGCCGCCGCGCGGGAAGCGTTCGCCCAGGGCCAGCTCGGCCTCGACCGCTACGGCCTGCGCGAGAAGCTCGAAGCCCTCGGCGTCCGCTACCTCACCGCCGAGGAGTACGAGAAGGAGCAGGCATGACCGGCGTGCGCTGCATGCTCCTGCGCGGGGGCACCTCCAAGGGCGCTTACTTCCTCGCCGACGACCTTCCCGCCGACCCCGGGACCCGCGACGACCTCCTGATGCGCATCATGGGCACCCCCGACCCGCGCCAGATCGACGGCGTCGGCGGAGCCCAGCCCGTCACCAGCAAGGTCGCGATCGTCGCGAAGGCGACCGAGCCCGGGCACGACATCGACTACCTGTTCCTGCAGCTCGGTGTCGAAGAGCCCACCGTCTCCGACCGCCAGACCTGCGGCAACCTCCTGGCCGGCGTCGGCCAGTTCGCCGTCGAGCGGGGACTCGTGCCCGCCGGCGAACACCGCACCACCGTGCGCGCGCGGCTGGTCAACACCGGCACCATCGCCGTCTCGACCTTCGCCACCCCGGGCGGCGAAGTCGACTACAGCGGTGACACGGCCATCTCCGGGGTGCCCGGCACCGCCGCTCCGGTCGAGCTCGACTTCACCGAGACCGAAGGGTCCGTCTGCGGCAGCCTCCTGCCCACCGGCCACGTCCGCGACAACGTCGGCGGCATCGAAGTGTCCTGTGTGGACAACGGGATGCCGGTCGTCGTCGCGCGTGCCGAAGACCTCGGCATCACCGGGTACGAGTCCGCCGAAGAACTGGGCGCCGACTCCGCCCTCGGCGAGCGGATCGACGCCCTGCGCGTCGAAGCCGGGAAGCTGATGGGCCTCGGCGACGTCAGCGGCAGCTCGGTCCCCAAGACCACGCTCGTCGCCGCGCCCCGCGACGGCGGCGCGATCTGCACGCGGACGTTCATCCCGGTCAAGCCGCACCCGTCGATCGGCGTCCTCGGCGGCGTCAGCGTCGTCACGGCGTTGCTGCTCGACGGCGCCGTCGGCCGCGAGCTGCTCGAATCCCCTGCCGAAGGCGAGCCCGTCGAGATCGAGCACCCGAGCGGCAAGCTCGCGGTGGCGATCGAGTTCGACGGATCCCGTGTTCGCCGGTCGACGGTGATCCGCACCGCGCGGAAGCTGTTCGACGGCACCGTCTTCCCCCGCCCCTGAGGAGACCTCGATGCCCCAGCCCTCGCCCCGCCACGAAATCGCGCACCTCGGTCACGTCGAGCTGTTCACCCCGGAGCCGGAAAAGAGCCTGGACTTCTTCGTCCGCGTGCTCGGGCTGACCGAGAACGGCACCGAAGGCGACTCCGTCTACCTGCGCACCTGGGACGACTACGAGCACCACAGCCTGAAGCTGACCGCGGCGAAGACGTCCGGGGTCGGCCGGACGGCGGTGCGCGCGTCCAGCGAAGAGGCGCTCAAGCGGCGCGTGGTCGCCCTGGAAGAACGCGGGCTCGGCGTCGGCTGGGTCGACGGCGACACCGGGATCGGCCCCACGTACCTGTTCCGCGACCCGGACGGCCACGAACTCGAGGTCTACTGGGAGACCGAGCGCTACCGGCCGCCGGAGCACCTGCGGCCGGCGCTGAAGAACCAGGCGCAGGCCTACCCGGGGCGCGGGGTCGGCGTCCGGCGCCTCGACCACGTCAACTACCTGGCCCGGGAGGCCGAGGTCAACGGCCGGTTCATCTGCGACGCGCTGGGCGGCCGGGTCACCGAGCAGATCCAGCTCGACAGCGGCGTGATTTCGGGGCAGTGGACGCATTTCGCGCAGAAGTCCTACGACATCGTCTACACCACCGACTGGACGAAGTCGAACGGGCGCCTGCACCACATCGCGTTCGCGACCGACACGCGCGAGGACGTCCTGCGGGCGGCCGACATCGCGCTCGACAACGACGTCCACATCGAGACCGGGCCGCACAAGCACGCGATCCAGCAGACGTTCTTCCTCTACCTCTACGAGCCCGGCGGCAACCGCATCGAGCTGTGCAACCCCACCGGGCGGCTGATCTTCGCGCCGGACTGGGAGCCGGTCACCTGGACCGAGGCCGAGCGGGCCAAGGGGCAGGCGTGGGGGCTGAAGACGATCGAGTCGTTCCACACGCACGGCACGCCGCCGGTGGCGTGATCAGGACACGTCCGCCGTCGGTTTGCGGCTGATCTCCCGGAAGGCGTCGGCGACGCGGCAGAGGTATTCGGTGTCGCTGCCGAAATCCTGTCCACCTTGGACGGTCGTCTCGGGCGAAAGCGGGGGCAGGCCGTCTTCGCGAGCGCGCAGGGCGGCCAGGATTTCGGTGGCCTCCTGCTGTTCGCCGGCGCCGGACCCGCTGCGGTACGGGCGGATGACGAGCAGGCCGTCGCGGATCTCGATGACGCGCCGGTAGAGCTGCAGCCGCGTCGGGAACACGGTGGCGCGCGGCGGTTCCAGCGCGATCGCGGGCTCGGCGCGGTAGAGCGCCAGCCAGAGCGGGCCGAGCCGGCGGTACTGCCGGTGGCGGCGCAGCCACCCGGCCGCCGCGGGCACGCCGACGCCGACGAGCACGAGCAGGTGCGCGCTCGTGGGGAGGGCCTTGCTCAGCAGGAAAACTTTGCCGTACTCGAAGTCGAACGGTGCGCGGGCGGAGATCGCGATGACGGTCCGGATCACCATGTAGGCGGCCGCGGCGACGACCCCGGCGACGACCAGGCCGAGGCCGGCGCGCAGGATCCGGTCCGGCGCCCTGCGCGCGTCCTGCAGGCACAGCCGCGCGATGACCGCGAACTCGGGCAGGAGTGCCACGGCGTAGGCGATGCAGTACTCCATGACGAACGGCGATTGCGGCAGCACGTCGGGGGCGAGGGTGAAGGTGATGACCATCGCGGCGCCGCCGGCGACGGCCCAGGCCGTGTGGCGGCGCGCGCTCGTTCGGAGTCCGTGCAGGCGGAGGAGGAGCTGGGCGCCGGCCCAGACCGCGCCGACCATGGCGAGGTGGGCGACGAGCAGTTCGACGCTGGGCGCGTGGACGGTGCGGGTGAGGTCGCGGACGGCCGGGGTGAGCGCGGTCTGGGAGACGGCGAGGCCCAGCACGCAGAACCGCACGAGCCGGCGGCCGGGGGCGGGGCCGGGGCGCAGGACCAGCAGGAGGATCCAGGCGAGCGCTGCGGGACCGTAGCGGCGGAGGATCTCACCCACGGTCGCCTCCGCTCGCCGGTGAGGCCGGGGACAAGCGGCTGCTCACTTCACCCACGGTCGCCGCCGTCTTCCAAAGCCGAGCGCAGCCGGTCCGCGACCGAGTCGCCTCGGTGGGCCGATCCCGTGTGCTGCCCCAGCATCGACGCGAAGAACTCCGCCTCCCGCTCCTCCACGCTCGAATACCCTGCGCGCCCCAGTACCCGCCGGACCATCGCCGGATCCAAGCTCGGCAGCAGCAGCCGCATCTGCTCGGCCGGGGTGAGGGACGCCGGGTAGTGGTCGCACAGCAGGTGGCCGATCTCGTGCAGCACGATGTGGTCCTGGTGCGGCGCGCTCGTGTGGCGTTCGTAGGCGATCAGGTCGGTCGTTTCGGTGGCGATCCACAGCCCGCACACCTCGGACAGCCCCGGCAGCGGCAGCAGCCGGATCGGCCGGCCCCGCCGCTCGCCCAGCGCCGCGCACAGCGTCGGCACGTCGAAGGAGGCCGGCAGGTCCAGGTCCCGCAGCACCGCGGCGAACCGGTGACGCAGCTGCCGCCGCCCGCGGGAGCTCATCGTTCGGCGTCGCTCGCCGGTTCGGGCAGGCCCTCGAGCTCGCGGACCCGGTCGACCATGTCGCTGATCGCTTCCAGGCTCTTCGCCGACAACCCCCGCGCGCGGAGCGCGATCTGGCGGACCGGGGCGTCGCGGAACGCGCTGAGCAGCGTCAGCTCGGCGTCGATGCGCTCGGCTTCCGCGTCGTCGAAGAAGTACGCGGGAGGCACGCCGAAGAACCCCGCCAGCGCTTCGAGGTGCCGTTTGGTCGGGTTGTCGCGCAGGCCTTTGCGCAGCTGCCACAGGTAGGTCGCGGAAATGGTCGGGCCGCCCTGGGTCCGGATCGACTCGGCGACCTCGTCGAAGGTGTACTCGTCGCCGTCGGCGGGGCGCACGACGCCGAACAGGTGGTTCAGCTTCGCCGCCAGTGTCCCCGCGGCGATCTCCTCCGGCATGTCCGGAGCCTACCGCGCCACCAGCTGCGGTGAGGCCGGTTCTCGGCCACCGGTCCACCTCAGTTGACCGTGTCGGTCACGTCAGTTTACGATCGCGGCCGAGTTCACCAACTGGTGTGAATGGGCGAGGGGGCGGTTCACATTCCGAGGAACACGGTCCGCATGAGGACGATTCCAGGACGGCTGGCCGTGGTGGGCGCCGCCGGACTGCTCTACGCCCACTGCATCGGAGGCGCCGGCTGCCCTGCGGGGCAGCGAACCTGAAGCGAAGACGCTACTTCCGACGTCGTCCTCGTAGCGGCGTCGAGCTGTGAGACGGCGCCGCTCGTCCAGCTGACTCGTATAACGGTCTATACGACGGTGCTCGCCGGATCCGGTCCGCCGGTTCCGGTGGCGTTGACGCGCGTCGTGCCCGTCCGGCACCCGGGGCCGTCGGACGCCCGGTGCGCAGGGGCCGGCCGGTAGCCGATTCGGGCGATACCGTTTCAGGCGATACGGTGAGCCGGTGGCAGACGTTCCCCGCCGGGCCGGCGCCTCCCGGGCGACCGACCGTCCGGGGGACGTCTCGCCGTTCGCGCTCGGCCTGCTGCTGCGCCGGGCGCACTGGCGCGCGGCCGCGGTGATGACCGAGGCGCTCCGGCCGCTCGGCATCGAGTTGCGGCACTTCGCCGTGCTGATCGTGCTGGCCGACCGCGGGCCCACCATGCAGCGGGACCTGGCGGACGCCGCCGGCTCCGACAAGGCCGGGATCATGCGGGTCGTCGACGACCTCGAGCGGCTGGGGCTGGCCGTGCGCAAGTCCGTGCCGGGTGACCGGCGGGTGCGGGCCGTGGAGATCACGCCCCGCGGCGCCGAGCTCTTCGACGCGGCCCACGTCGAGGCGGTGCCGGTGGCCGAACGGCTGATCGCCGACCTCGACGCCGGGGAGACCGCCCAGCTGACCGATCTGCTGACCCGGCTCGCGTACCCCGAAGACGCGTAAGCGGGGCGTCCCTCTGCTGTGAGACCTCGCCGACATTCGTGTGGCCGAAGAACGTATCGAATGATACTTTCTCATTCGTAACGAACTGGGTGAGGTGATCCCGATGATGGACGTCTACGAGGCGGTCACGGGCCGGCGGGCGGTGCGGGCGTTCGGCGACCGGCCGGTCCCGGAGGAGGTGCTGGAGCGCGTGCTGTCCGCGGCGGCCTGGGCGCCGTCCGGCTCGAACCTCCAGCCGTGGCACGCCTACGTGCTGACCGGCGCGCCGCTGGCCGAACTCAAGAAGCGCACGGGCGAGCGCCTGGCCGCGGGCGATCCCTGGGACGAGCCGGAGTACGAGATGTACCCGGCCGCCCTGGAGTCCCCGTACCGCGAACGCCGGGCCGCTTTCGGTGAGCAACGCTACGGCTCGCTCGGCATCCCCCGCGAAGACGTGGAGGCGCGTCAACGGGCCGCTTCCGCGAACTGGGACTGCTTCGGCGCGCCCGCCGCGTTGTTCTGCTACCTGGACCGCGGCCTGTGCCGCCCCCAGTGGTCCGACGCCGGCATGTACCTGCAGACCGTCATGCTGCTCCTGCGTGCCGAAGGGCTGCACAGCTGCCCGCAGATGGCGTGGGCGAAGTT
Source organism: Amycolatopsis sp. NPDC051061 (assembly GCF_040682935.1). NCBI lineage: Bacteria > Bacillati > Actinomycetota > Actinomycetes > Pseudonocardiales > Pseudonocardiaceae > Amycolatopsis > Amycolatopsis sp. NPDC051061. The sequence continues at coordinate 13,438 of NZ_JBFBBZ010000038.1, forward strand.
CCACCGGACCGTCGCGGAGATCGTGGCGCCGCCGGAGCGGCTGCTTCTCTTCTGCGGCATGTCGATCGGCTTCGAAGACACCGCGGCGGACCGCTCCCGCATCGGCCGGGCGCCGCTCGGCGAGACGGTCACGTTCGTCGAAGCCTGACCGGTTTTCCTTTCCCGTCACCAAGTCTGGAGTTCGTCATGGCCACTTTGCTGCACGTGGACACGTCCGTCTGGCCGGAGCCCGTCTCCGCGTCGCGCCCGGTCGCCGCCGCCTTCCGCGCCGCGTGGGCGGAACAGCATCCGGACGGCCGCGTCGTGTACCGCGACCTCGTCGCCGAGCCGGTGCCCCACCTCGGGCCGGCCGGCGCCGCCGCCGGGTTCGCCGATCCGGCCACGCACACCGCCGAGCAGGCCGCCGCCCTTCGCGCGGCGCGTCGAGCTGCTCGAAGAGCTGGAGAACGCCGACGTCGTGCTCATCGCCGCCCCGATGTACAACCTCACGGTGCCCTCGACCCTGAAGGCGTGGCTGGACCACGTCATCATCGCGGGCCGCAGCGCCGGTCCCGGGTCGTCGGTCGCGGGCACCCCGGTCTACGTCGTCGCGAGCCGCGGCGGCTCTTACGAACCCGGCACGCCGCGCGAGGGCACCGACTACGTGCGGAACTACCTGACGGCCGTCCTCGGCGGCACCCTGGGCATGGAGGTCGACTTCATCGTCCCCGAGCTCACCCGGGCCCACCTGCACCCGGCCATGGCCGGGCTGGTCCCGAAGGCCGAGGCGTCCCGGGCCAAGGCGTTCGAAGACGCCGTCACCAAGGGCAAGGCGGCCGCGCGACGAGTCGCGTGAGCCGGGCCGTGACGGCCAGTACGGCGCCGGCGAGAGCCAGGCCGGTGCGGAGCCAGTTCACCAGGTTCCACGTCGCCAGTGCGGAAGCGACGTCGCGGGGCGGGAACGCGGGGTCGAGCATCGCCGAATTGGCCGGGACGAAGTAGACCAGCAGCGCGAAGGTCCCGGCCAGGCACAAGGTCGCCGAAGCCCAGAGCCGGACCGGGCGCAGGTGCTTCGCGGCCCTATAAGTGATGATGCCCAGCAGGACCAGGGAAGCCAGCTCGAACGGGAACACCGTCAGGCCGGTGACGGGCCCTTCGGTGGCGAACCGGGCCAGGAACGTCGGCGGCGGCGCGGCCCGCCAGGACGGGACGAGCACGGTCTGGCTCAGCAGCGCGCCTCCGGCGAACGCCGCGGTGGTGGCCGTCGCGAGGGTTCTCATGTCCTCCTGACGGCCCGGCGCGCGCGGCTGTGACCGGAGTCGACAAGTCGGCTAGCGGAAGGCGGTGAGGAGCTTGCCCAGCGCGCTGCAGGCCGTGGCGGAGGTGTACGGGCCGAGCGCGACGAGGGACGCGACGAGCGCGGCGACCTCGCCCGGGCTGAAGCTCACCGGCGGCACGACGGCCGGCATGGTGAGCCGGTAGCCGCCGCCGGCGCCGCGCTTGACCTCGACCGGGACGCCCGCCGCGCGCAGGCGCGTGACGTCGCGCTCGACGGTCCGCACGGTCGTCCCGGTGCGCTCGGCCAGGACCCGGCCCGTGACGAACCGGGGCGCCCGCGCGCGCATCTCCTCGATCAGGGCGTGCTGCCGCTCGACCAGCGGCACGGCCTGGTGCAGCTGGGTCATCCCCGGGTAGCGGCCGGAGCCGACGAGCTGATCCACGTGCGCCCCCTAGCCGCCATGGCATTGTCGGGAATCCGATTCTACGGTGATCCCATGCTCTCGATCAGTCCTGCTTCGCGCTTCGAGGACGTCGCCGCGATCCTCAACCCCAGCGGCAACGAGCGCGCCTGCTGGTGTCTCGCGTACCGGATCACCTCGGCCGAGTACAGCGCGTTGCGCGGTGAAGAGCGGGCGTCGCGGGTCCGCGGGCTCTGCGCGGACGAGCCCGCGCCGGGCGTGCTCGCCTACGACGGGGACACACCGGTCGGGTGGTGTGGCGTCTCGCCGCGGTCGAGCATGGAACGGCTGAAGCGGTCGCGGACCATGCCGCCGCTCGACGACCTGCCGGTGTGGAGCGTCGTCTGCTTCGTGGTGCGCTCGTCGCACCGGCGAAAAGGGGTGTCCGCGGCGCTGCTGGCCGGCGCGGTCGACTACGCGCGCTCACACGGCGCCCCGGCGGTGGAGGGTTACCCGGTCGACACCGACGGCGCCCGCATCACTTCGAGCGCGGCGCACGTCGGCACGACGACGCTGTTCGAAGCGGCGGGCTTCGAGCGGATCCGGCCCACCGAGGCGCGGGCCGACCGCCGGGTCCGCTGGCTGATGCGGCTGGATCTGCGCTGACCGGTTCAGCGGTTCAAGACGCGGCGGAGCCCGGCCCGCGAATCGGTGCCGAGAAGCTCGTGGACGCCGAGTTCGAGCTTGCGGACGGTGTCGAGGTCCAGCACGGTCTTGTGCGCGATCTCGGCTTCGGAGTGCCCGTCGGCGGCAAGCTCCGCGACCCGCCGCGAGCGCGGTGACAGGGCGTTGACCCGCGGCGGCCGGCCGGCGGTGACGCCCAGGTCGCCGAGCTGCCCCTCGAGGTCCTTCCGCAGGGCGAGCGCGCCGCACGCGTCGGCCAGCGCGACGGCCTCGGTGAACGTGCGCCGAGCGTCTTCGGTGCGCCCGGACCGGACGAAGGCCGCACCGAGCCGCGCGAGAGTGCGCACGTACTCCCAGCGGTTCGGCGCATCCCGCAGCACGCGGGCGGATTCCTCCAGCAGCGCCAAGCTGTCCGCGTCGACCGCCGCGAGCGTCCGGAGCGCGTGGCCACGAGTGGCGGGGTCGGCGAACTCGTCGGCCAGCCGCACCGCTTCGGCGGCCACCTCGTGCGCCTTCTCCGGAGCCGAGTGCCGCAACGCCTCGGCCAGGGCGAAGCGCCACCCGCACACCGCGGGGTTGACCATGGGGGCGGCGTCGAGCCGGCGGCCCGCCTCGCGCAGGGCGACGGCGGCCCGGCCGTGGTCGCCCTGCGCGAGGAGCAGCTCTCCCGCCACCGCCTCGGGCACGGGCATGACGACCGCGTCCGGCCGGCGGTCGCGATAACCCCGGTCCGCGCAAATCGCCGCCGCCGAGGCGGTTTCCCCGCGCGCCAACAGGGTTTCCACGAGCGTGCCGGTGGCGAACCACTCGGCGGGCGTCCCGGTACCGCTGCGGATGGCCAGGCGCAGGGCGATGTCCGTGTCGGCGACGGCGTCGTGGAGCCGGCCGAGCCGCAGCGCCGAGTGCCCGCGGTTGGCGTAGGCGAACGCGAGGTGCGTGCCCCGCCGGCCGTTGCGCTCGAACTCGTCGACCGCCTGGTCGAACAGCGCGTGGGAGGTGTCCGCGGCGCCGGAGTAGAGGTGCACGAAGCCGGACACGGTGGCGACCTCCATGCCCTGGTCCACGTCGGCGAAGACCACCCCGGCCCGGACGACCCGCTCGACCGCCGCGAACGCCTCGGCGCGCGGCCGGCCGCGCAGGACGAGGCTCCACGCGTGCAGCGCGATCAGGAGCCGTTCGACGTCGGTGCCGCCGGGCAGCGGGGGCGCGATCCGGTCCAGCAGGGCCATCCGGTCGGCGCGGAGCGGATCGTCAGCCCACCAGGTGGCCCAGAGCAGCTGTTCGGCGAGCAGCCGTTGCCGCTGCCGCTCGTCGGAGCAGCGGTCGAGCGCGGCGTCGAGCAGGCGCACGCCGTCGCCGAGCTGGTCGGCGTAACCGTGGGTCTTCGCCAGTGCCACGGCCGCGTCGGTGCGCAGCAGGTCGTCGGATGCCAGCCGGTAGGCCGCGCGCAGTTCGGGCAGCGCCGCCGCCACCTGCTCCAGGGCGAGGGCTTGGCCGTGCCGGAGCCGCACCCGGCCCTGCCGGGGCGCCGGCGGCGGTTCGTCGATCGCCCGTTTGAAGTAGCGCGCCGCCGTGGCGGCGAGCCCCGACCCGAGCGCGTCCTCGGCGGCGGCGGTCATCCGGTCGGCCACCCATGGGTCACCGGCGGCGTGGACGGCGAGTAGGTGCGCCGCGACGGCGTCGGGCGCGGCGTCCTGATCCTGCAGCAGCCGGGCGGCGGCGAGGTGGAGATCGCTGCGGCGGGACGGGTCGATGTCGTCGTAGACGGCGCTCTGGATGATCGGGTGGCGGAACTCCACCGTCGCCCCGGGGACGAGGATCGCGCCCTCGCAGAGCCGGTCGTACTGGTGTTTCGCGTCGGCCGTCGCCAGCCCGGCCAGCCGGGCGCTGTCCCCGAGCGGGTGTCCCGGGCCCAGGACCGCGATGGCGTGGGCCAACTGCTGCGCCGCCGGGCCGAGGTGGGCGAGCCGTTCGGACAGGTAGCCCACGACGTGTCGCGGAGTGAGCGAGCCGACCAGCTCCGCGTCGGAGGCCGTCGGCTTCAGGTCGCGTTCCCTCGCCATGTCGAGCATCCACCGCAGATAGAACGGGTTGCCGCCACTGCGGTCGAGCAGCGCCGCGCAGAACCGGTCGTCGGGTGCGTCGCCCCGCGCCCGGACCGAGAGCGGGCCGCGGTGGACCAGCGTCCGCACCGCCGCCAGGCCGAGCGGCCGCGGCCGCACGACTTCCGTGGCCCGCACCGCGATGCGCGCGAGCGCGGCCCGCTCGTGCGGCCGGTGCGCCAGCAGCAGCACGACGGGCAGCCCGGTGAGCCGGTCGCCGAGGAACTCCAGCCACCGCAACGACTCCTCGTCGAGCCAGTGCGCGTCGTCGACCGCGAGCAGGAGGCCTTCTTCCTCACCGCCGGCGCCGAGGAGGGACGTCGCGTTCACCACCAGCCAGTACAACGCCTCGGTCAGGCCGATCATCGAATCCGCGCTGCGGTGACGGGCCTGGGGCACCCCGAGCGGCACGCGCGCGAAATCGGCCGCCCCGGCGAACAGCGCACGCCGTTCCCGCTCGCCGCGCCCGGCGACCCAGCGGGCCAGCAAGGTGCGGGCCGCGCCGAACGCCATCGTCTGGTCCCGCTGGTTGCCGCGCACGGCCAGCGGCACGATCCCGCGCACCGCGGCCTCCGTGCACACCTGGGCCACGAGGTGCGACTTGCCGATCCCGGCCGGCCCCTCGATCAGCACCGTCGCGCCGACCCGGTCCCGCACCGCCTCCAAGACCGCCGAGCAGCGGTCCAATTCGTCGTCGCGCTCCAGGAGCCCGCTGTCGGCCGCGGTGTGCCCCGGCAGCCGCAACGCGTGCAGGACCCGCCGCACGTCCATCGGGGCCTGGCCGTTCACCCGGGCGGACACGACGCACCCGGCGACCACCTTGGCGACGAACTCCTCGCGCGGGCTCCGCTTCCCCGACATCACCTCGGAGAACGTGGCCGCGGACAACCCGCCGCGCCGCGCCAGGACAGCGTCGCTCGGACCGCCGACCGCGCGCTGCAGGGTGCGCAGCCGGCGCCGGACGCGGTCATCGGGATCAGCCTGAACCATTTCCGCCTCCACCCCGATCCAGGGCGCCGGCGAACGCGCACCGGCGTCCGTCCAGGTTATCCCCGCGTCGCGGATCGTTCGGTTCTTCGAGACCCGTGCGGGGCCGGTGGCAAGCTGTCCACGCTGGATGTAAGGGAAATCGAAAGCTTCACGAATCCGGATGGGGAAACGCCATGGGCACTTGTGCCGATCTCGATCGGTTGTTCACTTCGTTGCAGGGAGATGGGACCTACCGGCTCACCGTCGTCTCGAACCAGCCCGACGGTATCGTCGGATTCTGCGGCCGGTTCCCCGGGAACTTCACCCTGAACGCCCGGCTGTCCGGGCCGGGCGAGCTGACGGCCTCGTCCGATCACCACTTGTTCAGCGACCGTACGTTCGCCACGCCTTCGGACGGCCCCTTCACCGGTCCCGCCCAAGGGTTCTCGATCTACTCGCGGGAACCGGTCACCGTTTCGGTGCGGTCGGCCGGAGCCGGGCAGTACCTGGTGATCCTGAACTTCACCGGGGCGATCAACCGCCGCTTCGAGATTCCCTGCCAGTGCGTCGGCGAAGCCATCGTCGGCTACAGCAACGCGATCGGCGCCAACGAATACGCCGATCACGCCACCTACGTCGTCACTGTCGGCCCCTTCACATCGGATCCGAGGTAAATCATGAAACTCCTCTTCACGCCGATTTCGATCGCCAAGATCTGCGCCGCGTGCCTGCTGCTGGGCTTCCTCGCCAGCCTGCTCCTCTGACGGCCGACTTCAGAGGTCGAGGACGACGTCCTCCCGGGGCCGGGCGCAGCACACGAGCGCCTCGCCCGCCGCCGGCGGCTCGAGCGGGTCGGGGTCGTAGTCCACGCGGCCCGAGAGCACCGGCGTCACGCACGTGTGGCAGACCCCGGTCCGGCACGACCAGCGCGTCGGCACGTCGCACGCCTCGGCGAACTCGAGGAGGCTCGGGTACTCCTCGCTCCACGGCACCGTGAGCCCGCTGCGCGCGAACGTCACCGCCGGACCGGTTCCCGCCACCCCCGCCGGGAGGTGCGGAGTCTTCCGGACGACGCCGGTCAGCCCCGGGTTGATCGCGGACACGCCGCCGAACAGTTCACTGTGGACGCGCGAAGCCTCGAAGCCGAGCGACATCAAGGATTCCTGCATCGCCGTCATGAACGCGTCCGGGCCGCAGAGGTACGCGCTGGCGTCGACGGGAAGGTCCAAAGTGGACAAAATATCGCGCGTCAGCCGGCCGGTTTCCGACGTGTAGTAGACGTGTTCGCGGCCGTGGGGAAGGCTCGCCAGCAGCCGGTGCGCCTCCGCCGCGAACGCGTGCTCCGCGGCGGTCCGCGTGGTGTGCAGCCACCAGACTTCCCGCGCGGTCCGGCGAGCGGCGAGCGCGTGCAGCATCGCCAGCACCGGCGTCACGCCGATGCCCGCGGACACCAGCACCACGGGACGCTCGTCGCCGGCCAGGACGAAGTCGCCGCGGGGAGCCGCGACGTCCACCAGGGCGCCCACCGCCAGCCGCGTGTGCAGGTAGCTGCTGACCACGCCGTCGCGCTTGACGCTGATGCGGTACTCGTGGTCCGACGGCGCCGCCGACAGCGAATAGCTGCGGACCGGTGCGGGGTCGCCGGCGCCGGGGACGCGCAGCGTGAGGTACTGGCCGGGCTCGGGCCGGGGGAGCGGCGCGCCGTCGTCGGCGGCCAGGTGGATCGAGGACACGGTCGTGCTCTCGGGCACCACCCGGGCGACGCGCAGCGGCCGGAAGCCGCTCCACGCCGTCGGTGCGGGAGCGGGCGCCGAAGCCAGCAGGTCCCGGAACGACGACTGCCAGCCGGGGCTGAGCGCGGGGATGTCGACGGCCTTGCGGAGGGTGCCCTCGTCGCGGCCCGGCAGGTAGAGGAGGGCGTCGATGTCCGCGACGCTCAGCTCGTGGCGGCCGGTCCGGGTGCGGACGATCTCGTCGCCGGCCTCGACGTGGCCTTCGGTGACGACGCGCAGGTAGAAGCCGGGCCGGTGGTGCGCGACCAGCAGCGACGGCATCCGCGGCTCGCCCAGGCGCATCCCGACGCGGAAGCACGTGACGCGCGGCTGGGTGACCTCGAACTCGGCCTCGCCGATCCGGTAGCGGTCGCCGACGTGCACTTCGTCGTCGGGCAGCCCGTCGACGGTGAAGTTCTCGCCGAACTGGCCGTCCTCGAGGTCGTCTCGGCCGAGGAACCGCCGCCAGTGCTCGTAGGACTGGCGCTGGTACACGAGCACCGCGCGATTCTCGCCGCCGTGCCCGCCCAGGTCGCCCTGGCCGTCGCCGTCGACGTTGAGCCGGCGGACCAGCAGCCTGCCTTCGACGGGGTACTTGAAGATTCCCGTGTGGACGGTCCGCCCCTGCCAGGGCACGTCCTTCGGCATCCCGACGTTCAGTGACACCAAGCGAGCCATGGTGACGTCTCCTTCAGTCCGCCGCGGTCCGGGTGCGCTGGTAGTGCCGCCGGGCCTTCATGCGGTTGCCGCACACGGCCATCGAACACCAGCGGGCGCTGTTGGGCTTGCTGTGGTCGATCAGGAACAGCCGGCACTCCGGGTTGGCGCACGGGCGCAGCCGGCCGGGGCTCGACTTGGCGAGCGCGTCCCAGGCGAGCACGGCCCGCGCGGCGGCGGACCGGCCGGCCGGGACGTCGAGGACCCACTCGACGCCGTCGTCGCCGAAGGAGGCGCGGTAGGTCACGTCGTCGACGAACCGCGCGGCGGCGGCGGGCGCGTCCTCGCCGCGGACGATCGCCTGCAGCACGGACCGCGCCTCGAGCAGCGCGCGGTGCTCGTCGCCGGTGGCCGGCCGGCCGTGGGCGGCCAGCCACGCCCGGGCCGCCGGCGCCTCGGCGAGGTCGTCCTCGGGCGTCCCGTCGCGCACCGGGGTGGTGTTCAGCAGATCCAGGAGCAGCATCTCATCGGTCATCTGTCTAACCTCCAAACTCACCCTTGACAGGTTACCCTACCGGTGGTTGCATGTCTAACCATCAAACAAAGTTAAAAAGGTTAGGAGGATGTCATGGGACTGGCCTGGCAGCAGGGACCACTGGCGACGCGGGCGGTGGGGCACTTCCTGGTCGAGCAGCCGCTGCCCGAGCGGATGCTGTTCGCCGAGCCGCTGCGGCGGCGGATGCGCGTGCGGTTCGGCGGGGGGTGGGTGGCCGACAGCGAGGACGTCGTCCTGCTGCACGAGCCCGGCCGCTACCCGGTGGCGTACTTCCCGCTCGCCGACGTCCGCGAAGACGCGCTCGTCGCCGAGAACCGGACGACGAAGCACCGCGAGCTCGGGCCGACCGAGTGGTTCACCGTCCGCGCGGCGGACCAGCAGGCCCCGCGCGCGGCCTGGCGCTACACCGGCCTCCCGGGCCACGCGGACGTCCTGCGCGACCGCGTCGCCTTCGCCTGGCGGGCGATGGACGCGTTCTACGAGGAAGACGAGCGGATCGTCGGCCACGCGGCCGACCCGTACCACCGCATCGACCTCCGCCAGACCTCGCGCCACCTCGTCGTGCGTGACGGCGACCGCGTCGTCGCCGAGTCCCGGCGCCCGGTCGTGCTCTACGAGTCGGGCTTCGCGCCGCGCTGGTACGTGCCGCGCGAGGACATCGACCTGAACGCGCTGACGCCGGTCGAAGGCGAGACCTTCTGCCCGTACAAGGGGCTGGCCGGCTACTTCGACATCGGTTCGGGCAAGCGCGCCGCCTGGTCGTACCCGGAGGCGTGGCCCGAGGTCGAGCGGGTGTCCGGGTTCGTGTCGTTCGAGCCGGACGTCGTCGACGTCACCCTCGACGGCGCCGAGCTGGCCCTCGAACCCGGCCAGACCGTCACCCCGCACGGCCTCGACCGGGGCCTGGACCCCGACGAGCTGCTCACTTCGAAAGGGAACTGAGATGACTTCGCTCAAGGATCGCCGCGTGCTCGTCGTCGGCCGCGGCAGCGGCATCGCCCGGGCGGTGACGCTCGCCGCCCGGGCGGCCGGGGCCACGGTCGTGGTCGCCGGGCGCGACGAAGAGGCACTGGCCACGGCGTACGACGACCCGGACGTCACCGCGGCCGCCGTCGACCTGACCGACGAAGCCTCCGTCGCCGCGCTGGCCGAGCGGCTCGGCCGGGTCGACCACGTCGTGTCGACGGCGTCGGCCCGGGCGCGCGGCGCGGTGGGCGAGCTCGCCCACGACGTCGTGCTCCGGTCCTTCGACGTCAAGGTGCTCGGCCCGCTGCTGCTGGCCAAGCACTTCGCGCCACGCATGCCCGAGGACGGTTCGTTCGTCTTCTTCTCGGGATCGTCGGCGCGCAAGCCCGCCGCCGGCATGCTCGCCGTCGGCGCGACGAACGCCGCGGTGGACGCGCTGACCCGGGGACTCGCGGTGGAGCTCGCGCCGCTCCGGGTGAACGCGGTCTCGCCCGGCACGATCGACACCGGCGCCTACGACGCGCTCGGGGAAGAGAAGAAGGCCGCGCTGTTCGCGTCCCGCGTGGCCACCAGCCCGGCGCGGCGCGTCGGACGTCCCGAAGAAATCGCCGAAGCCGTCGTCTTCGCGCTGGGCAGCACCTTCCTGACCGGTGTCTCGCTCGGCGTCGACGGCGGCGAACCGCTCGTCTGAGGAGCAGTCATGATCACTCGAAAGATTTCGCGCCCGGCCGGCGCGGTCACGCCGGAGGTCGGGCTCGTCCCGGCGATCTACGTGCCGCGGCGGGTCGTCCGGCGCCCGGTCCGCAAGGGGCGTGCGTGATGGAGTTCCGCTTGGAGGTCCTCACCCTGCCCGTCGCCGACGTCGATCGGGCGGTCCGGTTCTACACCGTGCGGGCCGGCTTCACCTTGGACGTCGATTACGCGCCGCACGACGGTTTCCGGGTCGTCCAGCTGACGCCGCCCGGCTCGGCGGCGTCCATCCAGCTCGGGGTCGGCTTGACCGGCGTCGCCCCGGGCTCGGCCCAGGACCACTACCTGGTGGTGGCCGATATCGAGGCCGCCCACGGAGAGCTGGCCGGGCGCGGCGTGCCGGTGAGTGCGGTGCGGCACAAGAAGTCCGCGGACTGGCAGGGGGACTTCGCGCCGGGCATCGATCCGGATCGGCGTGACTACGCGAGTTTCTTCGGCTTCGCCGACCCGGACGGCAACACGTGGATCGTCCAGGAGCGCGGTCACACGGCGCGGTAGGCCACGCCGCTCGCGTTCGGGGTCGTGCCGGAGTAGAGCCCGGTCGGCGACGTCGACGTGGACAAGGAGAACCACGCGTACCGCTCGACGAACGACAGCCCGTCGAGCATCGCGGTGGAGCGCGTCACGAAGTCGGTCTGCTGGGCCGAAGACGGGTAGCGCGGTGCCGAGCCGGAGAAGTCGATGAGGGCGTACTCGGTCAGCCAGATCGGGAGGTGGTAGCGGTCGTGGACCTTCTGCAGGTAGGACTGCAGCTGTCCGGTGGCCGCGCTCGAGAAGTCGCCGCCGTACCAGTGCAGCGGGATGAAGTCGACGCGGTAGCCGCGTGCTTCGGCACCGCTCATGAACCGGTCCAGCCACCCGCCCGCGACGTCGCCGCCGTAGGCCACGGCGGGCGCGCCGAGCCGCATCCCGGTGGACTGCAGCCGCGGCCAGAGGTCGAGCGCGGTCTCGACGGGCATGCTCGCCTGGCCCGCCAGGTCCGGCTCGTTGAAGGCCAGCAGCGTGCGGCCGGCCGCCTTGGCCCGGTCGAGCTGGTCCTGCGTGACGGAGTCCCGTCCCCAGATCATGGGCACGAACTCGGTGCCGGCCGCAGCGGCGATGCCTTGGGGGTCGGCGGCCCAGGTGTAGAACCACTTCGCCCCGACGTCCTTCAGCGCGGTGGCGGCGCCGGAGTACGGGTTGGCGCTGACGCCTTTCTTGCCGCTCGCTCCGGCGGCGGGCGCGGCGAGGCCGCCGAGAGCGAGAAGAACGACGGCCACGACGGCGAATATTTTCTTCACGAGCCGCTCCTGGAGAGGAAGTCGCGCTGGTCCGAGTCCGGAGTAGCGCGACTGCCCGGCCCCCGGCAAGATCGCGACGACGCCGAGGGTGTGAAGAGGAACCGTTCGTGCCCGATCATCGGGCCGGCGGAAACTCCCCGGAAGACGTCGTCAGGCGGACTTCGCGGACCTGCTCAGCGCCACCGCGCCGATGACGAGCACCAGCACGGTGCCGGCGACCACCACCCGGACGTGGGCCCGCGGGGCTACGGCACGGGCGACGGGCCGGAACGTCGCCAAGCCGGTCAGGAGCTGTTCGGCTTGGGCCATCGTGGGCCGGGCCGCCGGCGCGGGGTGCAGCAAGCCGAGGACGGCGTCGATGACGGGCCCGTGCGTCCGGGGTGGCACGGCGCCGGAGGGCGGCTGCCCTTCGATGGCGGCGTAGAGGGTGGCGCCGAGGGAGAAGACGTCCGCGGGGAAGCCCGGAACGGCGCCCCGGGTCGTTTCGGGGGCGAGGTACGCGGGGGAGTCACCGGTGCTCAGCCCGAAGCCGGTGAGCTTGACCGACCCGTCGTCGGTGATCAGCACGTTGTCCGGGCTGATGTCGCGGTGCAGGATGCCGTCGGCGTGCGCGGCGGCCAAGGCCGAGGCCAGCCGGGCGCCGAGCGCGGCGACGCGCCCGGGCGGGAGACTTCCGTTCTGTTCGAGCACTTCCGAGAGTGTCCTGGCGGCCAGGTGTTCCGTCACCACGTACGGCGTCCCGTCCAGCTCGAAGACGTCGTGCAGGACGATCGCGTTCGGGTGACGCAGGCGGATCGCCACCCGGGCGTCCCGGATCACCTTCGCGCGGACGCGGTCGGAATGGGCCGCGTCGAACGGGCACCCGGAGAGCTGCCGGACGGTCACGAAGCGGTCGAGCAGCTCGTCCTTCGCCCGCCACACGGTGCCCGACGGACCGTGAGCGGCGGAGCCGAGCAGGCGGTACCGTCCGCCGAGCGTGGTTTTCTTCGATCCCACTCGTCATTCCTCCGGTCGTGTCGATCTTGACCGGGAATACGGCCAGGAGCGGCGGACGGTTCGCTGTCCGGGTCAATTCTTTCGAACCAGGTGAGGCAATACCGGGGAAGTCCTCGAATTCCGGCTGTACCGGTGCCTTCGACGATGTCGTGCACGGTGATCGCGTGCGGGTGCCTCAGCCGTGGGTCCCTGGCTTCGCGCAGGGCGCGCACGATGGTCCGGAACGCGGTGGTGTGGCCGGCCGAAGGCCGGTGGACCAGGTGCTCGACCGCGACCACTCGCTCGAGCCGTTCGTCCCAGGCGCCGGACGACGCCCATCGCGCCCCGGCCGATCGTGCGCGGAAGCCGGTAACGCGCCACGGCCAGTTCGCCTTCGCAAGCCACGCTGCCCCCACTCCCATGATCTTCACCAGGGGATACGGCCGGGAGGGGTGAACGGGCCGCATTGTTAGCGATAACAGTCGCGCTGTCAAGAGTCGTCGGCGGCTACGGACTGACGGCCGATCCGGTTGTGTCGAAACGATAACGGATTCGCCGCGATCACGTCATTTACAATTCCACCGCTGATTCCTAGTCTCACGCGAAGTGGCCGGATGATCACTTCGGGAAGGGGAGGCTGCGATGACGCGCTCGACGCGGAAGCGCACGGAAATGGTGACGGTGGCGGAACTGCTCCGGCGGACCGGGGCGACACCGAGGAACATCGGGCCGGCGGTACCCCGTGATCCGGTCACCGGGCTCGAGGCTCTCGCGGTAGAGATCGACGGGAGGAGCGCGGCGCGTGCGCGCGTGGAGGAGCGCGTCCGCGCGGCGACCGGCCGCTGGTCGAAGCCGGGGCGGGCAGGCGCCCGGGTCCGGCGGCTCGCGGTCTCCTCCGGAACGGCGGTGGTGCTGGGCGGCCTGCTCGTGCTGGCGCTCGTCCCCGAGGACGTGCCGTGCGCGCCGGCCTCGCTGCCGGCCGCGCCGCTGCCGCCGGCGACCGCGGCCTCTTCGATCGCCGGCGGGACAGCAGCGCCGACGAGCATCCAGGCGATGGCGGTGATCATGTCCGCTCAGCCGTCCCCCCAACGGACGGCCACACCGGAGTTCCCCCGTCACTCGGCGACCCCGGCGACGTCGGCGAGCGAGGACCCGGGACCGACCGCTGCCACGCCTCCCGGCTATCCCTCTTACCCGGGCTACCCCTACTACGGCTATCCCTACCCACCGTACGGCGGGCCTCGCCCCTGACCGCCCACCGGATCGACGACGTCGACGTCGCCGCGCGCGATCACCGGCCACACGGCAAGACCGCTGTCCCGCTCAGGCGACGGCGAACGTGGTGCCGATGCCCATGCCGGTGATCCACTCCGGCACCGGCTCGTAGCTCGTCCACCCGAGCGGTGCCCCGGCGGCGACCTGGCCGATCAGCCAGCAGCGCACTTCGTGGCCACCACTGCCCGCCTGGGCCTCGAGCTTCTCGTGGCCCAGGTCGGCCACCGATCCGGCGTCGCCGGTGCTCAGGCGGTCGAGGAACCACCGGTCCCACTCGGTGTTCACCCTCGCTCCGGGGTCACCGCCCATAGCTCGGACGCGGGGTTCGCGAGCCGCCGCGAAGGCACGGACGTCCGACCGCCCGTGGATCAGCGATTCGCGGCGTTCGCCCGCCACGAGACGAGGGTCGTTCGACGGCAGCCAGTGCGACAGCCCGCCGCTGGCCGCCACCAGGACCCGGCCGGGGAACTCCGCCGACCGCAGCGCCGTCCCCAATGCCTGTCCCAAGGCGATGCACCGCCGCAACGTGGGCAACGGTGGCGCGGCCGTGTTGACGACGACCGGCACCATCGGCAGCGTGGTGCCGCCGGTGAGCATCTCGTAGGTCTGCACGATGCCGTGGTCGACGGTGAGCGAATACGACAGCGAGACGTCGAAGCCCGCCTCGGTCAGTCCGTTGTGGACGGACCAGGCGAGCGGACCCGCGACCGGCAGCGGCCCTTCGGTGCTGCCGAAGTCGCCGAACCCCACGGCGTGTTCGACCCCCAGGACGAACGGCGGCATCACGTCGTAGAAGTTGCCGTGGAAGTGGTCGGGCCCGATCACGACGACCGCGTCCGGGGCGAGGGCTTCGACCGCGCGGCGGACCCGGTCGGCGTCGGCCAGGAACTTCGCGCCCGGGCCACCGGCGGACGGCGGCGGCAGCAACGTCGCGAACGGGCTGTGGGACATGCCGGCGAACCCGGCGATCTCGGCCATCAGGACGGGTCCTTCCCGGTCAGCAGCCAGGTGCGGTGGACATCGAGGAACTCGTCGACCTTCTCCCACTGCGGCCAGTGCCCGGCGTCGTCGATGACGTGCAGCCGCGCGTCGGGCAGCCAGCCGAGCAGGAGATCGGCCTCGTCGAGCCCGCCGGTGGGGTCGTGGCTGGTCCACAGCAGCAGCGTCGGCGCCTTCACCTTCGACACCCACGCCGGGTCCCACGCGAAGTCCTTGCGCACCTCGGGGTCCTGCAGCACGAGCGTGTTGCCGATCGCCTGGACGAACCCGGGGCGGGAGTAGATCCGCCGGCGCAGGTTCACCAGCTCGTCGGTCACCATCTCCTTGTGGTGGAACAGGAACTCGACACGACGCCGCACGGTCTCGTCGCTCGGGTCGAGCACCGCCGCCATCGTGCTGTCCCGCATCCGGGCCATCACCTCGGGCTTGTTCGCGATGTTGCCCGGCGTGTTGAGCACGAGCTTCTCGACGCGGTCCGGGTGGTGGGCCGCGGTCCAGGCGACGACCCAGCCCCCGAGCGACTCGCCGGACAGGTGCGCCCGCCCGATGCCCAGGGTGTCCAAAAGGGACACGAGGTGCGCGGACAGGACGTCGATCGTGTACGGCCGGTCGGGCAGGTCCGACCAGCCGTGCCCGACCATGTCGTAGGCCGTGACGCGGAAGTCGCGGGCGAGGCCGGCCAGGTCGCGGGCGTAGGCCTCGAGGTGCCCGCCGGTCCCGTGCAGCAGGACCAGCTCGGGCCCGGCGCCCGCCTGCAGGACCCGCGTTCGCACGGGACGGCCGTCCAGCGGGACGTCGACGTGGCGCAGGGTGTGGTCGAGCTCGCCCAGCTCGCCCCAGATGCCGACGTGGTCGGGGATCGGCTCGGTCACTGGTCCTCCCGGTGGTCGAAGCGGGCGCGGGCTTCGGCGAGGGTCGCCGGTCCCGCGCTTTGGCGGCGGTTCAGCCCGAGCGGGCCGAGCAGCCGCGAGTTCTCGATGGTCAGGAACTCGACCGGGTGCCCGGCCGAGTCGTTGTGGTGGCGGTGCCAGGTCCACGGCGGGGTGTAGACGAACGAGCCGGTCGTCCAGCTCACGGTCTCGTCTTCGATCTCGCTGTGGCCGTCGCCGGTCAGGACGAAGTGGACGGTCTCGTGGTGGTGGCGCTGCAGGTCCGAGCTCTCGCCGGCCGGGATGACCTGCCGGAAGAGCTCGAACGTCGCGGTCGGCAGCGTGCCGGCGATCCGCAGCGACGTCGGGTTCGGGACGGCGCCCGGCGGGATCTCCTCGAGGTCGCCGTCGTGCACCACGAGCGGACGCCGGCCGTCGGGGCGGACGGCGTGGCTGATGCTCGCGAGGAAGTCGGTCATGGCGAAGCCGGGGCCGGACGTGGTCATGGCGCACCTTCCGTTCAGGCGGGACATTCCGTGCGGCCGCCGTCGACGGTCAGCACGGTTCCGTTGACGTAGCCTGCTTCGGGCGAGGCCAGGAACGCCACCGCGGCCGCGATCTCCCGGGGCGCAGCGGCCCGCCCGGCGGGGATGGCGGCGAGGTCCTCGGCCATCGCGGTCGCGACGTCGATGCCCGCCGCGGCCGCCCGGCCGTGCACGATTTCCAGGCGCCGCGGGGTGAGCGTCGCGCCGACGGCGACGCAGTTGACCGTGACGCCGCGATCGGCGTACTCGAGCGCGGCCAGTTTCGCCGCCGACGTCGTCGCCGAGCGCAGCACCGTCGAGGCGGCGAGCCCCGGTTGCGGCTGCCGGACGGCCGTCGAGCTGAGCACGACGACGCGACCGAACCCGCGTCCGGCCATCGCGGGCAGCGCGGCGCGCATCAGCGACAGCGGACCGAGGACCAGCAGGTCGAGGTCGTGGTGCCACTGGTCGGCGGGCACGTCCAACACGCGGCCTGGCGCCGGGCCGCCCGCGTTGGCCACGACGACGTCGAGCGAGCCGTGCCGTTCGCGCACCCGGGTCACGGCGTCGGCCGCCGCGGCCGGGTCGGCGAGGTCGCAGACGACGTGCCCGACGTCCTCGCCGAGCGTCGCCGCGGTTTCGGTCAGCGTCGCCTCGGTCCGGCCGGCGAGCACGACGTGGTGCCCGCTCGCCAGCAACGCGGCCGCGCAGGCCGAGCCGATGCCGCCGGCGCCGCCGCCGACGAGGGCGACGCGGCGGCGTTTCGGATGAGACTGGTTGCTCTCCATGATGTGACCTACATTCGGGCCATGACCGCCGGCCGGCCAAGAACGGGTCCCACTGCCCGGGACTCCAGCGTGGACGCTGCAGTGTCGGGCGCCCTCGAACGCGCCGCCGCCCTGCTGGACGCCTTCGACGCGACCCACCGCGAGCTCACGCTGTCCCGGCTCGTCGAGCGCTCGGGCCTGCCGCGCTCGACCGTGCACCGCACCGCGGCGCGGATGATCGAGCTCGGCTGGCTGGACAAGCCCGGCGAGAAGTACCGGATCGGGAACCGCCTGTTCGAGCTGTCCGGCCTGGTGCCGGTGCGCCACGAGCTGCGCGAGGCCGTGCTGCCCTACCTGCAGGACCTCTACGCCGCGGCCAAGACGACCGTGCAGCTCGGAGTCCTCGAAGGCACCCGGGTGCTCGTCGTCGAGAAGATCAGCGGGCACCGGCAACTGCCCATGCTCGACCAGGTCGGCGGGTTCATCCCGGCACACTGCTCCGGGCTCGGCCGGGCGATCCTCGCCTGGTCGGACGCCGAAACGGTCGGTGCGGTCGTCGCCGGCGGGCTCACCCGGCGGACCCCGCGCACCATCACGAGCGCCGACGCGCTCGAACGCGAACTGGCCGTCGTCCACGAGCAGGGCTGGGCCTACGACCGCGAGGAGGGCAACGCCGGCATCAGCTGCGTCGCGGCCCCGATCTTCGACTTCACCGGCGGCGTCACCGCCGCGCTCTCGGTCACCGGACCCAGCGCCGCGGTGCAGCCCGACCGGATCGGGCCCGCCGTGCGGATGGCGGCCGCGGCGGCGAGCCGCGCCTACTCCGCGCGGCGGTGGGCGGTGCCCCGGCCCGAGCTGCCGTCCCAGTGACCAGGACTCCCGGTTGGTCGAGGGCTCCCGGCTGATCCACGCTGTGGCGCACGCCGAGCCGGGCCACCGGCCAGGACGTGCGGACGAGGAGGACCAGGCATGCGCGTCGCGATCATCGGGGCCGGACTGGCCGGGCTGACCACGGCCAAGGTGCTGCTGCAGGCCGGCCACGACGTCGAGGTCTTCGACAAGACCCCGGACGTCGGCGGGGTGTGGAGCCGGACCCGGCGCTACCCGGGGCTGACCACGCAGAGCCCCAAGGCGCAGTACTCGTTCTCGGACTTCCCGATGCCACGGCACTTCCCGGAGTGGCCGACCGGCGCGCAGATCCAGGAGTACCTCGCCGGCTACGCCGACGAGTTCGGCGTCACGCCGCACCTGCGGCTCGGGACCACCGTCGAGTCGGTGGTCCCCGACGGCGCGCGGTGGGTGGTGACCACCGGGGCGCAGGGGGCCTCGGTGGTCGACCGCGTCGTCGTCGCCAACGGCGTCTTCTGTGAGCCGGCGCTGCCGGACTACCCGGGCCGCGCGGAGTTCGAGGCGGCGGGCGGGCGGCTGCTGGCCGGCTCGGGCTTCCACGACGTCTCCGACGCGCGGGGCAAGCACGCGCTCGTCGTCGGGTACGGCAAGTCCGCCTGCGACGTGACCGTGGCGCTCAGCGAGGTCGCCGAGACGACCGATGTCATCGCCCGGCAGCTGCTGTGGAAGGTGCCGCGCAAGATCGCCGGCGTGGTCAACTTCAAGATGCTGCTGCTGACCCGGCTGGGCGAGGCGCTGTTCCGCTACCGCCGGCTGCGCGGCTTCGAGAAGTTCTTGCACGGCCCCGGAAACCGGCTGCGCCGCTCGATGCTCAACTCGATCGGATCGGTGTCGGTGCGGCAGTTCGGGCTCGCGAAGCACGACTTGGTGCCACGCGGGCGGATGGAGGACATCGTCAAGAACGCGATCGGCCTGGCCACCGAGGGGTTCTTCGAGGGGGTGGCCGACGGCTCGATCCGGGTCCGCCGCGACCAGGTCATCAAGCGGCTGTTCGCCGACAACGGACCGAAGGCGGAGCTGGCCGATGGGACCGTCCTGCCGGCCGACCTGGTCGTCTGTGCGACCGGGTTCACCCAGGGCGTCCCGTTCCTCCCCGCCGCCGTCCAGGAGCGGCTCTTCGACGAGCGCGGGAACTTCCTGCTGTACCGGCAGATCCAGCCGCTGGCCGCGCCGGGCCTCTACTTCAACGGGTACAACTCGTCGTTCTTCAGCCCGCTCAACGCCGAAATGGCGGCGGTGTGGATCGCCGCCGACCTCGCGGGCGCGCTCACCCTGCCCGACGAGGCGGCCCGGCGCGCGGACGTCGTGGCCCAGCTGGCCTTCCTCGACGTCGCGACCGGCGCGCACCACTGCCGCGGCACCAAGATCATCCCGTTCTCCATCCACAACGTCGACGAGGTGCTCGGCGACCTCGGCGTGCAGATCGGGCGCTTCACCCGCTTCACGCACTGGCTGAACCCGGTCGTCCCCGCGGCCTACCGGTCGCTCACGCCGGCCGTCCTGAGCCGGCTGAAGGGCACCCCCGAACCCGTGAAGACCCCCGCGAAAACCCCGCTGTAGCGAAGGAGTTCCCGATGAGCACCGCGACCGGCCACCACGTCATCCACCCCGGCGACGGCACGAACCTCGGCGCGATCGGGCTGGGCATCCACGCCCGCCTGACCGGCGCCGACACGAACGGCGCCTACTCCCTGTTCGAGTACGTCGTGCCGCCGGGCCTCGGCGGGCCGCCGACCCACGTCCACACCCGCGAGGACGAGCTGTTCACCTGCGTCCAGGGCCGCGTCGAGGTCGAGCTCGACGGCGAGCGGCACATCCTGGGCCAGGGCGATTCGCTGCTGATGCCGCGCGGGGTGCCGCACGTGTTCCGCAACCCGTTCGACGAAGAGACGCGCGTCATCGCCGTGGTTTCTCCGCCGGGCCTGGAGAACTACTACCGGGAGCTGTCGCGGCTGCCGCCCGGGCGGGACATGACGCTGGTCGCGGAAGTGATGACCCGCTACGGCCTGGAGCTGCGGAAGTGAGCCACGAGCGCATGGTCCGCGAGATGTGCGCGGCGGTGGACGCGGGCGACGCCGAGTCGTTCGCGTCGTGGTTCGCGGACGACGCGACGTATGTGTTCGCCAATGGTGCGCCGCTGACCGGCCGCGCCGCGATCACCGCGGCGACGGCCGGTGCGGCGGGCGCGCTGCCGTGGGTCCACCACGTCGTCGACCAGGTGGCGGCGGTGGGGGAGGACCAGCTGTTCTGCCGGTTCACGATCGAGACGGCGGCCCCGGACGGCAAGCGGCTGGCCCTGCCCTGCGTGACGGTGATCCGGCTGGCGGGGGACCGGATCACCGACTACCGCGTCCACGTGGACATCACGCCGGCCTTCGGTCAGGCGCCGGGGCCCGAGTAGATCTCCGACGCCTTGGGCGCCGCGACCGTCGTCGGCTTGTCCCAGTCCGAGAACTCCAGCGTGCCGCTCTTCGGTTCCTGCATGCGCAGGAGGTAGTGCGGTTCGGCGGCGGCGACCGTCGCGGTGCCGTCGGCGCTGGTGAACGTCAAGGCCGGGACGCCGCCGCTGGTCGTCTCCCCGCCGGCTTTGAACGGCTCCGACTCGAGCTGGCCGATCGTGTTGCCGGTGAACGTCCGGTAGTCGAGGAACTGCTTGAACGCGGTGCCGATCCCGGCGCCGATCTGCGACGTCGAGGGCACCCACTTGTCCTTGAGGAGCTTGCCCACCGACGCCGGGAGGCCGGCCTTGTCGATCAGCGACTGGCTGAACCGGAAGTAGTACTTGTCGCCGACCCGCAGGACCGGGATCTCGAGCCCGTCCTGCACGACGGTGCCGCTCGCGCTGTCCGGGTTGAGCTGCAGGTCGAGGTTGAGGTTCCCGCCCTCGGAGACTGTGCCCCGGACGTGGACCGACTTGGCCTGCTTCGCGGCGGCGGCGACGGCGGAGCCCGCCTTCGACCCCTCGAGCGAGGCGGCCGCGGCGCTCGCGGACGTCGTGGCGGCGGTGGACGCCGCGGCCGGCGACGGCGTCCCGGCGGTGGTCGAGCAGCCGGCGCAGATCAGGGCCGCGGCGGCCCCGGCGGCGATGAGCGCTCCCAGGTGAACACGAAACATGGTCGGAAGGTCCCCTCGTGAAGGTCCGGATGATCCGGATACGAACGGGATATCGACCAATCGGGTGATCCGTTACGGCCGGTCGCTCGTGGACCGTCCTCAGTGGAGCAGCGTCGCGGCGATGCGGTCGACGTACCCGGCGATCGCGTCCCGGTCGGCCGTGGTCAGCGCGCGCGTGCCCACCTTGCCGCGCAGCACGGCGATCCCGGTGATCACCGCGGCCAGGAGCTCCGCGCGCAGTTCGCGATCCGCGCCCGACAGCCGGGGCGCGAGCTGCTCGTCGAACGCGCGTTCGATGCGCTCGCGGACCACCGCGCGGATCATGTCGTCGTTGGCCGCCGTCACGAGCCCGGACAGGTGGCTCGGGTGCTCCGCGCCGACGTCGAGGGCCCGGTCGAGCAGTTCGCGGGGGAGGTCGGCCAGCGGCGTGTCCGCGGTCATCGTGTCGGCGGCGTCCAGGCCGCGGCCCGCCGCCTCCGCGAACAGCTTCTCCTTCGACCCGAAGTACCGGTAGACCAGCGCCTGGTTGACCCCGGCCAGCGCGGCGACGTCCCGGGTGCTCGTGCCTTCGACGCCGTGCTCGGACAGCAACGTCCGGGCCGCGTTCAAGAGCGCTTCACGGGTGGCAGCGGCGTCACGACGGCGGGCGCGCGGTTCCGCGGTGTCCATGGCGGGCCTCCTCCCGATCGGGTTTCCGCAGTGTAGACCAGGGCAAATGCCTTGTGACCGTGATCACCGGGCGGATAAGTAGTCGCTCGTTGACTTAGTTCCCGGGACGGTCCTACCGTGAAGTCGTCAGTTGACTACAACGGAGGTTCCGGTGTCCGAAACCCTGACGGCCCCGCCGTCACCCGCGCCGCCCGCCCGGCGCGCGGAGTCGCACCCGACGGCGGTGCTGCTGGTGCTGGCGCTCTCGACGTTCGCGATCGTCGTCATGCAGAGCATGGTCATGCCGATCCTGTCCGGCCTCGCGCAGTCCCTGAGCGTGTCGATGGCCGACGTCTCCTGGGTCGTGACGGTCAACATGCTCTCCGCCGCGGTGTTCACCCCGCTGCTGGGTTCGCTGGGCGACAAGCTGGGCCGCAAGCGCGTCCTCATGGCGACGCTCGCGCTGACCACCCTCGGTTCGGTGCTGGTCGCGGTGTCGACGTCGATGGGGGTCGTCCTGGCCGGCCGCGCCCTGCAGGGCATGGGGTTCGCGGCGATGCCACTGGCCATCGGGATCGTCCGGTCGATCTTCCCGCCCGAGCGCGTCCCCTCGAGCATCGCGCTGCTGAGCGCGCTGACCGGCATCGGCGCCGGCGCCGGCCTGCTCGTGTCGGGGCTGCTGGTGCAGGCGGGCGTGTCGGCGCAGGGCATGTTCTGGATTTCGGCGGGGGTCACGGCGCTGGGCCTGCTCGGCACCGCCGTGCTGATCCGGCTGCCCGAAACCGCGGGCAAGTTCTACGTCGACGTCCTCGGCCTGCTGACGCTCGCCGGCGCCCTGGTCTGCTTGGTGCTCGGCATCAACCGCGGGCCGAGCTGGGGCTGGGGCTCGGCGACGGTGCTCGGCCTGTTCGCCGGCGCGCTCGTGCTGCTGGCCGCCTGGGTCGTCGTCGAGCGGCGGGTGCGCGAGCCGCTGGTGGACATCGCGATGATGCGCACCCCGGTCGTGCTGGGCACCAACTTCGCCACGTTCCTCACCGGCGCCGGCATGTACGGCGCGTTCATCCTGGTGATCCAGTTCGTGCAGACGCCGGGTGCCGTCGGCTACGGCTTCGGGTCCGACGCGCTCGGCGCGGGCCTGACGCTGCTGCCGATGACCGCGGGCACGCTGCTCGCCGCCGGCGCCGTGTCGATGCTGATCCGGCGCGTCGGCCCCAAGGTCCCGATGGTGATCGGCACGGTCGTCGCGACCGCGACGTTCGGCTTCCTGCTCGCCTTCCACGGGCAGCACTGGCACTTCTACGTCGCGACCGGCCTGCTCGGCCTCGGGCTGGGGCTCGCGTTCGGCGCGATCCCGACGTTGCTCAACAGCGGCGTCACCCCGGAGCAGACCAGTGTCGCCAACAGCGTCAACCAGACGCTGCGCTCGATCGGCGGGTCCATCGGCACGGCGGTGGCCTCGGCGATCCTGGCCGCGGACCTGCTGCCGCGCCTCCCCCTGCCCACAGTGGACGCCTACACGACGGCGTTCGCCGTGTCCGGCGCGATCTGCGTGCTCGCGGTCGTCGCCGCGCTGTTCGTCCCGTACCGCCACCGCTCGGCCGCGAAGGAGTCGTCATGACGAGGGCCTACCCGTTCAGCGAGCCGGAAAAGCTCGACATCGAGCCGCTGTTCGCGCGGCTGCGCACCGAAGAACCGCTCAGCCGTGTCACCCTGCCCTACGGCGAACCGGCCTGGCTGGCCACGCGGTACGAGGACGTCAAGACGGTGCTCGGCGACCCGCGGTTCAGCCGCGCGGCGGCGACCGGGCGCGACGAGCCCCGGCTGCGCCCGCACCTGACGCCGCCGGGCAACATCCTCGCCCTGGACCCGCCGGAGCACAGCCGGCTGCGGCGGCTGGTGATGAAGGCGTTCACCGTGCGCCGGATCGAAGCGCTGCGGGCGCGGGCGCAGGAGATCGCCGATGAGCTCGTCGACGCGATGCTCGCCGAAGGCCCGCCTGCCGATCTCGTGGACGGCTTCGCGCTCCCCCTGCCGGTGACGGTGATCTGCGAGCTGCTGGGCGTCCCGTTCGAGGACCGCGGCGACTTCCGCGGGTGGTCCGACGCGTTCCTCTCGACGACGAAGTTCACGCCGGACGAGGTCCGCGCGGCGCACACGAGCATGCGCGAGTACATGGCGGGCCTGCTCGCCCAGCGGCGCGAGACGCCGCACGAGGACCTGCTCGGCGCGCTGGTCGCGGCCCGCGACGAGGACGACCGGCTCTCGGAGGAGGAGCTGCTGTCGCTGGCCGAGACGCTGCTGGTGGCCGGGCACGAGACGACGGCGTCCCAGATCCCGAACTTCGTGTACGTGCTGCTCACGCACCCCGAGCAGCTGGCGCTGCTGCGCGCGGAGCCCGGCCTGATCCCGAAGGCGGTCGAGGAGCTGATGCGGTACGTCCCGCTCGGCATCGGGGCGGGCATCGCGCGCTACGCGCTGGAGGACGTGGAACTGGGCGGCGTGACGGTGAAGGCGGGGGAGCCGGTGCTGCCGGCCCTGGCGTCGGCGAACCGCGACGACTCGGTGTACACCGACCCCGGCGAGCTCGACCTGCTGCGCGCGGAGGCGACGCACATCGGCTTCGGCCACGGCGCGCACCACTGCCTGGGCGCGCCGCTGGCCCGGATGGAGCTGCAGGTGGCGCTGGAGACGGTGCTGCGCCGGCTGCCGGGCCTCAGGCTGGCCGACGAGGACGGCATCGGCTGGAAGGCCGGGCTGTCGACCCGCGGTCCGCTGCGCCTGCCGGTGCTCTGGGACTGACTTCACGCCGGGATTTCGTTTGCCCGGCGGTCCTTCGCGGTATCCGGGAGGGTCGCCGACCAGATGGGACTGCCTGCCGATGGGGAACGAGCGAGGAGACGACGGCGCCGACGCGACGTCGCCGCGGTTTTCGCTGGACGTCGCCGGTGTGCCGTCGTACTGGACCGACAACGACCCGCCGGACCTGATAGCGGGGCGCTACGAGGTCGCGAGGCTGATCGGCAGCGGGGGCACCGCCCGGGTCTACCGGGCCGTCGACCGGCTGCTGCGGCGAGAGGTCGCCATCAAGGTCTACGAGCGTCACGCGGTGGCGGTGGAGCAGCTGCGCCGGGTGCGGGAGCGGACCGTGCAGGCCCGCATCGACCACCCGCGGGTGGTCGCGCTGTTCGACAGCGGCGCCGAAGGCGGCCGGCCGTACCTGGTGATGCAGCTGGTCGACGGCGAGGACCTCGCCGAGCGCCTGCTCGCCGGACCCCTCGGCGCGGACGACGTCGCCGAGTTGGCGTCGAAGCTCGCCGAAGCGCTCGCCCACGTGCACGCCCAGCGCGTCGTGCACCGCGACCTCAAGCCCGCCAACATCCTCCTCGGTCCGGACGGCCCGCTGATCAGCGACTTCGGCATCGCGCACGAGCTGGACGCCACGCACATCACCGGCACCGGCCTGGTGACCGGTACGGCGGCCTACCTGGCGCCGGAACAGATCGTGGGCGAGCCGGCCGAGCCGGCCGCCGACATCTACGCGCTCGGCCTGATCCTGCTGGAGTGCCTGACCGGAGAGCGGGAGTACCCCGGGACCCTGGCCGAGTCGGCGACGGCGCGGCTGCACCGGTCCCCGCGGATCCCGGCCGGGCTCCCGGCTCCGCTCGCGCACACGCTCAGCCGGATGACGGCCCGCGAGCCCGCCGACCGGCCCGCCGCCGAGCAGGTACCGCGGTTGCTGCGCGAGTCGGTGGACATCGTCGCGGCCGCGCCCACGCGACGCCGGTGGGCGCTGATGGCGGCCGGCGGCCTCACGACCGCGGCGGCGGCCGTCGTGCTGGCGGTGGTGGTGGCGAGACCGGACGTCCCCGCGAACTCCCCGGCCCGGCTGCCCGCGGCCGAGCCGCCGGTCACGTCCACTTCCGGGCCCGCGGTCTCCCCGGCACATCCCGCTTCCGACGTCGTGGCGGCGTCACCGCGGGCCGCGGATCCCTCGGCGCCGAGCCTGGTCACCGCGGTACCGCCGAGCGTCGCCACCGGAAGCTCGCCCGGCGGGGTGGACGTCGAAAGCGGCAAGACCAACGGGAAGGCCAAGGGCCAGGACAAGGGAAAGGGCAAGGGCCGCAACGAGCCGTGAGCGCCCGTGCTCACCCGAGCCGGTGCTCGATCGCGCGGTCCGCGGCATCACCGAGCTGTCCCGCGGCTTGCGGGAAGCCGGCCTGCCCCGCGTGCCGTCGGTGGTGGTGACGGCTCGCCGGCCTGACCGGTCAGCGGGCCAGGTGCTTCCGGACGTCGTCGGCGACCGCCGCGCGTCCGCTCAGGTGGTACTTGGCCAGGATGTTGCGGACGTGGGTCTTGACGGTGTGCGGGCTGATGCCCAGCTCACGGGCGATCTGCTCGTTGGGCATGTCGCTGCCGAGGAGGACCGCGACCCCCTGTTCGGCGGCGGTGAGCGAGCGGAAGCGTTCCTCGGGGCCGTTGTCGATGTCGAGCGTGAGCTCGACGAGGTCCGACTGGAGCTGCTGGCAGTCGGTGACGATGCGCTGCAGGGCCTCGCGCAGCGAACCCGCGTCGGGTACCGCGAGGGCGTCCTGGGCCCGCTGCCGGATGTCGGCCACGCGAGACGAGAGCAGCTCGACGATGTGGTCCGCGGTGACCAGCTGCGGTGCGTCGTCGACGTCGGCCGGCAGGCGGCGGAGTGCGTCGACGTCTTCGGCTTCGGTCGTCAGCACGCGGGCCACCAGGTCGGCCAGCCACTCGAACGCGCGCACCGCGTTGTCGTCGAAGGTGCCCGGCCGGTAGCTCTGCATGGACATCATGCCGAACACCGCCGGCTCGCCGTCGCGGCCGCGGCGGAAGAGGGGAGTGGTGACGGCGTCGGCGGAAGCGCGGCTCGTGTCCCCGGAAGCGACGCCGGCGTTGAGCGCGGCGCCGTTGTCGTACTGCATCCGGTAGGTCTGGCGGTGCTTCAGCAGCCAGGCGGCTTGGCCGTGCGGCCCGTAGATGTGCGACGCCGGATCGGTGTACATGCCGCCGTCGTAACCGTAGGGGTAGCGGACGCGGTTCGCGCCGTGGAAGAAGCCGATGTAGAAGTGGTCGAGGGGAACGATCTTGCTCATGACGGCCCGGGCGTAGTCGTAGAGGCCGTAGTGGTCGTTGCGGTAGTTGGCGTCGATCTTGTGGAACGCCTCGCGCAGGATCAGCGTCGTCTCGGCGTCGACCCGGAGCCGGGCCGGTTTGTCCGAGTCGTCGGAGGGCACCGTCCCATGATGAGGCCCGGGCGCGATTCCGTCACTCCGCGAGCGATGGCGACCGGCCCGTCGGGCTGCGACGGTTGACGCCGCAACCAGCTGCCGCGGCGGGAAACGGAGGAGCGCTCATGGAGACCCACTCCTGACGCCTTCGGCGAGCGGGGTCCCGGTGTGGCCGGCGAGGGCGTCGAGGAGCCGCTCCTGGAAGGCGTGGTCGCCGGCCGCGGGGTGCCGGCGGACCCGGTGCCGGTGGTGCCAGTAGCCGTCGGTCGTGAGCACGTCCGGGGCGTCGGTGGTCGCGAGCCAGGTCTGGGTCAGCGTGCCCAGGCGCAGGTCGTCGGGGGCGTCCGCGCCGCCCATGCGGGTGGGGACCCAGCCGGGGTCGACGGCGTGGGTGGGCACCTCGGGCCACCGCCGGGCGACCGCGGCCGCGAGGGTGGTGAGCAGCAGCTTGCTGTCGGAGTAGGAAGCGGTGGGACGGGTGCCGGACCAGTCGAGGCCGGCGAGCTCGGCCCGGCCCCCGCGGTGCATGCCGCTGCTGAGGTAGACCAGGCGGGCGGGCGGGGTGACGAGCGCGGTCAGCAGGTAGGGCGCGACCACGTTGACCGGGAGGATCGTGGGGCCGGTCATGATCCCGGCGTTGTGGATCACGGCGTCCATCCGCCCGAGCCGGTTCACCCCCGCGGCGACGTCCCGGGTCTGCTCGAGGTCCGCGAGATCTCCGGCGACGACGTCAGCGCCGCGCGCGGCCAGGTCGTCGAGGCGGCCGGCGTCCCGCCCGTGGGCGACCACGCGGTGGCCGTCCGCCAGGAGGGCTTCGGCGGCGAGGCGGCCGAGGCCCTGGGTGGAGCCGGTGACGAGAATCCGTGCCACCGCACCGAGGCTACGCGCGCTGGACGTCAGCTCCGCGGGAGCGTCAGCTGCTGACCGTCCTCGGCGACGCCGCCGAGCTGCACCGCCTGGCCGTCCTGAACGGGAGCCACCGTCAGGTCCGCGCAGTTCCCGGAGGCGACCTGGAGCGAGACGTGGCCCTTGGCCGCCTCCGCTTTGCCTTCGCAGGTGAAGTGCGTGTCCGGGAAGGAAGCATCCGGGACGCCCGGCATCGAGAGGGTCGCGCCACCGGTGAGCTTGAACGCGCCGGCGGCGTCGATCGTGAGGACGGTGGGGTCTTCGGTGATCCCGGCCCCGGCGGCGCCGCCCGCCTTGCGCCACGTGCCGACGACCTGATCGACGGAAACGGTCTCCTCCTGGCTCGCGACGATCGCGGTCGTGCCGCCGCCCAGCGCGACGACCAGCACCCCGATCCCGCTGACCAGTCCGCCCAGCCCGAAGTGCAGATTGCCGATGTGGAACTTCTTCACGTTGACGCGGGCATTGTCTCCGAAGGTGCTGCCGCTGACGTCGCCGCTGTTGTCCGTGCGCCTGCTGTTGTCGACGTGCGTCGTCCGCTGCGAATACCGTGCTCCCGGACCCTGGACGACGAAGATTCCCGCTTGCCGGGCCGCGGTGCCCAGTGCGGATTCGAATCCCGGATCCCGCCGCATTTCGGCGGCCACGGCTTCGCGGGCGTGCTGGCGCCGCTCCGGGTCCTGGGGGCGCTGCTCGAGCCCGGCCAGCACACGAGCGCCCCACGGCGTGCGGCGCAGGCGGTTCGCGACCACCCGGTAGAGCTGGTCGACGGCCACGTCGCCGGCCCGCCCGGCGCCGGTCGCGAGCCGCCGCGCGACCGCGTCGACGGCCTTTCCGGCCAATTCGCCCGCGTCCATCGACTCAGTATGAAATCACGCGTTCCTCGCGGACTCCGCCGATCAGGGGAGGCCGGGGAAAGGAATTCCCCCAGGTCGCGACCGCGGGAAACGCCGTGCCCGCCGTGGCGAACCCGGAGTGCGGCGGAAATGCGTGAAACGGGTGTGCCGGGGTACCACGGGACGGTTCGAGTCCCCGCCGGCAAGGAGTCAGCCGTGTCCCAGCCCGCTCAGCAGCAACGCCCGCCCGGATCGACCGCGGAGATGACGCCGCGGCCCGACCACGGGGAACACACCTACCGCGGTTCCGGCAAGCTGACCGGGAAGGCGGCGCTGATCACCGGCGCCGACAGCGGGATCGGCCGTGCGGTCGCAATCGCGTACGCGCGGGAGGGCGCCGACGTCCTGATCTCCTTCCTGGACGAGCACGACGACGCCGAGGAGACGCGGTACTGGGTGGAGGAGGCCGGGCGCAAGGCGGTCGTCGTGCCGGGTGACGTCGCCGACCCGGCGCACTGCCGGGCGCTGGTCGCCCGGGCGGTGGAGGAGTTCGGCCGGCTGGACGTCCTGGTGAACAACGCGGCTTTCCAGATGAGTCACGAAACGTTGGAGGAGATCGCGGACGAGGAGTGGGATCGCACGCTCGCGATCAACCTGAGTGCGTTCTTCCACTTGGTCAAGGCGGCCTTGCCGCACCTGAAGCCGGGGGCGTCGATCATCGGCAGCTCGTCGGTGAATTCGGACGAGCCGACGCCGCAGCTGCTGCCCTACGACGTGACGAAGGCGGGCATCGCGAACATGACCGCGGCGCTGGCGCAGCTGCTGGGGCCCCGGGGGATTCGCGCGAACAGCGTGGCGCCGGGGCCGATTTGGACCCCGCTGATCCCGTCGACGATGCCCGAGGAGGCGGTGAAGTCGTTTGGGGAGCAGGTGCCGCTGGGTCGTGCGGGCCAGCCGGCCGAGCTCGCACCGGTGTACGTGCTGCTCGCCTCCGACGACGGCAGTTACGTGTCCGGCGCGCGGGTCGCGGTGACGGGCGGCAAGCCGATCCTCTGAGCGGAGCCGAGCCCGGCCACCGCCGGGCTCGGTCTCCGGCTCCCTGCCGCTCGGGCTACTCCGCCCGGCGGCAGGGAGGGTCAGCCGGATTCGTCGGTGACGCCGTGAGGTGCACCCACCGGTTTCGACTCGGGTGAGCCCCGCCGGCGCAGGTACACGCTGAACACCGCCATCGAGCCGATGGCCAGGAACTCCGACTGCCAGTTCTGCAGCGTGCGGTTCCAGAAGTCCGCCGACACGAGGTAGTCCGCCCAGGACACCGGGTCACCGAAGCCGCTCAGCTGCTCGGCGTTGTAGGCGGCGACCCCCGCGACCGACTGCGCGAGCCACGACAGCAGGAAGATGCCGCCCATCAGCAGCGCCAGCGAGCGGGCGAAGACCGCGGTCCGCCAGCCGCCCGCCTTCGCCCACGGCGGAGAGCCCGCCTTGACGTACCGGCCGACCAGCTGGTCCTGGTCGCTTTCGGTCCCGATCCGGCTCAGCGGCTTCGACTCCGGCGAACCACGCTGGACCAGCCACACGGTCGCGAAGACGTACAAGAAGAACTGCAGGTACTCCGACTGCCAGTTCTCCGCCACGTCCACCGCGAACGACGAGGACGTCAGGTAGCTGCCCAGGCCGATCGGGTCGACGCCGTGGGCGACCTGCCGGTCGTTGAAGTCGGCCAGCCCGGACAGGGCCTGGCCGACCAGGCTCACCAGGAACAGCGCGCCGAACGCCAGGGAGAGGCCGTTGTCGCGAATGAACCTCTTCATCGGCCGAGCACCCCGATCAGGAGGAAGTAGGCCAGGCCGCCGAGGACGACGACGAGGTAGCCGATGTAGACGGCGCGGGCTTTCACCGGCCACCGACCGCGCAGTCGTAGACCTGCTCGTTGCGGGGGTGGCAGCCGGCGCCGGTGATCCGCCAGCCGTCGGGGAACTCGTGCAGGAACAAGGTGTCCGCGGTGGACCGGGCCTCGGCTTCGTCGCCCCAGACGACGGTCGAGGCCACCTGCGCGCGGGGGAGCGTGGCGACCGGCGAACCCGTGCCGCACCCGACCGGTCCCAGGCCGTCGCGGGCCCGCGGAGCGAGCAACGCGCACGCGGTCCCGCCGCCGTCGGCCACCGCCGCTTCGAACCGCTGCGCGGCCTCTTGGGCGGAGGACGTGTCCGCCGACGAACATCCGCAGAGGACGGCCGCCGCGGCGCCGAATGAGGCGATGATCTTGTACACGCCGGGCGGGGTACCCAGGCGGTCCGGCCTTCACACGTTTCGAGCGCGGAAAAGGTGGGTACGCGGCCGGTGGAGCGGTTTCGGCCGAGCCGGGCCCTGTTGTGCGCCCGGCCGGGCCGGGGCCGCCGGACGTTGCGAGACCGGAGGTGAAGGTGACCGCTGACGGGGGCCGGGTCCGGCCCCAGGATCTGCTGCAGGTGACGGCACACCGTCCCGGCGGGGCGCCCGGCGCGGAGTTGCTGGAGGTGTCCGGCGAGGTGGACCTGTTCAGCGCCCGGGTCCTGGAGGAAGCGCTCACCGCGGCGACCGGCCGCGAACCGGCGCTGCTGGTGATCGACCTGACGGGCGTCTCCTTCCTCGCCTCGGTCGGGATGACGGTGCTGCTGAAGGCCCACCGCGACGCCGGGAGCACGACCCGGTTCCGGGTCGTGGCCCCCGAGCGCAGCACGGTGGGGCGTGCGCTGGAGCTGACGGGGCTGACCGAGGCGCTGGGTGTCGTCGCCACCCGGGCGGCCGCCGGACTGTCCACTGCGGACTAGCCCCGCACCGCCTCTGGTACTCCGCGAGCCCTTCGGGGTGGTCGAGGCTGCCGTGGTGGTGGACCTGCAGCCACCGCCCGGAGTCGCACCCGAACACCCGTGATGTCCGGATCGTCAGCGGCACCGCGTCCGCCCACCAGTAGGTGACCGCGTCGACGAATGTGACCGTCAGGCAAAGATACGGCGCCAGAGGTCTGTGACCGCCTTCCCGGAGCGGAGGATGCCGCCCAGCGGTTGTTCAGCTGCGCCAGGTCGTCCGCTCGTCATTGACTTCCTCTTCGGCCGCAAGGTAACGTCACCGCGTCGGGCTTATGAAACCTTTCAATATGGAGATCGCGATGAAGCGACAGAGGCTGGGCCGCGCGCCCCTTCTGGTCCCACATTCCGATCCCCAGCGTTGTTACCCGCCAGTTTGAGTGTGTACGCCCGGCTGGGACCGCGCTGCCCCGGCTGAATTCGAGTACTTCCCCTGGTGGCCGAAGCCGCAAAACCCTCCCGCTGACTTGAAACGATTCACCGTCGAATCCGGGCCGCACCCCACCGGCCGTCCCCAGGAGCTGCCGTGCGCCACAGATCCCGCCGTCTCCTCGCCCTCGTCTCCCTGCTCGCCGCCGGCACCGCGGTCCCGGCCGAAGCCGCGCCCGAAACCGGAAGTCACGCTTTCGGCGCCACCGACCTCCGCGCGAACCACCTCGACCGGCCACTGGGAACGGACGACACCACCCCCGAGCTGAGCTGGCGGACCACCGCCCGCGACCAGACCGCCTACGAAGTCCAGGCCGCCACCTCGGAAGCGCGCCTGGCGCGCCCCGACCTGTGGGACACCGGCCGCGCCACGAGCGCCGCCGCCGACCTCGACTACGCCGGCCGCGTCCTCGGCAGCCGCCAGCGCGTCTACTGGCGGGTCCGCGTCTGGTCCGGGAACGTCCCGTCGACCTGGAGCACGCCGACCTGGTTCGAAACCGGCCTGACCGGCCAAAACGACTGGTCCGCGGGCTGGGTCACGAACAGCCGGTGGCAGTTGAGCGCCAAGCCCGCCCAGCCGGTGGTCGTCTCGCTGCCCGCACAGACCGCGCGGTTCGTGAAGCTCGACGTCACCAAGCTCGGCCTGCCCCTGGCCGAACAGCCCCTCGACAGCCAGAACCGCATGGTCACCACCGGCGACACCCGCCGCTTCCCCGACCTGACCTACCGCCTGCAGCTGGCCGAGATTCAGGTGCGTGACTCGGCGAACGCGAGCGTGAACTTCGCTGACGGCCGCCAGAAGTACGTCACCGCCTCGGAAACCCAGACCGTGCGCAAGGAGTGGGAGCCCGGGCTGGTCGCCGACGGCCTCACGACGTCCAACCCCGAGGACGCCGGGAACGCCGGCTACCAGAGCGCCGCGCACACCGGCGCGGACGCCGACGTCTCGCTCACGATCGACCTCGGCGCCACCCGCACCTTCGACCAGGTCGTGCTCTACCCGCGCACCGACACCCTCACCGCCGACGGCAAGACCGCGAACTTCCCCGTCGACTACACGGTGCAGACGGCGACCGATGGCCCGTTCACCGTCGCGAAGACCGTGACGAACCAGGCGACGCCCGCCACCTGGCTGCCGCCCGCGTTGCCGTTGTTCGCGAAGGACTTCTCCGTGCGCAGCCGCGTCGCGAGCGCCCGGCTGTACGTCAGCGGCCTCGGCGTCTACGTGCCCAGCCTCAACGGAAACCGTGTCGGCGACGCCGTGCTGGAGCCCGGCGACAGCGACTACGCCGACCGCGTCACCTACGCCGCTTACGACGTCACGAACCAAGTCCGCGGTGGGGCGAACACCATCGGCATCGCGGTCGGGAACGGCACGGCGGACGCGCTGCACACGTCCGGCCGCTACCGGAAGTTCGCGCGCACAGCCAGTGATCCACAAGTCATCGCGCAGCTGGAGTTAACGCTAACAGACGGGACCGTGCAGCGGATCGGCACCGATTCCAGCTGGCGCACCACGCTCGGCGCCACCACCGTGTCCCAGTGGTACGGCGGTGAGGACTACGACGCCCGCCGCGAGATCCCCGGCTGGGACAAGCCCGGCACCGACCGCAAGACCTGGTCTCCGGTGGTGCCCGCGACGAGCACGGCGAAGCCGACCGCCCGCCGGAGCGAGCCCGTCCGGGTCGTGGAACAGTTGCCCGGTAAGGAAATCTCGCGTCCGGCGGCCGGCGTGCGCGTCTACGATCTCGGCCGCAACGTCGCCGGCCTGCCCGAGGTGACGCTCACCGCGCCCAAGGGCACGGCTGTACGCATCTATCCCGCCGAAGCGCTGCGGGACGGGCACGTGGACCAGTCCATCAGCAACGTCGGCGCGCCGATCTGGGACAGCTTCACGAGCAACGGTGGCCGGCAGACCTGGCACCCCGACTTCACCTACCACGGCTTCCGCTACCTCGAGGTGGTCGGCGTGCCGGACGGCGCGCAGCTCTCGGTCGCCGGCCTGCGCACGATGGCGGACAACGACTCCGCCGGGGACTTCGACTCCTCCGACGCGACCCTCGACGGCATCCACCGGCTCACCCGGGCCGCCGTCGGGAACAACATGCAGAGCATCCTCACCGACTGCCCGAGCCGTGAGAAGCTCGGCTGGCTGGAGCAGGACCACCTCGCGTTCGACGCGCTCGCCCGCAACTACGACGTCGAGGCCTACCTCGGCAAGATCGTGCAGGACATGGCCGACGGCCAGGAGACGAGCGGACTGGTGCCCAGCACCGTGCCGGACCACGTGACGCTCGCCGGCTCCTACCGCGACGACCCGAACTGGGGCGGCGCGCTGGTCCAGGTGCCGCTCAAGGCGTACCAGACCTACGGCGACAAGGAACTCCTCAACCGGTACTACCCGGCGATGCAGCGCTACCTCGGCTACCTGACCGGCCAGACCACGCGCTGGGTCGACGGCGTCTACGACTACGGCCTCGGAGACTGGATCACCACCGAGTCCCCGGCGATGCCGCGCGCGATCCCCAGCAGCTTCGGCGTCTGGGCGGTCGAGGACGGCCTGGCGAAGGTCGCGACGGCGCTCGGCCGGGACGCGACGCCGTACCGCACGCAGGCCGACGCGCTGGCGAAAGCCGTGTGGACCAAGTACTACAACGCCACCACCGGGCTGTTCGGCGGCGGCGGTCAAGGCGCGACAGCGCTCGCCCTCGACATGGGCGCGGTGCCCGCCGAGTCGCGCGGCGGCCAGACCCAGCACCTGGTCGACACGATCGAGGCCGCCGACCGGCACCTCGTGATGGGGGAGATCTCGTTCCCGTCCGTGCTGCGGGTGCTGTCGGACGCGGGCCGCGACGACGTCGTCTACCGGATCGCCACGCTGACCACCAGCCCCAGCCTGGGGCACCAGGTCGCGGCCGGGCTGACCGCGCTCGGCGAGACCTGGGACGGCGGCAGCGGCCAGTCGCAGGACCACTTCATGCTCGGCGCGATGGACGGCTGGCTCACCACGCGGCTGACCGGCATCGGGCAGGTCCCCGGATCGGCGGGTTTCAAAACTCTGGTGATCGACCCGGCGGTCGTCGGCGACCTGACGTCCGCGTCCGGCAGCTACGAGAGTCCCCAAGGCCGGGTCGGCACGGCGTGGACGAAGTCCGATCGCGAGTACCGGCTGACCGTCACCGTCCCGCCGGGCAGCACCGCCGAAGTGCACGTCCCGCGGTTCCGCGGCGGGGACGACGCCGTCTACCGCGTCGGCTCGGGCACCCACACCTTCCGTTCCTCCATTCCGCGCGGCTGAAGGGCAATCCCATGCGCAGGACACTGACGTCCGTGGTGCTCGCGGCGGCCATGGCGGTCGCCGCGGCCACTCCGGCCACCGCCGGGCACGACCGCGGCCCGGCCGAGACGACCACCCTGGCCCACTTCGACCCGGCCGCCTTCGCGAACCCGCCGAAGGACAGCAGCCCGGCGATCTACTGGTACTGGAACAACACCATCACCAGCGCGATCACCGATCAGCAGATGGCCGAGATGCGTGCCAAGGGCGTGTCCGAGGCGGTGATCTTCCCGCTCGGCGGCGACTCGATGAAGCCGGTCTTCCTCTCCGAAGACTGGTTCACGCTCGTCGGGCACGTGCTGCGCGAGGCGCAGCGCACCGGCATGAAGATGTGGCTGTTCAACGACAACAACTTCCCGAGCGGCCGCGGCGCGAACTACGTCGTCAACGGCGGCACGCTCGGCAACCGCACCATTGCTGCGCGCCCGGACCTGCGGCTGAAGGGCCTGCTGCGCTCGACCCGGATCGTCGACGGGCCGTCGACGCTGCCGCTGGCCGAGACGTCGGGGCTCAGCGTGGACACCGGCAAGCTGGTCGTCGACCCGGCCACGAAACCGGGCGCCGCACCGCTCACGCCCGGCACCGGCTGGACCGACTACACCGTGAGCGGCAAGGTCACGCTGAACACCGGCGGCGTCCAGCTGGCGGTGCGCTCGGACGGCACCCACGGCTACCTCGTGGACGTGGACCCGAAGGGCGCGGCCAGCGTGTACAAAGTGGACGGGGCGAACCGGACCCGGCTGAGCACCGGCGTCACCACCCCGGGTTTCACACCGACCCACGTGCAGACGGTGAGCGTCACGGTCTCCGGGAACACGATCACCCCGAAGATCAACAACACCGTGCAGCCCGCCGCCACCGACGCGAGCTACCCGACCGGCGCGGCGGCGGTGTCGGCCGAGGGCACGCAGCGCTCGCTGTGGGACGACCTGACCGTCACGGCCCCGGACGGCACCAAGCTGTGGTCCTCGACCTTCGACAACGCCACCGCGCTCGCGGACTTCCCGCAGAACCGCGTGAACCTCGCCGGGGTCACGGCGGCGGCCGCGCGGCCGGTGGGCACGAACGCCGCCGTCGAGCTGAAGGGCACGACCTGGCAGGTTCCCGCGGGACGCTGGCAGGTCGACGTCTACTCGCAGGTCCTCCTGAAGGACGACTCCAGCGGCTACACGCGCGGCTACCTCGACCTCCTGGACCCGAACGCGACGGACGCCTTCCTGAGCATCGCGCCCGAGGAGTACGCGCGTCGCTTCCCGTGGGCGATGGGCACGGTCGTGCCCGGCTTCTGGGACGACGAACCGTTCCTCGCCTCCGCGCAGCCGCACCCGTTCAAGCGCCTGCCGTCCTCACCCGGGCTCGCCGACGCCGTCCGCGCGGCCGGCGGCACCCCCGGCGTCGCCTACACCGCGGCGGCGGACGGCCTCGACGCCGTCGCCGACCAGGCCGCCGGGACGTACTGGCGGGCCGTCGACAACCTGTTCTCCACCAGTTACTACAAGCGCGAAGCCGACTGGATGGCCCAGCACCACCTGAAGCTGATCTCCAACCCGCTGCTCGACGAGCAGAGCCCACAGTCGCGGATGAACTCCACCGGTGACCTGTCGAAGGACAACCAGTGGGCGCAGGTCCCGGGCAGTGACATGATCACGACCGACTACACCGCCGGCCGGCAAACCACGCTGGGGCGCAACGCTGCCTCGGCCGCGCACCAGAGCGGGGCGCCGCGGACGCTGATGGAGACGTTCGGCAACGCGGGCTGGCAGGTGGCGCCGGACTACCTGCACGCCACCGTCGGCGCGCTGGCCACCCGCGGTGTCAACCTCACGTTCCTGCACGCGATGTACACCGACGAGACGTCGGTGACGTTCGCGCCGCCGTTCGGGCCGCGCAGCACGTTCTGGGAGGACATGCCCGACATCGACGCGTGGATCGGCCGCGTGATGGAGCTGGGCCGGGGGGAGAACCTCGCGAAGACCGCGCTCGTGCAGCCGCAGCGGGCCGCCGAGCAGACCCGGGTGGCCGATGCGAGCCACCAGCTCGACAAGGACTTCTCCGACACGGCGTACGCACTGGAACGCGGCCAGGTCGACTTCGATCTGCTGAGCGACTCGTCACTGTCCGGTGACCCGGCCGCGCGCTTCCAGGCTCAGCCGCGAGGCGGGACCCTGCGGGTCGGCCAGGCGGACTACCAGCTCGCGGTGCTGCCGCGCACGCCGGTGCTCGACCTCGCGACCGCGCGCACCCTGACGAAGTTCGTGCAGAGCGGGGGACACCTCGTCGTGGTCGGTGCGCTGCCCACGCGGGAGGCGACCGGCCGGGACGCCGAGCTGGCCCGTGAGCTGCGAAACCTGTCCGGCGGCTCGACCTGGACCCGGCGCGGCGCCGGCGCGGTCGCCCTCGTCACCGACGTGAACGCGATCGCGGGCCTGGCGCAGAACGCCGGGTTCGGCGCGGCCCGGCTGCAGCCGGCGGCGGACGCCGTCCGGGTGCAGCGCACCGGCCGTGGCGCCGACACGGCCTTCCTGGTGAACAACGAAAGCGACGCGGTGGTCACCACCACCGTGACGGTCCCGGTCGACGGCACGCCCGAGATCTGGGACCCGCGCACCGGCACGGCGAAGGTCGCCACGGCGTACACGACCGGCCGGGCCACCACCGGCGTCCCGGTCACGCTCCAGCCGTACGAGACCCTCGGCGTGGTGTTCCGCAAGGGCGTCCACGACGCCGCGCACCTGATTGACGGCACCCTGCCCGCCACCGCGGTTTCCACCGCCGGGCGGGACCTCCAGGCGGCAGTCACCGCGACGGCCCCCGGCAGCTACGCGCTCACCGGGCAGGCGAACGGCCGCACCTACCGCGGCACCGTGCAGGTCACCGATCCGCTGGCGCCGATCGCGCTGAACGGGCCGTGGACCGTCCGGCTGGAGCAGGACGGCGCGGTCGCCACCGAACGCCCGCTCGGCTCCTGGACCACCTTCGCCCCGACGTTCTCCGGCAGCGCCGTCTACACGACGACGGTGACGCTGCGGGCTGAAGATCTGGCGAAGCGCAAGCTGGTGCTCGACCTCGGCGAGGTGCACGACCTCGCCACGGCGACGGTCAACGGCACCGAACTGCCCGCCGCGCTCTGGCATCCGTACACAGTGGACGCGACGAAGACGCTGCGTCCGGGCGTCAACACGATCAGCGTCCGCGTCACCAACACCCTGGCCAACTCGCGCAACAAGATCCTGCCGTCGGGCCTCGTCGGCCCGGTCGCGCTGCGCCCGCAGGCCGCCGTCACCGCCCGTTTGGAGGCCACCCGATGACCGTCAGCAGACGCACGGTGCTCACGATCGGCGCCGCGCTCGGCGTGGGCGCCACCCTCTCGTGGGCCCCGCCCGCCCTCGCCTCGGCCGGGAAGCCGTTCCTGAAGCAGTTCGCCGAGCCGGACGCGTCGACCGCCGCCAAGTTCCGCTGGTGGTGGCCGCACGGGCTCGTCGACCTCGCCGAGATCGCCCGCGAGGTCGACCAGATCGCCGACGCCGGCTTCGGCGGCGTCGAGATCCAGGACGTCCACCACAGCGTCCAGACCGTCATGGATCCCGAGCACTACGGCTGGGGGACACCGGCGTGGCTCGCTGCGGTCGAGACAGCGCTGCGCCGGGCGAAGGCCCGCGGCCTGACCGTCGACCTCGCGATGGGCCCGTGCTGGCCCACCGCGGTCCCGACCATCACGCCCGACGACGTCGCGGCGAGCAAGGAACTCGCGCACGGCGTCGTCACGGTCGACGGCAGCTACACCGGCCCGCCCCCGGCCGCGCTGGTGCCCGCCGAATCGACAGTGGGAAGTCAGGACCTGATCGCCGTTCAGGCCGCTTTGGTGGTCGGTTCACCCACCGCCGCCACGGTGACACTGGACCCGACGTCGGTGCGCACCGTGGACGTCCACAACGGACAGATCGACTGGACCGCGCCGGAAGGCACGTGGATGCTGTTCGCGTACTGGGCTCGCGGCTCGGCGCAGCAGCCGGAGGCGGGCCCGCACACGGCCCCGCTCGCCTACGTCGTCGACCATTTCAGTGCGGCCGGCACGAAAGTCGTGCTGGACGAGTGGAACTCGACGATCCTCACCCGTGCCATCCGAAGCCTGCTGAAGGACGTCGGCGGCGACCTGTTCGAAGATTCCCTGGAGATCGAGACCGACGCGACGATCTGGACGCCGGCGTTCCTCGCCGAATTCCGGAAGCGCGCCGGGTACGACCTGCGGCCGTACCTGCCGGTCGTCGTGCAGCGCAAGGGCAAGTACCTGTTCGCGTTCGACTCCGACACGGCGAACCACGTGCGTGACGACTACAACCAGGTGCTCTCGGACCTCTACCACGAGAACCACCTGATCCCGGTCCGGGACTTCGCGCACCGGCTCGGCATGACCCTGCGCGTGCAGCCGTACGGCCTGCAGACCGACGCCATCCGCAGTGCCGCGCTCCTGGACGTGCCGGAGAGCGAGTCGCTCGGCTTCAAGAACCTCGACGACTACCGCGTCCTCGCGTCCGGGCGCGACATGGGCGGGCGAAAGCTGCTGTCGTGCGAGTCGGCGGCCTACGCGAACGGCGCGTACAACACCACCTGGGACAAGGTGCTGCAGACCATGGGCAGCGTGTTCGCGGGCGGCGTCAACCAGGCCGTCCTGCACGGGTTCGCCTACGCCATGGCGCCGGGCGCGCAGTGGCCCGGCTTCGCGGCCTTCTCGCCCTACAACGGCAACGGCATCGGGTACGCCGAGGCGTGGGGCCCGCGCCAGCCGACGTGGGGGCACGTGCCCGACATCGCCGGCTGGTTCGCCCGCACCCAGCTCGTGCTGCGCACCGGAAAGCCCCAAGTCGACATCGCGTTCTTCCGGCAGAAGGGCTGGACGTCCACCGGCATCGGCGCGCCGTGGGCGACCAACGACGGCATCCCGGCCGGCTGGACCCACGGCTTCCTCAGCGAGGCCGTGCTGGAACTGCCCACCGCGGTCGTGCGGCACGGCCGGCTGGCCCCGGACGGGCCCGCGTACAAGGCGATGATCCTCGGCGGCGACCAGTTCCACGGCAGCGAGCACACGCTGTCCGCGCCGGCGGCGCAAAAGCTCCTGGACTTCGCGCGGGCGGGCCTGCCCACGATCATCATCGGCACCTGGACCGACGTCCACGCCGAAGGCATCGCCCAGCCGGGGGAGAACGACCGGCTCAAAGCGCTGGTCACGGCGTTGCTCGCGCAGCGCACCGTCCGCGTGGTCGCCGACGCCACCGGCATCCCGGCCGCGCTCGCCGAACTCGGCGTCACGCGCGATGTGGAGCACGCCCCGTCCACCGTGATGACGGTGCACCGCATCGACGGCGACACCGACTACTACTACATCTGCAACGCGCGGCACGCCGAGAACCGCAAGATCACCGCCGTCACCCAGGACGTCTGGCTCACCGCCCAGAGCCGGGACGCGCAGCCGTTCGTGCTCGATGCGTGGACCGGCGAGACCGAGCGACTGGGTGTGTTCTCGCGCGCCGGCACCAAGATCCGGGTCTCCGTGTCGCTGAACCCCGGTCAGCCGGTGATCGTCGCGCTCGGCCGCGGCGACCGTGGTCCGAGTGCGGTGTCCACGGACGCGCCCGAGGTGCGCTACCTCGACGGCAAGCTCGTGGTGCGGTCTTCGGCCGCGGGCACCTACTCGACGACGTTGTCGACCGGCCGGGTCGCGCGGACTTCGGTCACCGCCCCGCCCGCGCCGATCGCTCTGTCCACTTGGGACCTCGAAGTCGAGGACTGGCAGCCGGGCGCGACCCCGACGGCCACGCTCAAGCCGAAACGGCGGCTCTCGCTGACGGCGCTCGCGGCCTGGCCGTCGATCCCCGGACTCGAGGACGTCTCGGGTGTCGGCCGCTACCGGACCACCGTCGACCTCGGCCGGTGGGACCGCGGGCTCGGTGCCTACTTGGACCTCGGGGAGGTGTTCGACACCTACCGCGTCCGGATCAACGGCACCGCGCTGCCGCCGGCCGACGTGCTCGACACCGTCGTCGACGTCGGGCCCTGGCTGCGGTCCGGGCGCAACAGCATCGAGGTGGAAGTCGCCACCACGCTCAACAACCGGCTCCGGGTGAGCCGTCCGGAAGTGTTCGCGATCGCGGCACGGCAGGCGTACGGGCTGGTCGGGCCGGTGCGCCTGCTGCCCTACCGCCAGGAGGAGATCCGATGAAGGTCACCCGGCGCACCGCGATCAGCCTCGGTGCCGCACTCGGCCTGGCGGCGGTGATCCCTTGGGAGGCTTCGGCTTCTTCGGGGGCGTCGGTGCGGCCCGTCGCGCTCGGCGGCGTCCGGCTGCTGGAGAGCCGGTACCTGGCGAACATGCGCCGGACCGTGGCGTACCTGAAGTTCGTCGACCTCGACCGGCTGCTGCACACGTTCCGGCTGACCGTCGGCCTGCCGACGTCGGCCGAGCCGTGCGGCGGCTGGGAGGCACCGGACATCCAGCTGCGCGGGCACACCACCGGGCACCTGCTCTCCGGCCTGGCGCTCGCGGCGTCGAACACCGGGGACCCCGAGCTGGTCGCGAAGAGCACGCGGCTGGTCGCGGCCCTGGCCGAGTGCCAGGAGGCTTCGCCGGCCGCCGGGTTCACCGCGGGCTACCTGTCGGCGTTCCCGGAGTCGGACTTCGTCGACCTCGAAGCCGGGAAATCCGTGTGGGCGCCGTACTACACGATCCACAAGATCCTCGCCGGGCTCCTGGACCAGCACCGCCTCCTCGGGACCGCGGGCGCTCTCGACGTCGCCCGCGGCATCGCGCGCTGGATCGACGCGCGCACGGCACCGCTGTCCCACGACGCCATGCAGAAGGTCCTGCACACCGAGTTCGGCGGGATGAACGAGGCCCTGGCCAACCTGTACGCCATCACCCGGGACCCGCTGCACCTCACGCTGGCCCGCCGCTTCGACCACGACGAGATCTTCACCCCGCTGGCCGCGCGTCAGGACACCCTCGCCGGCCGGCACGCCAACACCGACATCGCGAAGATCGTCGGCGCGGCGGCGGAGTACGGCGTGACGGGCGAGCAGCGGTACCGCACGATCGCGACGTTCTTCTGGGACCAGGTCGTGCACCACCACAGCTACGTGATCGGCGGCAACGCCAACGCGGAGTTCTTCGGACCGCCCGATCAGGTCGTCAGCCAGCTCGGCGAGAACACCTGCGAGAACTGCAACAGCTACAACATGCTCAAGCTCGGCCGGCTGCTGTTCCTGCAGGACCCGAGCCGGACCGAATACCTCGACCACTACGAGTGGACGCTGCTCAACCAGCTGCTGGGCGAGCAGGACCCGGACTCGGCGCACGGGTTCGTCACCTACTACACCGGCCTGACGCCGGGCGCCCAGCGCCAGGGCAAGCAGGGCGTGACGTCCGATCCCGGCACGTACAGCAGCGATTACGGCAACTTCACCTGCGACCACGGCACCGGCCTGGAAACCCACGTCAAGTACGCGGAGAACATCTACTTCGCTTCGGGTGACACGCTGTCCGTCAACCTGTTCATTCCGTCCACAGTGGACTTCCTAGGCGCCCCGGTGCGGCTGGAGACCGAGTACCCGTACGATGAGACGGTCCGACTGCGCGTCGACGGCTCCGGCGAGTTCGCGCTGCGCGTCCGGATCCCGTCGTGGGTTTCCCATCCCCGCTTGACCGTCAACCGTGAGCCGGTGGCCGCGACCCCGGGACGGTTCGCCACGATCCGGCGGCGGTGGCGCAGGGGCGACGTCGTCGAGCTGCACCTGCCGATGACCGCGAAGTGGCTGCCCGCGCCGGACAACCCCGCGGTGTCGGCGCTGACGTACGGACCGTTGGTCCTCGCGGCCCGGCACGGCTCCTCGGTACCGCCGGTCATCCCGGCCGTGGACCCGCGCACGCTGCGGCGCGAGCCCGGGCGGGCGGAGTTCAGCGTCCGGGCGGGCTCGGAACGGCTGCGGCTGAGCCCGTTCCTGGACGTGCACCACGAGCACTACAGCGTCTACCTCGCTTCGCCGCCGGACCGGCCGGCACCGAAGACCGTGGCGGTGTACCCGCTCGGCGGGAACCTGGCGGAGTCGACGCACCACTGGCCGTCCGCGGTGCTGGCCGGCGGCGCGGTGGCGGGGGAGCGGGGCATCGAGCTGGACGGCCTCGGCGGGCACGTGCGGCTGGCCCCCGGGTTGCCGGCGAACCTGACCGAGCTGACGGTGTCGATGTGGGTCCGGCCGGACACGATCGTCAACTCGGCGCGGGTGTTCGACCTCGGGTTCAACGCGCAGTCGTACCTGTTCCTGACGCCACGCACGGGTCTCGGCGTGGCCCGCTGCGCGATGAAGC
Source organism: Amycolatopsis sp. NPDC051061 (assembly GCF_040682935.1). Classification (NCBI taxonomy): domain Bacteria; kingdom Bacillati; phylum Actinomycetota; class Actinomycetes; order Pseudonocardiales; family Pseudonocardiaceae; genus Amycolatopsis; species Amycolatopsis sp. NPDC051061. The sequence goes on from NZ_JBFBBZ010000038.1 coordinate 56,877, forward strand.
TGGGCGGCATGGAGGCGGAGGACTTCGTGGACGCGGCGGTCGCGCTCCCGGCGGGGGTGTGGACGCACGTCGCGGTGACGGCGGGCGCCGGGCTGCGGCTGTACTTCGGCGGCGAGCTGACCGGGGTGAACCCGGCGCCGCTGATGAGCCCGCTCCTGCTGGGCGCCACCCAGCTGAACTACCTGGGACGGTCGCAGAACCCGAAGCACCCGTACCTGAAGGGCGCGGTCGCGGACTTCCGCCTGTACGGCCGGGCGCTGGGGGAGGCGGAGGTACGGGCGCTGGCGGGCTCCTAGTGTCGCGCGTGGCAAGTAACCTCGGACGCGACGCTAGACGGTCGCGGTCTTCTGCCCCGAACTGCCGATGACGTCGAAGTCGCGTGCCTTGCCCGTCGTGTTGAGGTGCGCGATGTCGGCCTGCTCGAAGTCGACGTCCAGCACCGGCGAGTCCTTCTCGAGGTCGCGCCGGTGCTCGCTGGGGATGCCCCAGTCGTAGCGCTTCTGGATTTCGACGTGGTAGTCGACCTGGTCGCCGTGCTTCTCGCCGACCAGCCGGTACTGGAAGTGGTTGAACGAGTAGTACCAGTCCTGGCCGCCCTTGCCGTCGCGGGCGAGGTCCGGCGCGGTCGTCGTCCACCCGGTGGTGAACGGACCGTCCGGGCCCTTCCCGGCGTCGGCGACGGACTTGTCGACCTGCTCCTGGAACGACGGCAGGTCGTCGAGCATGTCCTGCACCGGCGCCTCGACGGTCTTGCCGTCGCCGTCGAGGTAGTGCTGCAGCAGCCAGGCCGCGTGGTCGTTGCCCTGCTTCACCAGTCCCAGCAGGACGACGTTGTGCAGCTGGTTCCACACCCGGCGGTCGTGCTCGGTGGGCGGGAGGACGCCGTAGCGGCGGTCTTCGGTCTCGAAGTTGTCCTGCGTGCCGAAGACGACTTTGAGGTTGCGGGCGAGTTCTTCGTCGATTTCCGTGGCCTGCTTGAGATGCGCCTGGATCTGCTTCTCCAGGCCGCCCGCGAGGTCGGCCTGCTCGCCGAGCGCGTCGAAGTATCCCGGCGACACGCCCGGCGTGTCGTCCCAGGTGACCTTGCCGGCGGCGGTGACGGTCATGCCCTGTTCGTGCGCCTGCCGCTGCAGGTCGAGCACGGCGCGCTGGTGGCCTTCGAGGCCTTTGAGACCCGCGGTGCCCTCGCTGCCGTCGGCTTCGACGTCGATGTACTTGCGCAGTGCTTTCACTTCGGCGTCGACGGCGTCGAAGTCCCAGCGGATGCGGGCGCAGTACTTCGTCGCGGCTTCGCCGCCCTTGCCGGCCCACTCGCCGTCTTCCAGCGGTGTCACGACGGCGGATTCGTAGGCGTCGCGGATCCGGTGGAGCTTCTGGTGGACCAGCGCCCAGTGCTCGGCGAACGTCTCCAGCCCGGCGACGTCGAGTTCGCTGAGCTGCCGGAAGTCAACCACGGAGCCGCTCCCCGCCCGCCGAGTCGGTCTTCGTGTACGCGTCGGCGCTCAGCCGGAAGTTCTCCGCGCCTTCGGCGAGGCGGCGGTGCAGGAGGTCGTTGAGCCCGTCCCAGCGGGACTGCAGGTCGTCGATGCTGCCGACGAAGTCCCAGCCCGGCGCGGCGCGTCCCAGCGGACCGAAGGTGTCGTCGGCCGCGCCGCGCAAGGCGTCCACGGCGACGGCGGTCTCGTCGCAGGCGTCCGCACGCTGCCGCAGCCAGGACGGCGTCACGCCGATGTCCGGCCCCCAGGGCGCCACCCGCTTCGGCGGCGGCCCGGGGGAGGGCGACGGAGTGGGCCCGGGTTCGGGCTTCGCGTCGTCGTCGCCCGGGGACGGCGGTGGCGGGGTCACGCCGGGGGTCGGTTCGGACACCACTCGCCACTCTGCTGCCACCACGGGACTCCCTCCACGACGATCTTCCGCCGGCTACGACGTGGCCGGCGGTGGTCCTGTTCCCGGGAAACCGCCCACCGCCCGACGTTTCGGCGGCAGCCGAAACCAAGTGGCCGGGCTATCGCCTTACCTGGCGGAGGTACTCGGCAAACGTGCGCGTGCCCTCGACGTGGCCGGCCGGGGGCAGCAGACCGCCTTCCGCCATCGCCTTGCCGACCGCGCCGGGCAGGCGGACCGGGACGACGATCCTGCGTTCCCCGCGGGCCTGCACCAGCTGCCGCGCCATGTCCACCATCCGCAGCCGCTCGGGTCCGGCCAGCGGCGGCAGGTAGCCGGCCGGGGCCTGCCCGACGCGAGCCACCAGGGCGCGGGCCACGTCGATCGCGGCGACCGGCTGGGACAGCTGGCGCGGCACCGGCACGAACGGCCCGCGCGCGCCGTCGATCAGCGGCTCGGGGAACTCCTGGAACTGCGTGGCCCGCAGGATCGTCCACGGCGCCGGTCCTTCCCGGACCACCCGCTCCTGCTCGCGCTTGCCGAGGTAGTACCCGAGACCGATGTCGTCGATCCCGACGATCGACAGCGTGATGACGTGCCGGACGTCGGCGCCGGCCAGGTGGCGTGCCACCCGGCCGAAGAAGTCGATCGCCCGCTTCTTCCGGAGGGTGACTACGTTGGACACGTCGACGATCTCCGCGCACCCGGTCAGCGCCGGGGCCAGCCCTTCGCCCGTGGTGAGGTCGACCCCGCGCGATCGCGCGAGGACGACGGGTTCGTGCCCGGTTCCGGCCAGCTCCCGGACCACCAGCCTGCCGATCATGCCGGTCCCGCCGGCGACGGCCACTCGCATCGTTGTCCCCTTCCCGTGTTGACGTCCCCCACCGGACGACGTGGCCTCGCGGGACGTGACAGGGTGCGGCGCTCGTCACCGGAAGCGGTCCACCGCACCCGGTCGCAAGTGGACCATTCGCCCGCGGCGCGTTCTGCCTAGCGTGGAACCATGACCCACGCACAGCCGAGGACGAACTCCGTCCTCACCACGCTCGCCTCGCAGACTCCGTCCATTCCGGACGGTGCGCACGTCATGACGGCCACGGTGGAACTGCCGCCCGGCGACCCGGGCACCCCGCCGCACCGGCACTCCGGGCCCGTGTTCGGGTACGTGCTCGAAGGCGAAATGATCTTCGAGCTCGAAGGCGAACCCGAACGGGTGATCAAGGCCGGGGAAGCGTTCTGGGAGCCCGGCGGAGACGTGATCCACTACCAGGCGGCCAACAACCTGGCCGGCGCGTGGACGCGGTTCGTCGTGGTGATGCTCTGCGCGCCGGGACAGGAGATGCTGACCTTCGTCGGCGCGGACGAGCTGGCGGCGCGCGCCGGCCGCCGCGCGCCGCGGGACTGAACGGGAGAACGACCATGCGGATCTTCCTCGCCGGCGCGTCCGGCGCCGTCGGCCGCCGGGTGGTGCCCGCGCTGACCGGCCAGGGCCACTCGGTGGTCGGCTTGACCCGGAACCGGTCGTCGGCCGGCCGGATCGAGGCTTCCGGCGCGACGGCGGTGCTGGGTGACGTGTACGACGCGGCCGCGCTCGCTCACGCCGTGGCGGCCGCGCGGCCGGACGTGGTCCTGCACCAGCTCACCGACCTCGGCGCGGGCGACCGGGCGGCCAACGCGAAGGTCCGGGTGGTGGGGACGCGCAACCTGGTCGACGCGGCGAAGGCGGCGGGGGTGCGCCGGATCGTCGCGCAGAGCATCTCGTGGGCCTACGAGCCGGGCACCGGGCCGGCCACCGAGGACACGCCCCTGGACCACCACGGCGCGCCCGACCGGCTCGCGACGGTCGCCGGCATCGAGTCGCTCGAGTCGGCCGTCGCGGAGTTGCCCGAGTGGGTCGTGCTGCGCTACGGCACGTTGTACGGCCCCGGAACGTGGTACGAACCCGGCGCGCTGATGGCGGACCTGGCCCGGGCGGGCACCCTGCCGGCGAACGCGGACATCTCGAGCTTCGTGCACGTCGACGACGCGGCCTCGGCCGCGCTCGCGGCACTGGACTGGCCGCGAGGAGCGGTCAACATCTGCGACGACGAGCCCGCGGCGGGCCACCAGTGGGTCCCGGTGTTCTGCGCGGCGGTCGGCGCGCCGGAACCGGCCCGGGTCGGCACCGAGCGCACGGGCTGGGCCCGCGGAGCGGACAACACGGTGGCGCGCAAGGAGCTGGGCTGGGTGCCGAGCCGCTTGTCGTGGCGGGAGGGCTTCGCGGGGTTGTGACGGTCGGCCCCGCGGTCGGCCCTGTGGCGGGGACAAGGCCCAGTGCGCACAGCGCCCGTGCGCTGCGTTCCCTGCCGGCCCGACTTCACCAAGGCCTGATCGCCGCGCCGCGGAGCACTTCAGTGAGTGCGTCCAGGGCCGGCCGCCACGCGTGCTGCGGGGGCGTCCCGTAGCCGATGATCAACCCCGCCTTCGCCCGCGCCGCGGAGTGCCAGTAGCCCGCCGCGTGCAGGCTCGCCAGCTGGAGGCCGGCGCCGAGGCCCGCGTCGACGATCCGGCGCTCCTCCTGCGCGGAAGCGAGCGGGAGGAGCGCGTGCAGCCCGGCCGGGACGCCGTCGAGGGGGACGTCGGTCAGCTCGGCCAAGCGGGTCGCCAGCTCCGTCCGGCGCTTCCGGTAGAGCTGGCGGGTGCGGCGGACGTGCCGGTCGTAGTCGCCGCGGTCGAGCAGGTCGGCCAGGGCGAGCTGGCCGGGCGCGCCGACCGTGGCACCGGTCGCCGCCAGCGCGTCCAGCACCGGGATGCGCAGCCGGGGCGGCACGACCAGCCAGCCGAGCCGCAGCCCGGGAGCCAGCGCCTTGCTGGCGCTCCCCGCGAAGACCACCCGCTCGGGATCGAGGGCCTGCAGGGCGCCGGCGGCGTGCCGGTCGTAGCGGAATTCTCCGTCGTAGTCGTCCTCGACGACGAACCCGTCGTGCTCGTCCGCCCAGGCGAGGAACGCGGTGCGCGCCTCGCGGCTCAGCACGACGCCCCGGGGGTGCTGGTGGGCGGGCGTCAGCAGCACGGCCCCGGCCCGCGACGGGAGGTCGGCCGGGTCGGCGCCGTCCGGTCCGACGCGCAGCGGTGCGGTGCTCAGCCCGGCGCCGTGGATCAGCCGCCGGTGGTGTGCGAGCCCGGGGTCCTCGGTGGCGATCGTGTGCGCCCCGGCGTCCCGCAGCGCCCGGGACAGCACCGCGAGGGCGTGGGTGAAGCCGCTCGTGATCACCACGGCTTCGGGCTCGGCACGCACGCCGCGGGCCCGCGAGACGTACGTCGCGACCGCCTCGCGCAGCGCCCGCGAGCCCGCCGGATCGCCGTAGTCCAGGCTGCCGGCGGTCGCCGCGGCCAGCGAGCGCTTGACCGCGGCCGACCACCGGGCGTGCGGGAAGAGACTGAGGTCCGGCCGGCCGGGACGCAGATCGATGACCGGGCGCACCGGGACGGCGCGCGCGGCGGGCGGGAGCGCGACGTCGGCGACCCGCGTGCCGGACCCGGTCGCGCTCACCAGCCACCCCTCGGCGACGAGCTGGGCGTAGGCCGCGACGACGGTTCCCCGGGCGATCCCCAGGTCGTCGGCCAGGCCGCGGGTGCCGGGCAGGCGGGTTCCGGCGGGCAGCCGGCCGCTGGTCACCGCCTCGCGCAGCGCCGCTTCGATCGACCGCGCTCGCGGTCCGCCGCCGCTGACGTCGAGGTGCAGGTCGATGCCCAGCTTGCCCACCGTGGTCCACCTCCGCGGGCCATTCTGCGGCACGACGGGAGGCCGGCGATCAGCAGCGCCGGTGCGGGTAGTCCGGCGCGCGGTGCTGGAAGGACAGGATCGCGGGGTTGCGGATCGTGCCGTCGCCGATCTCCACGGCGCGCCGGACGGTTTCGTCTTCGTCCCAAGCGGACTGTCCGGAAAGGACGGCGCGCAGGTGCGGCAGCAGGGCTTCGCTGATCTCCCAGGTCGCCGAGTTCCACAGGTAGGAGGGACTGTGGTCGACGCCGTAGTAGGTGAGGCCGTCGCCGATCGGGAACGTCGGCTCGGTGAAACTCGTGGGCCGCGCCCAGCTGAAGCCCATCCCTTCGTCGCAGGAGACGTCGACGATGAGGCTCCCGGGGGTGAAGGCGGCGAGGTCGTCCTCGATGAGGAAGGTCAGCGGTGCGCCGGTGTCCTGAAGCACGCAGTTGACGACGATGTCATGTTCGGCGAGGAACCCGGCCAGCGGTACCCGGCCGTGGTCGGTGATCGCGTGGCTGCGGCGGAGGTCGCCCGGGTTGTTCGCGTCGTGGTCGATGTGCACCATCGTCGCGGAGTGGATCGGCGAGCCGACCGCGCTGAGACCGCGCGCGGTGAGGACGTCGACGTCGTGGATCCCGTGGGCGTTCAGCGCGGTCACCGAGCCGCGCGCGGTCGCGCCGAAGCCGATCACCACGGCCCGCAGCCGGCGGCCGTAGTCGCCGGTCGACCCGATCAGCTGCAGGGCGTGCAGCACCGAGCAGTAGCCGGCCAGCTCGTTGTTCTTGTGGAAGACGTGCAGGCCGAACGAGCCGTCGCGCCGCCAGTGGTTCATCGCCTCGAAGGCGATGACGGTCAGCTTCCGGTCGATCGCCAGCTGGGTCAGCTCGACGTCCTGCACGCAGTGCGGCCAGCCCCACAGCACCTGGCCGGGCCGCAGCTCGGCGACGTCCTCCCGGAGCGGCTTGGCCAGCAGGACGACGTCGCACTCGGCGATGAGCTCTTCGCGCGTGCGCAGCCCCGCGACGGCGGCCGCCAGCTGTTCATCGGGCACGCCGAAGGGTTCGCCGTAGCCGTGTTCGAGGTAGATGGACCGCCGGAGATCGGCGTCGATCCGGTCGAGGTGGTGCGGGTGGATCGGCAACCGCCGTTCGTTCTCTTTCCGTGAACGCGCGATGACGCCGAGATTGAGCTGGTGCACAGTGGCCCCTTTTGGCTAGGTGCCAGTCTTAACACACTCCGCGAAGGCGTCGTGTACGCTGGGTGGTGTCCGAGAGCATTTCGTGCGCGAGTGATCGAACCTGCGCCGTCCTCGGCCCCAATCCGGCCGATATCGACAGCCGGGGACGGGAGCGCCGACATGCCGTCGGGCTCGAACACCACCCGCTCCACACCACCGGCCACCGGGTCACGCCTGCGGCTGAAGCCGGCGACGCCCACCACGGGGCACGTCGACGGCGCGTGGTGGCCTCACGCCCGTGACCTGTCCGCCGAACTGCCCGCGCTGCTCGCGGCGCTGACCGATCGGCTGGGCCGGATCGACCGGGTCACCTACCACCTCGGTGAGTGGCCGGCGTCGCCCCGCCGGGTCTCCTTCGGCGGCGAAGCCGTGCGGCTGGAGGGTTTCCGGTCACAGCACGCCGGCACGCTGACGGTGATCGGCTGGAACCGGAACCGGCTGACCTTGCTGGTCGTGCCGCCGGAAACCGGCCCCGAGGCCGCGGAGCAGGTCCTCGAGACCGCCGCGAACCGGGACAACACCGACGACAGCGGGCACTTGCTCGCCGCACGCGGCACCGCAGCCGAAGGCCGCGTACCGCTGCCTGCCTGAAACCACGCCACTTCCGCCGGCGTCCACGAAAGGATCTTCCGATCACTGCTTCCACAATGGACAGTTCGCTGTTCAGCCACCCCGTCGCCGAGGAACCCCGCCCGGAAGCGCTCACCGCGCCCCAGGGCGACCGGTACGGGAACCTGTTCCGCCAGCCGGCGTACACCCCGGCGCCGCACTCCGACGACGCGCCCGAACCGGCCCTGCAACGCCAGGCCGGTCCGGCGAGTACGTGGGCATCCGACCCGTCCGGACGTCGCGCCCGCCGGTGATCGCGCCCGGCGCCGCACTCCGACGACGCGCCCGAACCGGCCCCGCAACGCCAGGCCGGTCCGGCGAGCAGGTGGGCGCCCGACCCGTCCGGACGTTGCGCCCCGCCGGTGATTGCACCCGGCCCCGCGGCCCTGGACCACACGCCGGAACGAATGCGGTAGCCACTCACGGCCGGTGACGTCGAACGCGGCACCGGCCGCTGCCGGGTGCTGGCTCAGTCGGGCGCGCGGAGTTCGGTGTTGAGGCGCTGGGCTTCGTGGAGCTGGTCCTCGAGGCTGACGATGCGGCAGGCGGCGTCGACCGCGGTGCCCTGGTCGACCAGTTCCCGCGCCCGGGTGGCCAGGCGCAGCTGGTACCGGGAGTACCGGCGGTGCCCGCCGGTGGAGCGTTGCGGCGTGATCAAGCCGGCTTCGCCGAGGCTGCGCAAGAAACCTTGGGTCGTGCCGAGCATGTCCGCGGCCCGGCCCATGGTGTACGCGGGGTAGTGCTCGTCGTCGAACTTGCCGGCCTCGCTCGGCGTGGCCGGTCCTTCTTGGTCAGGGATCATTCCACCTCCACGTCACGAAGGACCCCGGGTGCCGTTCACGGCACCCGGGGTCCTCGAGGGTTGGGTTTCACCATTGTCGACCGGCGTGGCCGCCGGCTTCCTGCACCCGCGTCCGGCCGGAAGCCGGACTGTGCGGGGATCGCTCATTCGTGACCGAGCACCACCTCCGAACTCGATGGGACTGCGGCACCCGCGCGGCGTTACCCAGCCGCTGCGGGCGATCCAATGATGGTGCCGTTCCCTTCTTTCCTGCGTTTTCCACTTACCCGGTACTGCTGCGAGCGTCACCGCTGGGACCCCTTCACTGATCGGTCCCAGCACGCTGACGCCGCTGGTCACTGCCCGGAGCCCCGTTCACCGATCGGCTCCGGCCACCTGACCGGTCCTGCACTTGCAACTACTCGAACGACTACTGCTGATCTTCACGGGCGCAGCCGCTCCGCCCGCTCTCTGCACGGTCCTGCTCGCGGGTAGTTGCGCTCTCTCCCGCGCCTGCTTGACGTTGTCTCTCTTGCTACGAGAAGAACACTACACACACTCGCCGCCGAATGTCTACTCCAGCTGACATAGATTTTCTGGCCTTGGCGGCCGGGGGCGCGACCCGCCGGTCGACGCGGCCGGCCATCCCCCTTTCGGGCACCCCGGGGCAGCGGGGATGCCCTTACCGGCGGCGGTAGCATCGGCCGTTCCCAGCTACTCCGAAGGGCCTTTCCGTTGACCGAATCGACAGTGCAGCGGGTGAAGTCGATCCGCATCGTCAACGGCCTGCGCCACCCGCTCCTGGCGGTCGTGGCCCGGTATCCGGTGGAATTCCTGGTGCGGCCGGGCGGTGAGCTCGAGATCCGCGAGACGGCTCCGCGCGGCGGGTACGTCGAGCTCACGGTCGACAGCGAGGAACAGACCGGCCTGCGGATCGACGCCGGTGAGTCCGGCAAGATGGAGGTTTTCCTCGACGGGGAACCGCAACCGCTGCCGTCGGTCGTCCTGGACGGCGGTCCCCGCCAGGCGACGGCCTGGCCGGACCTCGAGGCGTCCTTCGGGAGCCTGCAGGTGTTCGACACCCGGTCCGGTCCCCGGACGGTGCGGCTCGAGGAGAAGAACGGCACCACCACGCTGGTCGGCGCCGGCCGCGCGCCGATCAGGTTCGCCGGCGTCGGCGTGAACGGCTACCCGCCGGAGCTGATCATCGAGTCGGACGGCCTGCGGATCCGCGGCTCCCACGGCTCGGCTCGCACCGGCTGAGCGCCGCCCCGCCGCCGGGGACGTCGACGCGTTCGCCGCGTACCGCTCGGATCCCGAGGTGGCCCGGTACCAGGGGTGGGACGCGCCGGTGCCGGAGAATCGCCGCCGGCACACCTGGCTCAAGGGGGAGTGGACGGACGACTTCCTGTTCGGCCTGCCGGCCGACGACTGGCGCGGGGCGACCCCGGCGCCCCGGTAACCGGCCGCGCGATCGGCCCCTTGACACCCGCGTCCACTCATTCATACATTCGTCGTCACTTTGTATGATTCGACGTGGGGAGTTGATCCGCATGCGGCTCGGCAAGACCGCCGTCGTCCTCGGGGGCAGCGCCGCCGGCCTGTGCTCCGCCGGTGCGCTCGCTCCGCACTTCGACCGGGTCCTCGTCCTCGAACGCGACGAGCTCCCCGCCGAAGCCGGGCACCGCCGCGGCGTGCCGCAGAGCAAGCACCCCCACTTCCTCCTCAACTCCGGCCGGCGCGCGATCGGAGCGCTGTTCGACGGCTTCGAGGACGACCTGATCGCCGCCGGCGGGCTGCACCTGATGCCGTCCATGGACGCCGCCTACCTCGACGGCGAAGGCTGGTCGGCCCGCAAGCGCAGCGCGATGACCATGGTCTACAGCTCGCGGATCCTCATCGAACGCGTCCTGCGCGACCAGGTGCGCGAGCTGGCCGGCGTCGTCATCCGCGAAGGCGCCGCGGTCACCGGCCTGACCACGCGGGACGGCGGGATCACCGGCGTCGGCTTCACCACGGCGGACGGCGCCGAGCACGTCGACGCCGACCTCGTCGTGGACGCCATGGGCCGCGGCTCCTCCGTCGGCGGCTGGCTGGTCGCGGCGGGCTGGCCCGAGCCGGAGGTGAAGACGCTCGACGCCAAGGTCACCTACACCTCGCGCTGGTACGACCTGCCGGCGCCGCGGCCCGCGACCTGGTGGTGGCGGCACCTGGTGATCATGCCGACCCCGGACAAGGGCGAGCACCCCGCCGAACACGAGTACCTGGTCAACTTCTTCCCCGTCGAAGGCAACCGGGCCATCGCCTGCATGGGCTCGTGGGGCCTGGACATGCCGCGCACGACCGACGCGTTCGTCGAGACCGCCCGCCGCGTGCGGACGCCGATGTTCGCCGCCGCGATGGACCGGTGCGAACCCACTTCGGAAGTCCACCTGACCCGCTCGACCGGCAACAAGTGGCGGCGCTACGACCGCCTGCGCACCCCGCCGGCGGGCCTGGTCTTCGTCGGCGACTCGATCTGCGCGTTCAACCCGTTCTACGCGCAGGGGATCAGCTCCGCGGCCGGTTCGGCCTTGCTGCTGCGCGAGCACCTCGCCCGCGCCCGGCGGCTCGACGCTCGGTTCTCCGCGAAGTTCCTTGCCGCGCAACGCAAGCTGCTCAACGTCCCGTGGAGCCTGGCGATGGCCCGCGACCAGGGGTACGAGTGCGCGGAAGGCACCGAGAAGCCACGCGAGTGGAAGCGCCGGATCCTCGCGGCCGTCTCCGCGCCCGCGTTCAGTCTCATCGTCGGCGCCGCCCGGGAGGACGAGGTCGTCGACGAGCACTTCGCCAAGGTGTTCAACCTCGACGAGTCGCTGGGGGACATGCTGCGCAACCCGCGGGTGCTCGCGGGGCTCGTGCGCTACCGCGTCCGCGCCGCGCTGGGCCGGCACCGGGTGCCGTTCGGGTTCGACCCGCAGGCCGAGCCGCCGGCCACGGACTATTCGACGGCGACCGCGCGATGACCGCGGTCTGTGGGCCCGACGCCGACGCCCTCGCCCGCGGTCTCGGCTTCGACTGCCACGACGTCGCCCCGGTCGTGTCGGTCCGTTTCCCCTGGGTCCTCGCGCACTGGACGATGCCGCTGCTCGAACTGCTCATCGTCGGCGGGGCCGTCTTCGCTCTGGTCCACGCCGTCCGCCGGTACCGCGCAGGCGATCCGGTCAACCTGGCGCTGTGGTGGGCTTCGCTGGTCTACCTCTTCGTCACCGAGCCCCCGCTGTACTTCCCGGAGTGGTTCGGCCTCGACCGCATCTACGGCTTCATCTTCGCCCACAACCAGTTCACCGTGCAGTTCATGGCGGATCGGCTGCCGCTCTACATCGTGGCGTTCTACCCGGCGTTCAGCCAGCTCGCCTACGAGGTCGTGCGGTCGCTCGGGATCTTCCGGGGGAGGGGCCTGTTCGCCGGCTCGGTGGCCGTCGCCTTCGTCTGCCAGGTGTTCTACGAGGTCTTCGACCAGCTCGGCCCGCGGCTGAAGTGGTGGGCGTGGAACCCGGGCAACCGGATCGTCAACCACCCGGCGCTGGCGTCGGTGCCGATGACGAGCATGCTGCTGTTCGCGTCCGTTTCGTTCGGGGCGCTGACCTGCCTGGTCTTGCGGCTCGCGAATGGTCCGCGCCGCGGGTGGTCGCTGATCTGGCGGACGCTGGTCGCCGGGGTGCTCACCCCGCCGGCGATGGCGGTGGCCGGCATCCCGTCGAGCTTCTTCGACGGCCACACCGCCGCCCAGGCGTGGATCCTCGGCGTCGAACTGGCCCTGGTCTGGGTGGCGGGCGCGTGGATCATCGGCACGAACCGGGCGGACCGGCCACCTCCTTCCGCCTTCGCGCGGATCTACCCGGCCGTCTACCTGGGGGCGCTGGCGGTGTTCTGGCTCGCCGCGGACGGCGGCGGCCCGCCCGGGAGCGTGCCTTACGCGCTCGCCTGCTTCGCCGCGGCCGGCCTGGTGCTGGTGGCGCTGTACCGGAAGGCGCGGGCCCCTGCCCCGGTCTGAACCCGCCCGGTCGGGGAAGATGGGACGCATGGGGCACCACGGATGGCGGGGCAACCCGCCCGGCACGGAAGACGAGGCACGCCGCCGGATCGTCGAAGCGACGACGGCGTGCCTCGACCGCGTCGGGCTCGCGAAGACCAGCCTGTCCGACGTCGCCGCCGAGGCCGGGGTGACGCGCCAGACCGTCTACCGCTACTTCCCGAGCCTGAACGACATCCTGCGCGCCGTCGCCCTGGCCGGCGTCGAGGAGTTCGCGGGGCGAATGGAACGCCACCTGACGTCGTTCGGCAGTGCCGGCGAAGTCGCCGTGGAGTCCGTCGTGTTCGCGGTCCGGACGTTGCCCGGCGAGCCGCACCTGGGGCTGCTCCTGCGGGCGGGCGAAGCCGACTTCTTCACGGTCGGCGTCATCTCGCCGTTGGCTTTCTCTTACGGCGCAAGGATTCTGCGCAATGTCCCGGTGGACTGGGCCGCCGTCGGCTTGACCACCGACGCCGACTTCGAGGGGCTCGCCGAAGTCCTGATGCGCCTCTTCCTGTCGTACCTGCAGTACCCGTCGACCCCGGCGCTCAGCGACGACGGGATCCGGACGCTCGTCCGCCGCTGGATCGGACCCGCCCTGCGCGGGTGAGGAGTCAGTCCGCCGGCTGGAGGGTGGCGCGGTGGGCCCGGTTGGTGGCGATGAGCTCGTCGAGGGAGTCGCGGGTGCGGATCAGGTCCGTGATGTGGCCGGTCAGCCGGTCGCGTTCCCGCAGCATCCGTTCCACGGCCGCGTCGGAGGTGTCCTCCCCGGGGGAGTCGACGCAGGGAAGCAGCTCGGCGATCGTGCGGCTGGTGAGACCGGCGGCGAACATGCGCTGGATGATGCCGACGCGCTCGATCTCCGCGGTGGTGTAGTGCCGCTGCCCGGCGGCGCTGCGCGTGCTGCTCAGCAAGCCCTGCTGCTCGTAGTAGCGCAGGGACCGGACGCTCACCTCGGTCCGTGCCGCCAGTTCCCCGATCCGCATGCCGCCTCCTCTGTGACCCGTGCCACGAAGGCTTTCCCCTGACACTGATGTCAGATTTTAGCTTAGGAGGCACGTCCGGTGCGGGCGCATCCTTCCGAAGGAGCTTGACGTGACTTCTCTCTTCGACCGCCCCGAAGTCGGTGGCCTGGTCCTGCCCAACCGCGTGGTGATGGCCCCGATGACCCGGGTCCGCGCCGGCGCGGGCGGCCTGGCGACGCCGTCGATGGCGACCTACTACGCCCAGCGCGCGACGGCCGGCTTGATCGTCACCGAGGGGGTGCAGCCGAGCCTGGTCGGACAGTCGAACCCGGGGACGCCGGGGCTGCACACCGACGAGCAGGTCGCCGCGTGGCGCCCGGTGACGGCCGCGGTGCACGCCAACGGCGGCCGCGTCTTCGCGCAGATCATGCACGGCGGGCGGGTTTCGCACCCCGACACCACCGGTGTCCGGCGGTCGGCCCGTCGGCGGTGCCGGCGGTCGGGGACGTGTTCACCCCGGCCGGCCCGCGGCCCGCGCCGGTGCCGCGGGCCTTGGCGACGGCCGAGGTGCCCGAGCACGCGCGGTCCTACGCCGCCGCCGCCCGCCGCGCGGTCGACGCCGGGTTCGACGGGGTGGAACTGCACGGCGCCAACGGGTACCTGATCTCGCAGTTCCTGTCGTCGAACGCGAACCTGCGCTCCGACCGCTACGGCGGCCCGGTGGCCGGCCGGATCCGGTTCGCCGTCGAGGCGACCGCCGCGACGGCGGACGCGATCGGCGGCGCGAAGACGGGCATCCGGCTTTCCCCGGGCGGTACCTTCTGGGGCGTCGAGGAGACCGGCGTCCTCGAGCTCTACACGGCCCTGCTGCGCGAGCTGGCCGGTCTCGACCTGGCGTACGTCCACCTGGAGGCCACTGTGGACGAAGAGGTGCTGCTCGAGCTGCGCCGGCGCTGGCCGGGAACGCTCGTCGTCAACCCGACGGTCCCGATGGGGCCGAAGCAGACCGGGCGCACCGAGGCCGATCACTGGCTCGGGCTCGGCGCGGACCTCGTCAGCTTCGGCCGGGCCTTCATCGCCAACCCCGACCTCGTCGAGCGGCTGCGCACCGGGCTTCCGCTCGCCCCGGTCGAGGAGGCGACGTACTACCAGGGCGGCGACGCCGGCTACGTGACCTATCCGGCGTACCAGCACACGGCGTGAGTGCGTCTCGGCGCGGGCGTCCGCATTTTGGGGGAAACCCGGGGCGAACGGGATGAATGTACCGCCTTGGCTGGTACTTACCGTCCACATGATGAGACAGTGGATCGATCACCGGAAAACTCCATAAGGTCCGGTCGTCACTCGATCGGCCGAACCATGAAGGTGCTGTGACCGTCCCCTCCCTCCCGCCACTCGCGGCGCGCTCCCTGCCCGCCGCCGTCTGGCGCGCCGTCCGGTCCGGGTGGTGGACGTCCGCCTGCGCGCTGCTGGCCGTCCTGATCCTGCTCCTCGCCGCCGGTGCCGACCTGTTCGCGCTGGCCGAGGGGCAGAGCCTCGCCCCGGACATCGCCACGCTCGGCCCGACCGGGCTGCCCGCGGGCACGCTCGGCGGGGTGAGCGGCGCGCACTGGTTCGGCGTCGAGCCCCTCACCGGCGTCGACCTCTTCGCGCTCGTCGCCCACGGCGCCCGGACGTCGCTGCTGGTCGGGCTCGGCGCCACCGTGCTGTCGACCGCGCTCGGCGTGGTGATCGGGGTGAGCGCCGGCTACCTCGGCGGCTGGTGGGACCGCCTGGTCACCTGGACCGCCGACGTCATCCTCGGCTTCCCGTACCTGATCTTCATGATCGCGCTCGGCGCGGTCCTGCCGGTGGACTTCCCGCGGCAGATCACGCTGATCGTCGTCCTCGGGCTCTTCGGCTGGCCGCGCGTCGCCCGCATCGTGCGGGCCCAGGCCCTGACGCTGGCCAAGCGCGACTTCGTCGCCGCCGCCCGGGCCATCGGCGGCGGGCCGTGGCACGTGTTCACGAAGGAGCTGCTGCCGAACCTGTGGGCGCCGATCATCGTCGTCGCCAGCCTGTCCATCCCGTCGATGATCGGCAACGAGGCCGCGCTGTCCTTCCTCGGCGTCGGCGTCCTGCCGCCGACGCCCAGCTGGGGCCGCACGATCAGCGCGGCCATCGACTTCTTCGAGACGGACCCGATGTACCTGGTCTTCCCCGGGCTGATGCTGTTCCTGATCACCCTCGCGTTCAACGTCGTCGGCGACGCGATCCGCGACACGCTCGACCCGCGGTCGGGGAGTGCCGCCTGATGCGCACCGCCCGCTTCGTCGCGACCCGCTTCGCCGGGATGCTGCTGGTCCTGCTCGTCGTCGCCTTCGTGACGTTCGTGGTGTTCTACGTCCTGCCCGCCGACCCGGCACGGATGGCCTGCGGCCGCCCGTGCTCGCCGGAAAGCCTCGCGCTGGCGCGGGAGTTCATGGGCTACGACGTGCCGTGGTACCACCAGTTCCTGGACTTCCTCGGCGGGATCTTCGGCGGCCGCACGTTCGGCACCGGCGCCGCCGCGATCCACTGCACCGCACCGTGCTTCGGCTACGACTTCCAGAACAACGTCGACGTGCTGAGCGAAATCGGCGACCGCGTCGGGGTCAGCTTCTCCGTCGCGCTCGGCGCGGCGGCGATCTGGATCGTCGCCGGCGTCGGCCTCGGCGTGCTCTCCGCGCTGCGCCGCGGCACGGCTGTCGACCGGGTCACGATGGCCGCCGCGATGGCCGGGGTGTCCATGCCCGCCTACCTGGCCGGGATGATCGGGATCACGATCTTCGCGTTCGCCCTCGACGTCGTGCCGAAGAACGGGTACGTGCCGCTGACCGAGGATCCCGCGCAGTGGGCGTGGCACCTCGTGCTGCCGTGGTTCGTGCTGGCGTTCCTGCACGCGGCGATCTACGCGCGGCTGACGCGTGGCCAGATGCTCGAAACCCTCGGCGAGGACTACATCCGCACCGCGCGGGCCAAGGGGCTCACCGAGCGGAAAGTGGTGGGCCGCCACGCCCTGCGCAACGTCCTGCTGCCGGTGATCACGGTCTTCGGCGTCGACCTCGGCGGCCTGCTGGCGGGGACGGTGATCACCGAGCGGATCTTCGGCATGGCCGGGGTGGGCCGGCTGCTCATCGACGCGATCTCCTCGCTCAACCTGCCCGTGCTGCTGGGCGTGACGCTGTTCTCGGCCCTGCTGGTCACGGTCCTGAACTTCCTGGTCGATCTTTGTTATGGCGCGCTCGATCCGCGGGCTCGCCTCGTCTGAAGGGGAAATGATGAAACGGGGACACTGGCTGAGGCTGGCCGCCGGGACGTCGGCCGCCGTCCTGCTGCTGACGGCGTGCGGCGCCAACGACACACCGGCCGGGCAGGGCGGCACCGTCAAGCCGGGCGGGAACCTCGTCCTGCTCGACGACGCGCCGTCGATCACCTGGGACCCGGCGAAGAGCTCCAACCTCGTCGTCACCACCCTGGGCCTGATCCACCGGCGGCTGACGTCGTGGGACGTCGCGCCGGGCAAGGACACCACGATCGTGCCCGACCTGGCCACCGACACCGGCCGGCCGAGCGACGGCGGCAAGACCTGGACGTTCACCCTCAAGGACGGCCTGAAGTACGCCGACGGCACGCCGATCAAGAGCGAGGACGTCAAGTGGGGCCTGGAGCGCTCGTTCGCGCCCGCGTTCTCCGGCGGCCTGGCCTACCACAAGGACCTCCTTTCGCCGGGGCTCGCGTACAAGGGCCCGTTCGACGGCGGCAAGGAACTCGACACCATCCAGACGCCCGACGCGAAGACGATCGTCTTCCACCTCGCCCGCGCGTACGGCGACTTCAACTGGGTCGCCAGCACCCCGGCGTTCTCCCCGGTGCCCAAGGGCAAGGGCGCCGAAGCGAACTACAACGACCACCCGGTCGCGTCGGGGCCGTACCAGCTGCAGAGCTACGAGCGCGGCAAGTCGGCGAAGCTGGTCCGCAACCCGAACTGGAGCCGCGACGAGGACACCACGCGCAAGGCGTACGCGGACACCATCGACTTCGAGCTCGGCCAGGACACCAGCGTCATCTCCAAGCGCCTGATCGACGACACGGGCAAGGACCGCGACGCCTTCGGCATGTCGTTCGCCTCGCCCGCGCAGCTGGCGCAGATCCAGGGCAGCCCGTCGGCCAAGGCCCGGCTGGTCACGTCGGAATCCGGGGCGCTGTCGTACCTTTCGCTCAACACCCAGCGCGGCAAGCTGGTGGACCCGAAGGTGCGCCAGGCGTTCCAGTACGCCGTGGACAAGGCCGCCTACCAGGTGGCCAGCGCGGGCAACGCCCAGCTCGCCGGGGACGTCGCCACGACGCTGATCACGCCCGGCCTGCAGGGCCGCGAACAGTACGACCTCTACCCGGCGCCGCCGTCGGGTGACCCGGCGAAGGCCAAGCAGCTGCTCGCCGAGGCGGGCCTGCCCAACGGGCTCGACGGCCTGGTCCTGGCCACGCACAACGAGAACGGCTACCCGGAGAAGGCCGCGGCGATCCAGGCCTCGCTGGCGCGGGCCGGCATCAAGGTGACGATCAAGCCGCTCGACGAGGACACCTACACGTCCGAAGTGGACACCAAGGGCCTGTCGGACTACGACCTGACGCTCACCTCGTGGCAGCCGGACATCCCGTCGGCCAACGCGAACATCCAGCCGCTGTTCCAGTCGACCGAGATCGGCAACGGCGGGTACAACGAGTCGCGCTACAGCAACCCCGACGTCGACCGGCTGATCGCCGAGGCACAGGCCACCATCGACCCGGCCGAGGCCGGCAAGAAGTGGGCGGCGCTGGACAAGAAGATCCTCGCCGACTCGCCGGTGGTCCCGCTGCTCTACAACCGCAACTCGTTCCTGCACGGGTCGCAGGTGGGTGACGTCCGGATCGGGCGGTTCCCGGCCTACGTCGACTACCGCCAGTTCGGGATCGTCCAGTGACCGGAGCCGGACTCCTGCGGCTGCACGACGTGGCGGTCTCGTTCGGGGACGTCGAAGCCGTCCGCGGGGTCGGCTACGAGGTCCGCGCGGGCGAGGTCGTCGCGGTGGTCGGGGAGTCCGGCTCGGGCAAGACGGTCACCGCGATGTCCCTGCTCGGCCTGCTCCCGTCCACGGCGAAGGTGTCCGGACGCGCGGAGCTGGCCGGGCGGGACCTCTACGCGATGAACCCGGCCGAGCTGCGCGCGGTCCGCGGCGGCGAGGTCGGCATGGTGTTCCAGGAGCCGATGAGCGCGCTGAACCCGGTGTTCACGGTCGGCGACCAGCTCGTCGAGGCGATCCGGACCCACCGGGAGCTGACCGCGGCCGCGGCGCGCGAGCGGGCGATCGAGCTGCTCGGCCTGGTCGGGCTGCCCGCGTCCCGCGACCGCTTCCGGGCGTACCCGCACGAGCTGTCCGGCGGGCAGCTGCAGCGCGTCGTGATCGCCATGGCGGTGGCGAACGAGCCGAAGCTGCTCATCGCCGACGAGCCGACCACCGCACTGGACGTCACGGTCCAGGCGGAGATCCTCGAGCTCCTGCGGGACCTGCGCTCGCGGCTGGGCACGGCGATCCTGCTCATCACGCACGACATGGGTGTGGTCGCCGACCTGGCCGACCGCGTGGTGGTGATGCACGACGGCCGGGTCGTCGAGCAGGGCACCGCCGGCTCGATCTTTTCGGCGCCCACCGAGGACTACACGCGGCAGCTGCTCGGCTCGGTCGTCTCGCTGTCCGGTACGGCCACGACCGGGCTCGAACGCGCGCTGTCCGCGGACATCGAGGTGGCCCCGGGCCACGTCGCGGCGGCCGAACACCCCGCCACGGCGTCGGTTCCGGACGTTCCCGCGGCGGCGCCCTTGCTGCGCGTGGCCGACCTGTCCGTGACCTACCGCGGGCGGTTCCGCGCGATCGCCGTCCGCGCCGCCGAAGGGGTGAACCTGCACGTCGACGCGGGGGAGGTGCTCGGGCTCGTCGGGGAGTCCGGGTCGGGCAAGAGCACCGTCGCGCGGGCCGTCACGGGGTTGCTCGCGCCCACGGCGGGTGCGGTCCACATCGGAGACGCCGACATCACCCGCGTGCGGGGCCGGGCGGCGAAGGCGCTGAGGCGCCGGATCGGCGTGGTGTTCCAGGATCCGCTGTCCTCGCTGAACCCGCGCACGACGGTGGGGGAGAGCGTCGCGACCCCGCTGCGGCTGCACAAGGCCGTGCGATCGTCCGAAGTGGACGGCCGGGTGGCCGAGCTGCTGTCGGCGGTCCAGCTCTCGCCTTCGCTGGCCGGGCGCTACCCGCACGAGCTGTCGGGCGGCCAGCGTCAGCGCGCGTGCATCGCGCGCGCCCTGGCGCTGCGCCCGGACCTGCTGGTGGCCGACGAGCCGACGAGCGCGCTCGACGTCACGATCCAGGCCCGGATCCTCGACCTGCTCCGCGACCTGCGGCGCGAGTTCGGGTTCGCGTGCCTGTTCATCAGCCACGACCTGGCGGTGATCGAGCAGCTGGCCGACCGGGTGGCGGTGATGCACCGCGGTCACGTCGTCGAGCAGGGCCCGACGAAGGAGGTGCTGACGGCCCCGGCCCACCCCTACACCCGGCGGCTGCTGTCGGCGGCGCCGGTGGCGGACCCGGCGGCGCAGCGCAGGCGCCGCGAAGCCTGGCGGCAGCTGCGGTGACGGCGTGAGGCCGGCAGGCACCCCTTAAGGGGCTCGTGGAACCGCACCGGCGGCCGGTAGACATATCGGACGAACCCGGTCCCGAGCCCCGAACGAGGAGAGCACCATGGCCACACGCCGGAAGGTCTTCCGCGGCCTGATCTTCGCACTGGTCGTGCTCTGCCTGGCGCCGGTTCCGGCCGTGGCGGCGGCGACCGGCCCGAAGTACGCCGTCGCCGGCCTGCACCGGCCGGCCGAGCTGCTCGTCGACAAGTGGGGCGTGCCGCACATCTACGCGGCCGACACCAGCGACCTCTTCTTCGCCCAGGGCTTCAACATCGCGCGTGACCGGCTGTTCCAGATCGACACGTGGCGCCGCCGCGGGCTCGGGACGCTCAGCGAGGTGCTCGGTCCGTCCTACGTGGAGCAGGACCGGGCCGCGCGGCTGTTCCTCTACCGCGGCGACGTGGACGCCGAATGGGCGTCCTACGGTCCGGAGAGCAAGCTGGCCGCCACCCGGTTCGCCGAAGGCATCAACTCCTACGTCGACTGGCTGGGCCGCAACCCCTCCGCGGTCCCGCCGGAGTTCGGCAAGCTCGGCTACCAGCCCGGTCACTGGCGCCCGCAGGACCTGGTGCGGATCCGCTCGCACGCCATCGGGGAGAACCTGGCGTGGGAGGTCTCCCGCGCGAAGCTGGTCTGCCTGGCCGGCGCCGGCGCGAGCCGCTACCTGCGCACCCTCCAGCCGGACCACGAAGCGGCGGTGCCCGCCGGGCTCGACCCGTGCTCGGTGACCGACGACGTGCTCAAGGTGTACTACCTCGCGACCGCCGCGGTGAAATTCACCGGCAGCGGCTTCCAGACCCAGGACACGACCCGGGCCATCGGCGACGCGACGTCCGGCAGCAACGCCTGGGCGATCGGGCCGGGCCGGACCGCGTCGGGCCGGCCGATCCTGGCCAACGACCCGCACCGCTTCGCGGACGCCCTGCCCTCGGGCCGGTACGTCGCGCAGCTGTCGGCGCCCGGGCTGAACCTCGCCGGCGCCGGCGAGCCGTGGAACCCGGGGATCGCCATCGGGCACAACGACGACATCGCGTTCGGCCTGACCAACCTGCCGATCGACCAGACCGACCTCTACGTCTACGAACTCGACCCGAACGACCCCACCCGCTACCGCTACGGCTCCGGCTGGGAGCGGATGACCACGATCACCGAGTCCATCCCGGTGCGCGGCGGCGCACCGGCCGCCGGGAAGCTGTCCTTCACCCGGCACGGCCCGGTCGTCCAGGTCGACGAGGCGGCGCACCGTGCGTTCGCGATCCGCACGGCGTGGACGCAGCCGGGCAGCGCGGCGTACCTGGGCAGCCTGAACTTCCAGCGGGCCACGAACTTCCGCGAGTTCACCGCGGGCATGCGGACGTGGGGCGCGCCGGGCTCGAACCTCATCTACGCCGACGTGCGCGGCAACATCGGCTACGTCCCGGCGGGGTTGACGCCGCGCCGCACCGGCGCCGGCTACGACGGCCTGCTGCCCGTCCCCGGTGACGGGCGCTACGAGTGGAACGGCTTCTACGCGAACAGCGAGCTGCCGGGCCAGTACAACCCGGCGTCCGGCTACTTCGCCTCGGCCAACGACTTCAACATCCCGCCGGGCCACCCGGTGGTGTCCAACTACGAATGGCAGATGCCCTACCGCAAGCAGCGCATCGACGAGCTGATCGAATCCCACCCGGGCGCGACCGTCGCCGACTCGCTCGCACTGCAGAAGGACGAGAAGTCGCTGGTGGCCACGCAGCTGCTGGAGTTCGTGCGGGGTCTGTCCTCGTCGGACCCGGACACCGCGCGGGCGCTGGAGCTGCTTCGCGGCTACGACGGCGTCGCGTCGGTGGATTCGCCGGGGGCCCCGCTGTTCGAGACGTGGCTCATGAAGTACCTGCACAACGCGTGGGCGCACACGGTGCTGCCGCAGGCCGCGGCGGACGCGCTGGCGAGCAACGTCAACCCCGACGTCAGCCTGCTCATCGCCTCCTTCGCGGACCCGGCGAAGTGGCTCGGCCCGGACGGCGCGGCGGTGCGCGACAAGCTGATCCTGGACACGCTCCCGGTGGCGTTCCGCGACGTCGCCGGCCTGCTCGGCACCGACACGTCGACGTGGCGCTGGGGTTCGCTGCACCACCAGGAGTTCAAGCACCCGCTGGGCAGCCCGAACGTCGGCCCGAACCCGGTCGGCGGTTCGTACCACACGATCCACCCGTCGTTCTTCCACCCGCTGACCTACGCGCAGATCATCGGGGCGACGTTCAAGATGGCCCTGGACGTCGGCAACTGGAACGGCTCGGCGGCGATCAACGCACCGGGGCAGTCCGGCGACCCGCGCAGCCCGCACTACAGCGACCTCAACGCCCTGTGGGCTTCGGGCGGCTCGTTCCCCCTGCTGTACAGCCGCGGCGAGGTCGAACGGAACCTCGACGTCCGGATCCGGCTGGAGCCGGCCGGCGGGTGAGGACTCAGCCGACCGCGCGTGCGGGACGGCCGGCGCCGGCGTGGCGCCGGCCCGCGGCGAGGCGGGCGCACAGCGACGCGGTGACGATGGCGACGGCCAGCAGCGCGACGCTGCCCGCGATGTCGAGGACGTAGTGGTTCGCCGTGGTGAGCACGACCGCCACCATGAGCAGCGGGAACGACCACGACGCCAGCGCCAGGCGGGGACGCGCGCCCCGGAGCGCGGACCACGCGGCGTACGCGCACCACAGCGACCAGCCCACGTGCATGCTGGGCATGGCCGTGTAGTGGGTGGGGCTCGTCCAGCTCGCCTGGTCCAGGAGGTCGTACCTGGCCACGAGGTCGACGGCACCCGGCAGGGCGAACCGCGGTGGCGACATCGGCACCGCCCAGTAGACCGGCAGGACGAGGACCATCATCGCGACCATCGTCCGGCGGACCCGGCGGTAGACCTCGGCGTGCCGGACGAACACCCACAGCAGCGTGCCGGCGACCACCACGTAGTACAGCCGGTACAGGTACACCGCCAGGTGAGCGAGGACCGGATTCCCGGCCAGCCATTCGTTCGCGCTCCGCTCGATGTCGAGGTGCACCGCGTGTTCGGCGGACTGGAGGGTCAGCGCGTTGGCGGTGGCGGCCGCGAAGTCTTTGCCGACCGCGGCGTCGAGACGCGCGAAGAGCAGAAACCAGAGCAGCAGGAAGACCAGTTCGACGAGCACGCCGGGACGCCCGCCCACACCCCGGAAGAGCGCGCTCACCCGGGTGCGCGCGGCCGCCGCGGGGTGCTCGCCGACCTCGGTGAGCGGCTGTTCGCGGTCCGGCGGCGGATGCACGCGGTCACCCTAGCCGACCACGGCGGGCGGGGACGGTCGCCGAAGCCGGGATGATGGCGGTGTGCTCACGCCTTTCGGAGAGTCGTCGAACGCGGCCCGTGTCGTCCTGGTCATCAGCGTCGGCGCCTTCGCGGCGGGCGAACTCGTCCAGACGTTCCGCATGCGCCGCGGCGCGAAACTCGTCGACGTGCGCGCGGAGGTCGTCTTCAGGGCGATGTTCCTCGGCGCGATCCTGCTGTGGCCGGTCGGCCGGGCCGTCGTCCCGGCCGCCGGCACGGGCGGAGGTGCCGGGCTGTTCACGCTCGGGATCGTGCTCGGGTGGCTCGGCCTGCTGCTGCGCTGGTGGTCCGTCGCCAGCCTGGGAAAGTACTTCACGGTGACGGTCCGGACCAGCGAAGATCAGCCCGTTGTCGACCGCGGCCCCTACCGGGTCCTGCGCCATCCGAGCTACACCGGCCTGCTGCTCGCCTTCACCGGGGGCGGCCTGATCGCGGCGAACTGGGTCAGCGCGGCGGGCGCCGTCGCTGTCTTGCTGATCGCCCTGATCCACCGTCTCCGCATCGAGGAGCGTGCCCTCGAGGAAGCGCTGGGCAGCCGTTACCGGCAGTTCGCGGCGAACCGCGCCCGGCTCATCCCGTACGTGTGGTGACCTCGCTGGTGATGAGTTGTCGCGCCCGCACCCGTCTCACCTGTGACGGGACACGACGAGGCGGAAGGATGACGTCATGAGTGCGGACACGGAGCTGGGCGAGGTCGGCCGATCGGCGTTTTCGGGGCTGGCAGAGCGGCACCGGCGGGAGCTGCACGTGCACTGCTACCGGATGCTCGGATCGTTCGAGGACGCCGAGGACACCGTGCAGGAGACGTTCCTGCGTGCCTGGCGGCGGCGGGAGACCTTCGCGGGGCGGTCGACGTTGCGGGCCTGGCTGTACCGGATCGCCACCAACGCCTGCCTGGACCTGCTGGCCAAGTGCCGCCCGGAGCCGGCGACCGGCGGCGAGGTGCGGTGGTTGCAGCCCTACCCGGACCGGCTGCTCGACGAGCTGCCCGCGGGTGACGCGGACGAGCCGGAAACCGTCGCCGTCGCGCGGGAGACGATCGAGCTGGCGTACCTGGTCGCCGTCCAGCACCTCGCGCCGCGCCCGCGGGCCGTGCTGATCCTGCGGGACGTGCTCGGCTGGCCGGCGAAGGACGTCGGGGAGCTCCTCGGGGACTCCGTCAACTCCGTGAACAGCGCGCTGCAGCGGGCCCGCGCCGGCATGCGGGAGCACCTGCCCGCCGAGCGGCAGGACTGGACCGGCGGCGAGGAGGACGCCGGGACGCGCGAGCTGGTGCGCCGCTTCACCGAGGCCAGCGTGGCCACGGATGTCGGCGCGCTGGCCGCGCTGCTGCGTGACGACGTCCGGTGCTCGATGCCGCCCACGCCGGGCCTGCACGTCGGCCGCGACGCGGTGGTGAACAACTGGGTCGAGGACGGCTTCGAGAGCATGGAAAAGCTGCGCGCCGTCGTGACCTCCGTGAACCGGCAGCCCGCCGTCGCCTTCTACCTCTGGCGGAAGGGGGAGGGCGCGTACTTGCCGCTGACGATCGACGTCCTGCGCGTCACCGGCGGGGTGATCACGGAGATCGTCACGTTCCACGACGACCGGTTCCCGCGGCTCGGGCTGCCGGAGCGCCTCGAGTGGGCGACAGCGTGACCGAAGCGGCCCTCCCCGTACCGGCCGGCCTGCGCGCCGGGCCCGTTTACCTCGACTACAACGCCACCACGCCCGTCGACCCGCGGGTCACCGAGGCCGCCATGCCGTACTGGACGGACTTCTTCGGCAACCCCTCCAGCGATCACTCCTACGCCGTCGAGCCGCGCCGTGCGCTGGCTGACGCGCGTGCGCGGGTGGCGGACCTGATCGCGGCGCGGGCGGGGGAGATCGTCTTCACCGGATCCGGGTCGGAGGCGAACCTGCTGGCTCTGCGCGGTGCCGTGCTCGCCCCGGGCGGCCGGCGGGCGCACCTGATCGTCCAGGCGACCGAACACCCCGCCGTCCTCGAAACGGCCCGCGCGCTCGATCGGCTGCACGGCGCCCGCGTCACGGTGTTGCCGGTCGACCAGCACGGATTGGTCGCTCTCGACACCCTGGACGCGGCGTTGCGGACCACCGCGGACCGCACGGTCGTGTCGATCATGGCGGCGAACAACGAGACCGGCGCGGTGCAGCCGATCACGGAGATCGCCGGGCTGGCGCACGAGCACGGGGCGCTCGTGCACTGCGACGCCGCGCAGGCGTGCGGGAAGATTCCGGTCGACGTCGAGCGGCTCGGCGTCGACCTCCTGACGGTGGCCGGGCACAAGATGTACGCGCCGCGCGGGGCGGCCGCGCTGTTCGTGCGCGACGGCGTGGCGCTGGAGCCCGTCGTCTACGGCGGCGGGCAGGAGCGCGGGCTGCGCGCGGGCACGGAGAACGTCGCGCTGGCGGTCGCGCTGGGGACGGCCGCCCAGCTCGCCGCCGACGACCTTGAAGCGGGCGCCGCGAACCGGATCGCCGCCTTGCGCGACGCGTTGCACGAGCAGCTGGTCGCGGCGCTGCCGGGCCGCGTCCGCCTCAACGGCCCGGCCGAGCGGCGGTTGCCGAACACGCTCAACATCAGCATCGACGGCGTTCGCGGCCACCACGTCCTGGAAAACGCGCTCGCCGTCGCCGCTTCCACCGGTTCCGCCTGCCACAGCGGTGTGCACGCGCCATCGCCGGTGCTGACGGCCATGGGTTTCGACGCCGGCCGGGCGCTGGCGGCGATCCGGCTGTCCCTGGGGCGCTGGAGTACCGAGGACGACATCGCCGCCGCTGTGCGCGCACTCGTCTCCGCGGCTGTTCAGCGGTGACGCGCGCGGTGCCGCCGGGTCGCGCCCGGCGCAACGATCCGCCGGGCGCGAAAAAACGGATAGGTCAGGAGTCCGCTTCGACGATCGCCGCGCCGTCCGCGGCACGCTGGACGGCTTCGCAGCCCGCCTTCGCTCCTGCTTTGCTTTCGTAGGCTTCGCCGCCGGCGACGACTTCGCCGTTGGCGGCCTTGAGGCGGAATCGGTACTTGCCGCCCTTGTCGGTGTAGACCTCGAACTTTCCGGCCACGGTGACCTCCTTGTCCCGCGAGCGTTCAGTGTCGACCGACGTTAACCCGATGGTGGTGTCTCTGCCGTTTCAGTGCGGCATTTCGATCAGCTGTGGTGTAGAAGCCGGTTCCGGTCACCCGTGCCGGTGCTCGATGCGCCACCGGTCCTCGCCGCGTTCGATGGCCCAGAACGCCGTCCGCATCAGCAGGACGAACGCGACGACCGGCGGCAGGACCACCCAGCGCTCGCTGGAGACCCACGCCACGAAGTCGCTGCCCTGGGACCTGCCCAGCACCACCGCGAGCACCCCCGCGACGACTCCGGCGAAGGTGGCCGCCCGGCCGGTGATCAGCAGGAGCACCACGAGAGCGGCCACGATCAGGCCGACGCCCCAGCCCAGCACCGCGGGTGTCGCCGCGAAGAGCGACATGATCTCGCCGGTCCAGAACGCCAGGCCGGCCAGGATCAGCGACGTCTTCCGGAAAGCGATCACCTCGGTTCCCCCAATTCCCGGTCGATGTCCCAGATCCGGATCGCGCCGTCGCGGCCCGCCACGACGACGTGGTTGCCGTCCGGGGTCACGCAGACGCCGGCGACCCCGCCGGTGAGTCCTTCGAGGTGACCGAGCGGCCGCCCGGTGGCCACCTCCCAGAGCCCCACCCTCCCGGCCGGCTCGGTGACCAGCGCGATCCGGCCGTCCGGCGTGGTGCACACGGACTGCTTGCCCGGCGCGCCTTCGGGATCGAGGGTCCGGACGAACCGGCCGGTCGCCACGTCGCGGACGCGGACCCCGTGCCGGGCCGGGAAGCCGACGGTCAGCAGGAGGCCGTCCGGCGTCAGGCACAGCGAAGTCAGGCCGGCTCCGGTGGTGGTTTCCGGAACGCCGGTCCAGCGGCCGCTGTGCAGGTCCCACTGCCGCACCGAACCGTCGGCGACGGTGAAGCAGGAGCGTCCGTCCGTCGCCACGGCGCCGATCGCGCCGGTGTGGCCGGTGAGCACCGCCACCGGACGCCCGGACGACAGGTCCCAGACCCGGGCCGTGCCGTCCGCGGAGCCCGTGACGGCGTACCGGCCGTCGGGCGTCGTGGCCACCGCGCGCACCGGGCCGTCGTGTCCGCGCAGTGTCCACATCGGACGGCCGGCGGGGAGGGCCCACACCCTCGTGGTCCCGTCCGCGGCTCCCGCCACGGCGACCTGCCCGGTCGCGCCGACCGACAGCACCGGGGTGGTGTGGCCGGTGAGCGCCGCGCCGCGCCGGCCGGACGCGAGGTCCCACCTCCCCACGGTGCCGTCCTCGTGGCCGCCGGACAGCACGTGGCCGTCCGGGGTCGCGCACACGGCCGTCAAACCCGGGGGTCCGCCGTCCAGAACCTGGCTCAGCCACACGGTTTTCAGCTCGCCGTGCGCCGAGGCGGCCGCCAGGCGGCGCCAGGCGTCCATGACTTCGCGAGACCGTTCGTGGCCCGGCACGGTGCGGGCCCGGCGCACCAGCTCGAGGGCCTCGCCGGGGCTTTCGGCCGCGCGGGCCAGCAGGTCGTCCACGCGCGCGTTCGCCGACAGCAGCTCGACGGCCGTGCGGGACCGGGAGATCTGCAGCGGGGCGGGTGCCGGAGCCGGCACCGGCCACAGCCGGACCGCGGTCCGGCCGGCGTGCACGAGTGTCCGGCCGTCCGGGGTGAGCCACGCGGTGTCGCCGAATTCGGCGTCTTCGGTGATCGTGCGCAGGCACCGGCCGCCGGCCAGGTCCCAGATCCGCACCGCGCCGGTCAGCTCGGTGGTCACGGCGACTTCGCCGGCGAAGGCGACCGACTGGACGATCTGCGTGTGCCCGGACAGGACGCGCAGGCACCGCCCGGTGTCCAGGTCCCAGAGACGCGCGGTGCGGTCGCCGCTCCCGGTCAGCGCCCGCCGCCCGTCCGGCGACACGTGGACCGAGGTGAGCGGGCCGGTGTGGCCGTCGAGCCGGTTCAGGAGGCGGCCGGTGTCCAGGTCCCGCACCCGGGGAGCGAAGTCTTCGAAATCCGTGGCGACGGTGACCGCGCGCCGCCCGGCGGAGTCCATGGCCATCGCCCCGAGCGCGCGGGTGTGCCCGGTGAAGGAGCGCAGCGCGGCGCCGGTGGCCGGGTTCCACAGCCCCACCTGTCCGCGCGCGTCGCCGATCAGCGCGCGCTGCCCGTCCGCGGCCACGCAGATCGTCGTCACCTCCCCACCCGCGCGGAGCCGGCGGCCGCGCCACCGGCCCGGCCGCCACACCCGCACGGTGCCGGGGTTCCCGAGCAGCGCCGTCGTGAGGACCAGCCCGGCGTCGGCGGCGAGGCCGATGAGGAAGACGTCACCGCGGCCGGCCCGGCGGCGCAGCGGACGACCGGTGCGCAGGTCCCACAGCACCGACTTCCCGCTTCCGCCGACGGTGAGCGCGCGCCGGCCGTCGGAGCCGACCGCGATCGCGTCGACGGCGTCCCGGTGGCCGGACAGCACGCGCACGCTCCGGCCGGTCGCCGTCTCGACGACGTGCACCGCACCCGTGGCGTCGGCGGCCAGCAGGTGTTCGCCGTCCGGGGTCACGCACACGGGAGCCGCCGTCCGGCGTTGCCCGACAGGGAGCACGAAGGCGGGTGCCGCGGCTCCGCGTTCGACGCGGACCAGGTCGAGCAGGCGATCGGCGCGCGCGGGTTCCTCGTGGTTCTCCCGGGCCGATTCCAGGGTGGTGAGCACCGCGTCGTCGGTGAGCTCGCCGGCGCGCCAGCGCAGCACCCCGGCGTTGAACGACGCTTCGAGGTGGCGCGGGTCGGCGGCGAGCGCCTCGGCCAGGAGCCGCGTGGCTTCGTCGTGCCGGCCGAGGTCGAGCAGCGACAGCGCGCGGTTGTTCAGCTCGGCGGCCCGCGGCCGGGCGGCGGCCGGCGGATCCCGCGGGTACGGCCCGAACCCGGCCTCGTACAGGCCGATCAACGCGGTCGCGACGCCGGCCATGCTGCCGGGCCGGTCCGCGGGTTCCCACGCCAGGCACCGGGCCAGCAGCTCGCCGAGGTCGCGGGGCACGCCGTCGAGCGGCGCCGTCGCGACGGCGCCCGCCAAGGCCCCGCCCGCCGCCGGCCCGGCCAGCCAGGTCACCTCGCCGGTCAGCATCTCGAGCACGCTGACGGCGAAGCTCCAGACGTCACCGGCGGGTCCGGTGTGCTCACCGGCGGCCTGTTCCGGGGAGGCGTAGTGGCGGGTCCCGCGGTACGGGCCGGCGGCCGCGCCCGCCAGCCCGAAGTCGGTGACCTTCACGTCGTCGCCGACGAGGAGGTTGGCCGGCTTCACATCGCGGTGGACCACGCCGAGCGCGTGGGCGTGCGCCAGCCCCCACGCGGCCTGGACCGCGACGTCCAGGATCCGGGCGAGCACCTCGCGCCCGGAACCGGCGTACAGCCGCCGGTCGCGGATCCGGTCCGCGAGACTGCCGCCCGGCACGTACTCCGCGACGACGTGGGGGACGCCGTCGAGCGTGCGCACGTAGTGGCAGTTGCACACGTGCGGGTGCAGCCCCAGGTCGATCCAGGTCCGGGCCTCGCGGACGAACCGCTCGCGGTCGGCGTCGGTGCGGAACAGCTCGGGCCGCGGCCGTTTGATCGCCACGTCGGCGTCCCAGCCCAGGTGGTGGGCGCGG
Organism: Amycolatopsis sp. NPDC051061; assembly: GCF_040682935.1. Classification (NCBI taxonomy): domain Bacteria; kingdom Bacillati; phylum Actinomycetota; class Actinomycetes; order Pseudonocardiales; family Pseudonocardiaceae; genus Amycolatopsis; species Amycolatopsis sp. NPDC051061. The sequence goes on from NZ_JBFBBZ010000038.1 coordinate 86,912, forward strand.
TGGACCACGCCCATGCCGCCGCGGTGGATCGCGGTGATCTCGTACCGGCCGGCGATCCGGTCGCCCACGCGCCACCCGGGCGTGGCCGGTGCGGACCCGTCGAGGGTGGCGTCGTCCGGCATCGTTCAGGTCGCGTCGACGTGGGCCAGGTGGCAGGCCGCGGCGAGGCGCGAGGGCACGAAGAGGTCTTCTTCGGGCGGCATCGGCCAGTGGGGGACCGCGGTGTCGAGGTTGAAGAGGACGGCGAAGGAGCACCCCGCGCGGTACAGCGCGGGCGCGTCGCTCCAGTTCCGCTGCGTGCGCCGGGCGTGGACGGACATCGCCGCCCGGAGGTCGGTCATCCGCCGCTGCACGCGGTACCGTTCGCGGCCGAGCCAGCCGAATCCGTCCGCCTTCGCGCCTTTGCGCACCAGCGTGGCCATGTCCCGCCAGCGCGCCCAGGGCTGCGGCCGCGCGATGCGCGCGACGTCCTCGCCGCCGAACACGACGTCCAGCAGGCGCTGCTCGTCGGGATCCGCCGCGTCCGCCGGGTCCGGCCGGCGGTGGGCCAGGAGCCCGGGGACGCCACCGTGCTCGCCGTCGTAGGAGAACCACAGGTGGCGCCGGAGGGCCAGGTCGACGAGCTGGGCGGCGCACACCCGGCCGAACCGCGTCGAGGCGTCCTCGTCCATGACCGGGAGCAGGATGGCGCCGGCCCGCATCAGGTTCGTCACCTCCGCGCGGAGGCCGGCGATCCCGGACGGCGTCAGCTGAACCACGGCGGCCTCCCTCCCCGGTCGTCGCGCGCCACGGATCAACGATTACCCGACCACCCGGACGCGGGGCATGGGCCAGGCGGGTGAAAGATCGGCGGGTTCGTGGGAGGATCACCGCGGGCCACGAGGGGGGCGGATGTCGTTCCGGTACTTCGTCTACATCAGCGACAGCAAGGTCGACCTGCTGCTGCAGCAGATCGATCCCGGCGCGACGCGCAAGCGCACGGCCGAGGTGAGCGTCGACCTCAAGGTGCTCAAGGGCAAACGGGGCGTGGAGGCCGCCGTCGGCGCGGACCGGACCGAGCGGCTCGAGCGCGTCGTCCGGTACCTGACCGACTTCGGCGACCTCGGCTCGGTCGACGAGCCGGGGCAGTTCTTCTGGGGCCTGCTGCCGTTGCGGTGGGGGCCGCTCGTCGGCGCGGACGGGCTCTCGCTCGTGTACTTCGGCGGGCGCGACGAGCGGACGGTGCTCGGGCTCGGGGGCTCTCGCCGCCATGTCTTCGGGGCCCTTCCCGCCGGTGATCTCGACCCGCCGCTGAGCCGGTCGTTGCTGCCGTCCCTGCTCGACGGGATCGCGCGGGGCCCCGGGATCGCCACCGCGGTCACCGGCGACGGCGACGGTGACGCCGAGGCGTGCCAGGACGTCCGCCGGGCCACGACGGACCTGCGCGGGCCCGCGCAGAACATGGAGTTCATCGCGAAGCGGTTGCTGCACGGGAAAACCGCGGACGGCGAGAGCGTGCTGCTGGGTTCGCCGCTCTACGTGGCGCTCGTGGACTGACGTGCGCTGGGCCGTCCGCATCACCGCCGGCGACGCCGTGGGCCACGTCTTCACCGACGCTCGGTCCCTGGTGGCCGGGCGCGGCGAGGAGTGCGGGCTGCGCGTGCGCGACCCGGACGCCTCGCGCGCGCACTGCCGGTTCACGATCGAGCCGCCGCACGTCGGGGTGCGGGATCTGGGCAGCCGCAACGGAACCCGCGTCAACGGCGTCGTGGTGGACGAACGCGAGCTGGCCGACGGCGACGAGGTCCGCGTCGGCTCGACGACCCTGCGGATCACCGTGGCGCCGGCCGAGTTCCCCGGCTACGCGCTCGGCCACGAACTCGGCCGCGGCGCCCAGGGGGTGGTTTTCCTGGCGCGGGACACCACGACCGGCGAACCGGTCGCGCTCAAGGTGCTGCACGACATCCGGCCGGACGCCACCGAGCTGGTCCTGCGCGAGATCGCGAACGTGCGCGCGCTGCGGCACCCGAACATCGTGGAGTTCCGCGGTTCCGGCGGTGATCCCGTGCCGTTCCTGGTGAACGCGTACTGCCCGGGCGGCAGCGTCGACCGCCGGGGCCGGCTGACCGCCGGCGAAGCGGTGCCGATCACCCTCGGAGTCCTCGCCGGCCTGGCCTACGCCCACGCCGCGGAGCTGCCGGAGGTGCGGCTGGCCGACCGCACGACGACGACCGCGCGCGGCCTCGTGCACCGGGACGTCACGCCGCGCAACGTGCTGCTCGACGGCGGTGTCGCGCGGGTCGCGGACTTCGGGCTGGCGAAGGCGTTCGCCCTGGCGGGCCTTTCGGGGCACACCCGGACCGGCGAGGTGGGCGGCAGCCTGGAGTTCCTTCCGCGCGCCCAGGTGCTGAACTACCGCCACGCCCCGCCGTGGGTGGACGTCTGGGCCGCGGCGGCGACGCTGTACTGGATGCTGACGGGCCGGGCGCCCCGGGACTTCCCGCCGGGTGCCGATCCGGTCGCGGTCGTGCTGCGCGAGGACCCGGTCCCGATCCGGGTGCGCGAGCCGGCGGTACCGGGCCCGCTGGCCGAGGTGATCGACGAGATCCTGGCCGACGAGACGCCGGTGTCCGCCGGGGAGTTCGCGGCCACGCTCGGCGCGGTCGGGCCAGGACCGGCGGGGTGAGCGGGCGCGGGGGAGCTCAGCGCTCGTCGGCTTGTTCGTCGGTGATCGTGTCGAGGAGGCCGGCCGCCGTGGTGCGGGCCGCCGGCTTCAGTTCGGCGCTGAGGGCGTAGAACAGCTCCTGGGCGGGCTCGGCCGGCCAGTCGGCGGGCAGGTGTTCGCGGGGCAGCCGCGGGTCGGTGCGGATGGTCTGCAGCCAGTCGGACTCCAGGAGCAGATCACGGGCGAGGCTGTCCGACGCCTGCGCCGCCGGGTCCTGCCAGCGGGTCAGGAACGCCCGGTAGTGCTCGGCCAGCCCGTCGATGTCCCAGGCCTCACGGACGATCTCGGCGACCTCGGTGGGCGCCAGCGTGCGGGCCTGGAAGACCTTGATGTGGCCGTCGGCGCCGAGGCCCTCGAGCAGCGGGATCGTGTCGACCTGCCCCGGGGCGATCCACAGGCCGCCCTGCAGGCTGCCGAAGCCGCCCCACAGCAGCCGTGAGCGCAGGGCGTGGCGCTGGCGCTGCCACGACTCGGGCATCGAGAAGCCGAGCAGCGTCCAGGTGCCGTCCCACTGCCGGTTGACCGCGCCGGCCCGCCAGATGCGCCGCTCGCCGTCGTGCAGGATCGCCCGCGACCGCTCGGTGAGGCCGACGTAGACGTGGCGGCCGCGGCGCACCCGGTGCAGCAGGCCGCGCCGGGCCATGCGGCTCAGCGTGGAGCGGGTCGCGTGCTCGGAGACGCCGGCGCGTTCCAGCACGTCGAGCACGCTCGCGGTGGCGACGTGGATCCCGCGGTCGAGGACGTGACCGCCGAGGAACGCGATCAGCAGCGTCTGGGGACGCGGGGTGTCGGCGCCGACGCCTTCGGCGGCGGCGGGTACGGCCAAGTCGGTCACTCCGCGAGCATAAGCCCGCTCTGATGGTGGGCCGACGTCTGTTATTGGGCAGAGTCTTGACCGCAGTCATCAGAGTGCTTAACGTTCGTCGCGGCGTGACGCGGGTCACGCGGGGTCGGCGACGAGGCAGGACGCGATGGCAGAGAACCTCCGATCGCGGGCGCAGCTGCGCCGCGCGGTGCTGTCCAGCTACTTCGGCAGCGTGATCGAGTACTACGACTTCCTGCTCTACGCCACCGCGTCGGCGGTGGTGTTCAACAAGGTCTTCTTCTCGAACCTGGATCCGGTGCTCGGCACGATCGCCAGCCTGGGCACGTTCACCACCGGGTACCTGGCGCGGCCGATCGGGGGGATCGTCTTCGGGCACTTCGGCGATCTGCTGGGACGCAAGCGGATGCTCGTGATCACGATGTCGATGATGGGCATCGCGAGCACGCTGATCGGTGTCTTGCCCACCTACGCGCAGATCGGGGTGTGGGCACCGGCGCTGCTCATCCTGCTGCGCGTGCTGCAGGGCATCGCCGTCGGCGGGGAGTGGGGCGGCGCGGTACTGATGTCGGCCGAGCACGCGACCAGCCGCCGCGGGCTGTGGGCGAGCTTCACCAACGCCGGGGCACCCAGCGGGATGGTGGTTTCCACGCTGCTGCTCACGTTCATGGGCGCGGTGACCACCGACGCGCAGTTCCTCGCGTGGGGCTGGCGGGTGCCGTTCCTGCTCAGCGTCGTGCTGCTGGCCATCGGCCTGTTCATCCGGTTGAAGGTCGACGAGACGCCGGTGTTCGCCGCGGCCGGCCGGTCCGCCGGCGCCCCGCTGCTGGAGGTGCTGCGCCGCCACCCGAAGGACCTGCTGCTGGCGATCGGCGTCGGCTTCGGTGCCTTCGTCGCGCAGGGCACCCTCACCACGTACCTCCTTTCCTACGCCGTGCACGCGGGTTTCCCGCGCCAGACCGTGCTCAACGCGATCACCGTGTCGTCGGTCGGCGCGGTGATCGCCATCATCGGTTATTCGGCGCTGTCCGACCGCGTCGGACGCCGTCCCGTCGTCCTGGCCGGGGCGCTGGCCACCGCCGTCGTCGGATTCCTGCTGTTCCCGCTGATCGACAGCGGCTCGGCGGTGCTGTTGACGCTGGCGGTCGTGCTGGGCCAGTCGGTCGCGCACCCGGCGATGTACGGGCCGCTGGCGGCGCTGTACACGGAGCTGTTCGCCACCCGGACCCGCTACACCGGCGCGTCGCTCGGCTACCAGGTCGCCGGGCTCGGCGCGGGGGTCGCGCCGGTGGTGTTCGCGGCCGTCGCCGGCGCGGGCACGGGCGTGATCTCCGCGGTGATCGCGGCCTGCTGCCTCGTCACCGTGCTGTGCGTGCTCGTCCTGCGCGAAAGCCACCAGGTCGATCTGACGGATCCGGCCGAGACGCGAGTAGTGGGGGTCGAACGATGAAGTGGCGTTCCGGTCTGGTTTTGCTGACGATCACGACGCTCCTGGCGGCCGGCCTCGTGCCGGCCGCGGAAGCCGCCGAAGCCGGGCACCACACCGGGCAGCTGCCCGACGGCGCGACCTGGGTGGCGGACGTGCCGGAGTCGTGGAACGGCACGATCATCCTCTACAGCCACGGTTTTGGCCCGCTCGTCCCGCAGGACGCACCGGACGCGGCGACGGCGGGGGCGCTGCTCGCCGACGGTTACGCCCTCGTCGGCTCGTCCTACTCGGGGCCGTCCTGGTGGGCGCTGGAATCCGCGGTCGGCGACCAGTTCGCCGCGCTGGCCGCGCTCGAGGCGAAGATCGGCGCGGCGAAGCGCACCATCGCGTGGGGGACGTCGATGGGCGGGCTGGTCAGCGCCCGGGAGGCGGAGGACCCGCACCGCCGCATCGACGGCGCGCTGACGACCTGCGGCCTGGTCGCGGGTGCGCTGAACCTCAACGAGTACCAGCTCGACGGCGAGTACGCCCTGGCGCACCTGCTCGCCCCCGGGCAGGCGGTCAAGCTGGTCCGCTACGGCAGCCAGGACGAGGCCGCCGCCGCGGCCGCCACCCTGACGAAGGTCACGGGCGACGCCCAGGCGACGCCGGCCGGGCGGGCGCGCATCGCGCTCGCCGCCGCGCTGATGAACGTCCCCACCTGGTACACCGGCGCCGCACCGCCCGCGCCTCGCGACTACGAAACCCAAGAGGCGCACCAGGAACAGACCCTCACCGGGTTCGTGCTCGGCTTCGTCATGACGGGCCGCTACCAGATCGAACTCGCCGCGGGCGGCAACAGCGCGTCCACCCGCGGCACCGACTACCGGGCCCTGCTCGGCGACAGCAGCCACGCCGCGCAGGTCCGGGCGCTCTACCGGCAAGCGGGCCTGAACCTCGGCGCCGACCTGGCGAAGCTCGGCCGTGACGCGGACATCACGGCCGACCCGGGTGCGGTCGCCGCGCTCGCCCGGACCTCCACACCCACGGGACGCCTGCGGGTGCCCGAACTGGACATCCACACCATCGCCGACCAGCTCGTGCCGGTGGAGCAGGAGAACTGGTACTCGCGGCGCGTGGCCGCCGCGGGCGCGGGGCACCTGCTGCGGCAGGCCTTCGTCAAGGGCACCGGGCACTGTGCCTTCCAGCCCGCGGAGTCGATCGCCGCCCTGCACGCCGTCGAGGCCCGCGTCTCGACCGGCCGCTGGGGCGACGCCGCCGAACCCGAGCGGCTCAACGCGGCCGCCGGCACCGGACGCTACCTGCGGTTCGCCGTTCCCCATTTGGTGGGCGCGATCAGTGCGGGCCGCGGAGCCGGGGGAGGCTGAACGGCCGAGGTCAGTCGCGCCGGCCGGGCGGTCGCGTGGTGTTGAAACGTAGAAATCCACCGTGTCGGTCTAGCGTTGACTCGACCAACCACGCCGTAGTAGCGTCGCGGGACGAGGCGTTGAAACGTTTTGATCCGGAGGGCACGCATGAAGGTCGCCGTGCTCGTCACCTGCATCAACGACTCCCTCTTCCCGGACACGGGCAAGGCGGTGTTCCGGCTGCTGCGCCGCCTCGGCGTGGACGCGGACTTCCCGGAAGCCCAGACCTGCTGCGGCCAGCCGATGGTCAACACCGGCTACCTCGACGAGGCCGTGCCCGTCGTCCGCGCCTTCGCGCATGCGTTCGCGGGCTACGACCACATCGTCACGCCGTCCGGTTCCTGCGCGGGTTCGGCGCGCCACCAGCACGGCCTCGTCGCCCGGCGGGCGGGGGATCCCCGCCTGGCCGAGAGCGGCCCGAAGGTCCATGAGCTGAGCGAGTTCCTCGTCGACGTCCTCGGCGTCACCGACGTCGGCGCCTACTTCCCGCACCGCGTCACCTACCACCCGACCTGCCATTCGCTGCGCATGCTCGGCGTCGGCGACAAGCCGCTGCGGCTGCTGCGCGAAGTACGCGGGCTCGACCTCGTCGAGCTGCCCGCCGCCGACGAATGCTGCGGCTTCGGCGGCACCTTCGCGGTCAAGAACGCGGACACGTCCACCGCCATGGGCGCGGACAAGGCCCGCCACGTCCGGGACACCGGGGCGGAGGTGCTCGTCGCGGGCGACAACTCGTGCCTGCTGCACGTCGGCGGCCTGCTCTCGCGGCAACGCAGTGGTGTCCGCGTGCTGCACCTGGCCGACGTGCTGGCTTCGACCGAGGAGGACGCGTGAGCGCCACGTTCGTCGGCATGCCGGCGTTCCCGGCGGCGGCGCGGGAAGCGCTCGCCGACACGCAGCTGCGCCGCAACCTGGCCCACGCCACCGGCACGATCCGCGCCAAGCGCGCGGCGGTCGTCGGCGAGGTGGCCGAGTGGGAGGAACTGCGCTTGGCGGGCGCGGCGATCAAGGACAACACGTTGCGCCGCCTCGACGAGCACCTGCTGACGCTCGAAGCTGCCCTGCAAGCGCAGGGCACGATCGTGCACTGGGCCCGCGACGCGCGTGAGGCCTGCGACATCGTCGCCCGGATCGCGCGCGAGCACGGCGTGGACGAGGTCGTGAAGGTCAAGTCGATGGCGACGCAGGAGATCGGGCTCAACGAGGCGCTCGCCGAGCACGGTGTCACGGCGTGGGAGACCGATCTGGCCGAGCTGATCGTGCAGCTGGGTGACGATCTGCCCAGCCACATCCTGGTGCCGGCGATCCACCGCAACCGCGCGGAGATCCGGGAGATCTTCCGCCGCGAGATGGCCGCGGCGGGGCGTCCGGCGCCCGAGGGTTTGACCGACGACCCGGCCGAGCTGGCCGGCGCGGCCCGGTTGCACCTGCGGGAGAAGTTCCTGCGGGCGAAGATGGCCGTCTCGGGGGCGAACTTCGCCGTCGCCGAGAGCGGCACCCTGGTGGTCGTCGAGTCCGAAGGCAACGGCCGCATGTGCCTGACCTTGCCCGAGGTGCTCGTTTCGGTGGTGGGTATCGAAAAGGTCGTGCCGACGTGGACCGATTTGGACGTGTTCCTCCAGCTTCTGCCGCGGTCCAGCACGGGGGAGCGGATGAACCCGTACACCTCGACGTGGTCGGGTGTCACCGCCGGGGACGGGCCGCGGGAGATGCACGTGGTGTTGCTGGACAACGGCCGCAGCCGGGCGTTGGCCGACGAGGTCGGCCGGCAGGCGTTGCGGTGCATCCGCTGTTCGGCGTGCCTGAACGTCTGCCCGGTGTACGAGCGGACCGGCGGGCACGCGTACGGGTCGGTGTATCCCGGGCCGATCGGGGCGATCCTCAACCCGCTGCTCAAGGGTGTCGGCGTCGACGAGCAGACCGACTCGCTGCCCTACGCCTCCAGCCTGTGTGGTGCGTGCTTCGAGGCCTGTCCGGTGCGCATCGACATTCCCGAGGTGCTGGTGCACCTGCGTGCGCGGGTGGTCGACGCGCATCGCGGCGGCGCACCGAAACCCGAGGCGGTGGCGATGAAATCGGCGTCCTGGGTGCTGTCGGATGCCCGGCGGCTGGGGTTCGCCGAACGGGGGCTGGGGCTCGCGAGCCGGGCGCTGACCCGGTTCGGGCGGCGGGTGCTGCCCGGTGGTCGTCGTGGGGTGTCTCGCCTGCCCTGGCCCGGTTCGGTGTGGACGAACGCCGGTGATCTGCCGGCGCCGCCGCGGGAGTCGTTCCGCGCGTGGTGGCGGCGGGAAGGCCGGCGATGACGGCGCGCGAGGAGATCCTGGCCGCGGTGCGGGGTGCGCTGCGGGACGCGAACCCGGCCGAAGTCGTGGTTCCGCGCGGATATCGCTCGGTGGAGGCCGCGGACGTCGTCGAGCTGTTCGCCGAGCGCGTGGTCGACTACCGCGCGGCGCTCACCCGGTGCACCGACGCGGAACTGCCCGGCGCCGTTCGCGCCGCGCTGGGGCCGGCGCGGAAAGTCCTGGTGCCCGAAGGGTTTCCGATCGACGTCGGCGGCGCGAGGGCCGCGCAGGCCGGGACCACGGCGGACCTCGCCGGGTTCGAGGCCGTCGTCACCACGGCCGCGCTGGGCATCGCGACCACCGGCACCCTGGTACTCGACCACGGCCCCGGCCAGGGGCGGCGCGCGCTGAGCCTGGTGCCCGACGTGCACGTGTGCGTGCTGCGCGAGAGCCGGATCGTGGCGGGCGTGCCGCAGGCCGTCGCCGCCCTCGACCCGGCGCGCCCGCAGACGTGGATCAGCGGGCCGAGCGCCACCAGCGACATCGAGCTGACCCGGGTGGAAGGCGTGCACGGGCCCAGAACCCTGCACGTCATCGTCGTCGCGGGGTGAACCGGTTCCCGCCGTCGTTCATTCGAAGAACTTGAGGCTCCAGCCGGTGTCGGTGGTCGCGCCCGGGACGTTGGCGCGGCGGTAGGTCGTCGCGCCCCACCAGCAGAACGTTCCGGTGTACCAGTAGCGGTTGGCCCACGAGTACGGCGTGCCCTTGGGGACGGCGTGGAACATCAGCGGGAACTTCGGCCCGGCGGGCGGGCTGGTCGCGATGTCGCCGTTCAGCAGGACGAAGCTGTGGTGTCCCGGGCCGTCGACGTGCAGCGTCGGGTCCCAGCCCGTCATCATCGTGGCGCGGTTCGACCCGAACAGGCACCCGTTGGACTTGTACCAGTCCCACACGTACGTCGGGTCGCCGCCGGCGCGCAGGCGGAGCTCGGCGACGCAGTACTGGTCGCTCCAGCTGCCGTTGGCCGAGTAGACGACGTGCAGCTGCCCGTTCGGATCCTTGACGGCTTCCGGTGCTTCGTTGATGTACGGGTTTCCGACGACCCGTTCCCAGCTTTCGCGCGGCTGGGAGATGACGTACCTCGCGCCGGCCGGGGCCGTCGGGGTGCTCATCCGGGCGATGTAGAGGTTCTGCTCGACGTTGGTGTCCCCGGCCCAGCCCGACCAGACGAACCACCGCTGCCCGCCGAAGGTGAACATCGTGCCGTCGATGGCCCACTTGCCGTCGGGCAGTGCGAGCTGGGTCTCCGCCGTGTAGCCGCTGTCGGCGACGGCGGAGCTGATCACGTACATCCGGTGCGCCGCACCGGTTCCGGCCGAGAAGTAGACGTAGAAGCGCCCGCCGTCGGTGACGATCTCCGGGGCCCAGACTTCGCCGAGACCGCGGCTGTCCGACCAGATCCGCCGGGCGGGCGCGCTCGCCAGGCCGTCGGTCGACGCGGCCTGGCGCACCACGATCCCGCCCCCGGACGACTGGACGGCGACGTAGGTCGAGCCGACCCGGAGCACGCTGGGATCGGCCGCCCGCAAAGCGGTCTGCCCGGCCTGCGCGGCCGGCGCGGGCACCGCGGCGAACAGGGCGAAAACGACGACGAGGAAGAAGAACCGGGAGAGCTTCATGACCACGTCCCTCGGTCGATCACGGCCGGGTGCCGACAGCAGGATCACCCGCGGCCGGGCGCGGCCGGTAGGGCCGCGGGGGCTTGCTCGATCCAGACGGGGTGAAATTGGTCTGAACCGGTGAGTTTCCGGCCGCGGATCCGGAGGTTCGGCGACGCCCGGCAAAGTCGCGTTGCCGGGCGGGACGTCATGAAAGGGTCGTTCATGGCGTCTGGCCGGGATCCACCGATGTGAATTCGGGTGATCTTGCCCTAGGTTTGTTGATCTTGGTGGTGGTTGCGGGCGTGCTGGACCGTGCTGGCCGCTCCAGCGTGTCCACATGTTCTCCGGTCGTCGGGACGGGGTCTCAGCGGGTCGGTGGTGGCCCGGCGGTGG
>NZ_JBFBBZ010000039.1:0-93566 GCF_040682935.1 Amycolatopsis sp. NPDC051061
CCGGCCCGGGGGGGGTGTCTGTTTTTCTTTTTTGGGGGGGGGGGGGGGGCCTTATTCTTATCCCCCCGACGCTCGGACCGGTCGCCGGACCCCCGGCACCCCGGCCGGGTCACGAATTCCGCGGAACCCCCAGCGGCTCCCGGTGGTCCGACTAGCATCTGCGCGACCGCCGCCCGAAGGAGCACCGTGACCGACGAACAGACCCGGCCGTATCCACCGCGGGCGCCCGCCACGCCTGGTCAGCGGGTGGTCGCGGGCCGTTATGCGCTGCTCGGCGAGCTCGGCCGGGGCGGCATGGGCGTCGTGTGGCGGGCGCAGGACCAGGTCATCGGCCGGCCGGTCGCCGTCAAGGAACTGCGGCTGCCCGACGCCGAGTCCGCCGCCGTCTTCTCCGAACGCGCCTTGCGCGAGGTGCGCACCGGCGGGCGGCTCAACGACCCCGCCGTCGTCACCGTCTACGACGTCATCACCGACGGCGGCACCACCTTCATCGTGATGGAGCTCGTCGAAGCGCCGTCGCTGGCCGACCTCGTCCGTCAGCGTGGCCCGATGCCCGCCGCGCAGGCGGCGCTGATGGGGGAGCGGGTGCTGGCCGCGCTGCAGGCCGCGCACGCCGCCGGGATCGTGCACCGGGACGTCAAGCCGGCGAACATCCTCGTCGCGCCCGACGGCCGCGTGAAGCTCACCGACTTCGGCATCGCCCACGCCGTCGACGACCCGCGCCTGACCACCAGCGGCATGATCGTCGGCTCACCCGCGTTCATGGCGCCGGAGCGCGTCGAGGGCCGCGAAGCGCTGCCCGCGTCCGACCTGTGGTCCCTCGGCGCGACGCTGTTCTTCGCCGTCGAAGGCTCGATCCCGTTCGAGCGCGCGACCACCGCCGCGACGCTGCACGCGATCATGACCGAGATCCCGTACCTGACCCGCGGCCAGGGCCCGATCGCCGCGGCCATCCTCGGCCTGCTCGTCGCGAACCCCGACGCGCGCCTCACCGCCGCCCAGGCGCAGAACCTCCTGACCACGGCGCAGGGCGTGCGGCCCACCCCGCCGGGCGGCACCGCGATGGTCCAGCCCATGACCCGGCTGACGCCGCAGCCGGCGAAGAAGAACCTCCGTGCGCTGTGGCTCTCGGTGGCCGCGGTGCTCGTCGTCGGTGCCCTGGTCGGCGGCTTCTTCGCCGGCAGGGCCTTCGAAGCCCCGGCCGTCGACCAGCAGAAGCTGCCGACCCTGACGTTCGGCCTCGGCGGGCAGATGCGCGTCGACGCCAGCTCCAGCTACCCCTGCTACAACGCCACGGTCCAGGACGGCGGCGTCATCAGCGGCGACAACGACGGCGACTGCAAGGACAGCCACACCCTCGAGATCTACGACGCCGGCGACGTCATCGGCGCCGCGAGCTGGAGCGACAGCGACGCGACGGTGGCCGCCTACCCGGGCCTGGAGGCGGCCACCGCGGTGGCCGAAGCTCGCTGCGCGGCCTCGTTCCGCTCCTCGATCGTCCCCGATGCCAAGCGCGAAGGCCTCAAGTACCGGGCACTCGTGCCGACGCAGGCCCAGTGGCAGAGCCTGCCGGACGAGGACAGTGGCCACAGCCCCACCCGCGAGTTCTACTGCGTGCTCGCCAAGGCCGACGGCGGCCCGATCTCCGCGCCGATCGTGACCAAGGTCAAGTAGAAGTTCCGCGACGAGCGGCCGGCGCACGGAAATCCTCCGCACTTCGCCGGGCGTGACCAGGTCGGCGCGATTTTTGTGGGTGCGACGGGGTACCGTCTGGCCATGTCCAACCCACCTACCGCAGCGCCGGGAAGGCCCTTCGGGCGCGTGCTCACCGCGATGGTCACCCCCTTCGACACCGAAGGCGCGCTGGACCTGAAGCGGGCGCAGGAGCTGGCCGAGCACCTCGTGGAGCTGGGGAACGACGGCCTGGTCATCAACGGCACCACCGGCGAGAGCCCGACCACGAGCGACGCGGAGAAGCAGGAGCTCATCCGCGCCGTGGTCGAGGCCGTCGGCGACCGCGCGACCGTCGTGGCCGGCGCGGGCACCAACAACACCGCGCACAGCCTCGAGCAGGCGAAGCAGGCCGAAGAAGCCGGCGCGCACGGCCTGCTGGTCGTCACCCCGTACTACTCGCGGCCGAGCCAGGCCGGCCTGCACGCGCACTTCACGGCGGTCGCGGACAGCACCGGGCTGCCGGTGATGCTCTACGACATCCCGCCGCGCTCGGTCGTGCCGATCGAGGTCGACACGCTGCTGCGGCTGGCCGAGCACCCGCGGATCGTCGCGGTCAAGGACGCCAAGGGCGACCTGATCGCCGGCTCCGAGGTCATCGCCAACACCCACCTCGCCTACTACTCCGGCGACGACGGCCTGAACCTGCCGTGGATCTCGGTCGGCGGCGCCGGCGTGGTGAGTGTGATCGGTCACGTCGTCGCGGGCCGGATCCGCGCGATGATCGACGCCTACGAGAACGGCGACACGTCCACCGCGCGCACCAACCACCGCGGCATGCTGCCGGTGCTGCGCGCGATGTCGCGGGTCGGCGGGGTCGCGTTCAGCAAGACGGCGCTGCGGCTGCGCGGCTTCGAAGTCGGCGAGCCGCGGCTCCCGATCATCGCGCCGACCACCGAGCAGACGGTCCTGATCGCCGGTGATCTGGGGCAAGGCGGCGTGCCGCTGGGCGACACGGCGGCCCAGGACTGGCATGGTGAGCGGGTGGCACAAGCAGATTCGAGGGCCGCCTACGTGGCGCCGACCTCGCACACCAGCGTTGGGACCCTGCCTCGGTGAGCTCACTTCCCCCAGGTCCAGGCCCCACCAACGCCCCGCCCGCACTGCCCGCCGGAGCCCTGCGCGTCGTCGCGCTGGGCGGTATCGGCGAGGTCGGGCGCAACATGACCGTCTTCGAGTACGGCGGCCGGCTGCTCATCGTCGACTGCGGGGTCCTCTTCCCCGAGGACGACCAGCCCGGCGTCGACCTGATCCTGCCCGACTTCCGCGCGATCGAGGACCGCCTCGACGACATCGACGGACTGGTGCTCACCCACGGGCACGAGGACCACATCGGTGCCGTCCCGTTCCTCCTGCGCCTGCGGCCGGACCTGCCGATCTACGGCTCGAAGTTCACCAACGCCCTGCTCGCGGCGAAGGCCAAGGAGCACCGGCAGCGACCGAAGCTGATCCAGGTCCGCGAGGGTGAGCGCCGCGACGTCGGCTTGTTCAACCTCGAGTTCTTCGCGGTCAACCACTCCATCCCGGACGCGCTGGCCGTGGCCATCCGCACGCCGGCGGGCGTGGTGCTGCACACCGGCGACATCAAGCTCGACCAGCTCCCGCTGGACGGGCGCCTTACCGACCTGGCCGGCTTCTCCCGGCTCGGCGACGAGGGCGTCGACCTGTTCTGCGTCGACTCGACCAACGCCGAGGTGCCCGGGTTCGTCATGCCCGAGCGCGACATCGGCCCGGTCCTCGACGACGTCATCCGCCGCGTCGACCAGCGCGTGATCGTGGCCTGCTTCGCCAGCCACGTCCACCGCGTCCAGCAGGTGCTCGACGCCGCGCAGCGGCACGGCCGCCGGATCGCGTTCGTCGGCCGGTCGATGGTCCGCAACATGGGGATCGCGGCCGAGCTGGGCCTGCTCAACGTGCCGGACGGCCTGCTGGTCGACCTCGACCAGGCGAGCACCCTGCCGGAGAGCAAGGTCCTGTTCGTCTCGACGGGTTCGCAGGGCGAGCCGCTCTCGGCGCTGTCGCGGATGGCGCGCGGCGAGCACCGGCAGATCTCGATCCGCGCGGGCGACACCGTCGTGCTGGCCAGCTCGATGATCCCGGGTAACGAGACCGCGGTGTTCGGCGTGGTCAACGGCCTGACCCGGCTCGGCGCGAACGTCGTGCACCAGGGCAACGCCAAGGTGCACGTGTCCGGCCACGCGTCGGCGGGGGAGCTGCTCTACCTGTACAACGCGGTGCGGCCGAGCAACGTGATGCCGGTCCACGGCGAGTGGAAGCACCTGAAGGCCAACGCCGAGCTGGCGATCCGCACCGGCGTCGCGGCGGACAACGTGGTGATCGCCGAGGACGGCGTGGTCGTCGACCTGATCGACGGCAAGGCGTCCCGCACCGGTCGCGTCGAGGTCGGGCACGTCTACGTCGACGGCCTGTCCGTCGGTGACGTCGGCGAGTCGACCCTGTCCGACCGGCTGGTCCTCGGCGAAGGCGGGTTCATCTCGATCAGCGTCGCGATCGAATCCGCCACCGGCCGCCCGGTCAGCGCCCCGACGGTGTCCGGCCGCGGCTTCTCCGACGACCCGAAGGCGCTCGCCGCCGTGGTGCCGCTGGTGGAGATGGAGCTGGCGCGCACGGAGTCCGAGGGCATCACCGACACCCACCGGATCGCGCAGGCGGTCCGCCGGGTGGTCGGCCGCTGGGTGGCCGACACCTACCGCCGCCGCCCGATGATCGTCCCGACGGTCATCCCGGTCTAGCCGCCGGTCAAAGCCGTGAAGGCCACCTTCAGGAACTTAAAGTTCCTGAAGGTGGCCTTCACGGCTTTCTAGCGCGTCACCTTGGCCAGCAGCAGGGCGAAGGCCAGCGCGACGGTCTGGCGGAGCAGGGCCCGGCGTGCCCGGCGCTGGTCGGCTCGTGTCGGTTTCATGCGTACCCCCAAGCGGTCAGGCTCCCAGTGTTTCCCCTTCCGCCGCGCCGGACATCCCCTCCGGGGCGGACTTCGTCCTTCCGAGGGATGAGGTCCGCGGCGGGGTGTTAGGCCGTCTGGACCACGAACCGCCGCTCGGCCGGGGACTAACCTTGATCCCATCCCGCCTCGGGAAGAGAGGCCGTGCCGATGGGACGTCACTCGCCGGACGGACGACGACGCCGGCTGCTCGTGCCCGCCGTCGCGACCGGTCTCGTGCTCGTCCTCGGGGCCGCGGCCTGGGTCACCGTCTCGGTGGTGAAGTCCCGGCCCACGTGCGAACAGCCGGCGAAGGTCCTCGTCACCGCGTCCGACGACGTCGCGCCCGCGCTCACGCTCGTCGCCCGTGGTCTCGACCTCCGGTGCGGCAGCGTCGAGGTCCAGACGAGGGAGGCGGCCTCGGCCGCCGAGCGGCTCGCCATGTCCGACGGCAGCGCGCGGCCGCAGGTGTGGGTGCCGGACTCGACCCTCGCGCTGCGGCGCGCCCACCAGCTCGGCGCGGCCGACGTCCCCGAGACCGGGGCGTCGGTGGCCAGCTCGCCGGTGGTGCTGGCCGTCGCCGAGGACGTCGCGAAGGGCATCGGCTGGCCCGAACGCACGCCCACCTGGGCCGACGTGCTGGGCGCGCAGGGCGCCGTCCCGGGGATGTCGGACCCGGCTCGCGACTCGGTCGCCGCGGTGGCGCTGCTCGGCATGAGGGAGAGCGTCAAGACGGCCACCGAGCCCGCGGGCGCGTATGTCGCGCTGCTGCGGCGGTTTTCGGCCAACACGCTCGGCGCCGAGACGGACCTGATCGCGCGGCTGCCGGGCTCGGGCGGCAGCGGCGGCACGGGCGCGGTGACGACGTTCCCCGTGTCGGAGAACTCGTTGCTGCGCCACAACATCGAGGACGGGACGTCGCCGCTCGTCGCCGTCTACTCGGCCGCGGTACCGAGTTTGGACTACCCGTTCGCCGAGCTGGGCGGGATCACGCCGCAGCAACGTCCGATCGTCGACGCGCTGCGGGACGCGGTCCTCGGCGACGCGGGCGCGGACGCCATCGCGAAGACGGGCCTGCGCGCGGCGGGCGGCCAGGCGCTGCGCGAGCACCCGGACGACCCGAGGGTGTCGACGGCCGGTTTCCGGGCCGCGAACCTCCCCGCGGCCACGGCGATCGACGAGCTGCTCAACCAGTGGGCCGGGGTCAACCTGAGCGCGCGGGTGCAGGTGCTCGTCGACGTTTCGGGGTCGATGAACGCGCAGGTGCCGGGGACCGGGCTGAACCGGATGCAGCTCTCGATGCAGGCAACGGCGAAGGCGCTGCACCTGTTCAAGCCCACGACCCAGCTGCGGATGCTGGCGTTCTCGACCCGGCTGGACGGCGACAAGGACTACCGCGAGCTGCTGCCGATGGCGCCGGTGGCCCAGCACCTGGCGAGTGGCGCGCTGGACAAGCTGGCCCAGGTGAAGGCCACGCCGAACGGCGGCACGGGGCTGTACGACAGTGTCCTGGACACGTACCGCACCGCGCGCCGCGAGTGGGAGCCGGGCCGGCTCAACCTGGTGATCGTGTTGACGGACGGGAGAAACGAGGACCCGCACGGGATTTCGCGCGAGGATCTGTTGTCGGAGCTGGCGAAGCTGCAGGACCCGCGCCGCCCGATCCCGCTGATCGGGGTCGGCATCGGCCCGGACGCGGACAAGCCGGAGCTGGACCAGCTCACCGCGGCGACGGGTGGTCAGGCGTTCGTGGCCCCGGACCCGGCGAAGATCACGGACGTGTTTTTCGGGGCACTGAGCCGGATCGCCGGCGGATGAGGGCGTACACCGCCAAGATCACCGCCAGGCTGAGCAAGCTCAGGTACAGCTGCGCCCGCGTGTCGTCGTCCACGAACAGCATCGAGGCCACCACGACCAGCGTCACCACCAACGTCAGCCAGCTCAGCCACGGATAGCCCCACATCCGCAGCTTCAGCTTCTCCGGCGCCGAAGCCTCCAGCTCCCGGCGCATCCGCAGCTGCGACCCGCAGATGATGGCGTACACGAACAAAGCCACCGCGCCCGCCGAGTTGATGATGAAGTAGAAGATCTTGTCCGGCGAAACGTAACTCATGACCACCGCGACGTAACCGACCGAAGTGGACACCAGGATCGCCTTCCACGGCACGCCGCGCGCGTTCGTGTCCGCCACCCACGCCGGGGCCCAGCCGTGGCGGCGCAACGCGAACAACATCCGGGATGCCGTGTACAGCCCCGAATTCAGCACTGACAGCGCCGCCGTCAGGACCACCGCCGCCACGATGGTCGTCGCCGCCGGGACGCCGAAGCGGCCGAACGCCGCCGCGAACGGGCTCGTCTCGCTCGGCACCTCGCGCCACGGTGTGATCATCACCAGCAGCGCCACCGAACCCACGTAGAACAAGATCACGCGCCAGACGATCGTCGACGTCGCCTTGCGGACCGCCGTCTCCGGTTCGCTCGACTCCGCCGCCGCGATCGTCACGATCTCCGCGCCGAAGTAGGAGAAGATCACGATCACCACGCCGTGGACGACCGAAAATCCGCCGTTCGCGACGAAGCCGTCGAGGCCGATGTTGCCCACCGAGAAGTGCGCGCCCGGCCAGAGCCCGAGCACGAACAGCAGGCCCAGCACCAGGAACACCACGATGGTGGCCACCTTGATCGACGCCAGCCAGAACTCCGTCTCGCCGAACGACCGCGCCGACGCCAAGTTCGTCGCCGTCAGCAGCAGCATCAGTGCCAGCGAGAACACCCATTGCGGCACACCGGGAATCCAGCCCTGCAGGATCTTCGCGCCGGCGACCGCTTCGAACGCGACGACGCCGACCCAGAAGTACCAGTACAGCCAGCCGATCGTGAAGCCCGCCCAGCCGCCGAGCGAGTCGCGCGCGTACTCCATGAACGAGCCCAATGAAGGAGCCGCTGTTGCCATCTCGCCGAGCATCCGCATGACGAGCACGACGAGCAGCCCGCCGAGGGCGTAGGAGAGCACGGCCGCCGGGCCGACGGTGTGGATCACCGCGCCGCT
Organism: Amycolatopsis sp. NPDC051061; assembly: GCF_040682935.1. Lineage (NCBI taxonomy): Bacteria > Bacillati > Actinomycetota > Actinomycetes > Pseudonocardiales > Pseudonocardiaceae > Amycolatopsis > Amycolatopsis sp. NPDC051061. The sequence continues at coordinate 7,722 of NZ_JBFBBZ010000039.1, forward strand.
GCCGATGAACAGGCTCGCGCCGATGATGCCGCCGAGGGCGATCATCCGGACGTGCCGCTGCCGCAGTTCGGGTCGAAGCCCCTGAGACGTCACGGTGGGGAATTCTCGCACTCGCGCGCCAACTCGTGAAGAGATCAGCTCGTGAGGATTTCCGACTTCCGCTGCACCAGGTACGCGCCGCCGAGCAGAATCGCCGAGCCGAGCAGCTGCAGCCAGGTGAGCTCCTCGCCGAGCAGCGCCCACGCCGTGACCGTGACGATCACCGGCTCGACCAGCCCGAGCACGCTCGCCACCGACGCCGGCAGGTGCCGCAGCGACGAGATCCCGAAGACGTAGGCGAGCACGGTCGCGACCAGCACCAGCAGCACGAGCAGGAGCCACACCGGCGGGCGCCAGGCGCCGAACGCGACGTCCGTGCCGAGCAGCCCGATCGGCCACGTCCACGGCGGCGCGACCAGGCTGACCAGGACCGCGCCGATCACCATGCCCCAGGTGACCAGGCCCAGCGGGTCGATGTCGGCCACCGCGCGCTCGCCGAGCAGGAAGTACCCGGCCGAGCACAGCGCCGCACCGAAGCCGGCGAGCAGCCCGACGCCGTTCAGCGTGACGCCCTGCCAGACCTGGGCGACCAGCGACAGGCCCACCATGGCCAGCGCGATACCGCCCCACACCGAGCGCGGCAGCCGGTGCCGGCGCACGAACCGCACCCACAGCGCGATGAGCACCGGCGAGATGAACTCCAGCAGGATCGCGATGCCGACGGGGATCCGGCCCGCGGCGACGAAGTAGAGCAGCTGCACACCGGCGACGCCGAGCAGGCCGTACCCGGCCAGGACCGGGAGCTCGCTCCGGCGCACCCGCAGCTTCCGCGGCGCCACCAGCGCCACCCCGGCGAGCAGGATCACGCCGGCGAGCCCGATCCGCATCGCGGCCACCTGCTCCGGGCTGAAGCCGGCGGACATGGCGGACTTGCCCAGCGTGCCCGACGTGCTGAAGAACAGCGCCGCGAGCAGCACGAGCGTGGTCCCGCGGCCGCGGTGGGCGACCCGGGGTGGGGCGAGGACGGGCAGCTCGGTGGTCACCACCGCGACTGTAGGTGCTCCCCGCGTGACTGCCTAAGTGATTTTTCCGGTTATTCGGCCTGCTTCAGCCCGGTCGCGACGTGGGTCGCGATCGTCGCGAGCCGCCGTCCCTGCACGCGCAGCGCGCCGAGGGCCAGCTCGTCCGGCGCCGCCGACTTGCGGGAGACGAACGAGCCGCCGTACGGGTTGCCGGACTCCATCAGGTGCGGGTCGGTGTAGCCGAGCGGGACGACGATCGCGCCCCAGTGGTAGAAGACGTTGTTGATCGCCAGCAGCGTCGACTCCAGGCCGCCGTGCCGGGTGGACGCCGTCGTGAACGACGTCGCGACCTTGTCGGCCAGCTTCCCCCGCGCCCACAGCCCACCCGTACTGTCCAAATAGGACTTCAGCTGGGCCGCGGGGCCGCCGAACCGGGTCGGGCTGCCGACGGCGAGCCCGTCGGCCCACTCGAGGTCGTCGAGCGTGGCCAGGGCGTGGTGCGGGCCCGAGTCGATCCAGGCCTGCCAGCGCCGGTTATGGGCGATGGCCTCGGCGGGCACGGTCTCCGGCACGGTCCGCACCCGCACGTCGGCGCCGGTCTCGCGGGCCCCCGCGGCGAGCGACTCGGCGAGGGCGGCCGTGTTGCCGGTCGAGCTGTAGTAGACGACGAGAATCCGTGTGCTCACGTCCGCCGACTCTAGGGGTGCGGCGACGCGCGTCTCAGAATCCGGACTTGGGCTTCCACGGACTGACGGTGTCGGTCGGCCGCGTCGGGTCGTGGAAGCGGGGCCGGTCCAGCTCGCCCGCGCGCAGCGGGATGAGCCCGTCGGTGATCGCCTGCATGATCTTCGCGTGCGCGCGCACCCCGGCGCCCGGGCGCTCCGGCTCGACGTCCGACAGGTCGACGGGGTCGCCGAAGTGCACCCGGAACTTCGGCCGGCGCAGCGGCGCGCTGAGCCCGGAACGAGCGAGCGGGACCAGGTCGGCCGGCCCGTTGACGGTCTCGGTGCCCCAGTAGACGGCCTCGTGCGCGCCCCACTGGCTGATCGGGATCACCGGCACGCCCGCGGCCAGCGCCAGCCGCGCCGCGCCGGTCTTGCCGCGTTCCGGCCACAGGCCCGGATCGTGGCTGATCCGGCCCTCCGGATAGACGACGATCGGCTCGCGCGTGGTCTTGAGCGCTTCGACGGCCTCGGTGAACTGCCCGACGGCGGTCGCGGCGACCTTCCGGTCGACCCGCAGGTGGCCGCTGACCCGCAGCGCCGGGCCGATGACCGGGGCGTCCAGGATGCCGCCGGCCAGCATGAACCGCGGGTTGATGCCGATCCGCTTGCACGCGGCCATCAGCACGAACGCGTCGAACACGCCGATGTGGTTCGCGGTCATCAGCAGCGGCCGGCCGCGCAGCCCGGCCGGGATCCGGCCGCTGACGGTGAGCCGTCCGACCAGGTTCACCAGCCCGCGGTCGATGTTCAGCATGGTCCGCCAGATGGCGGGGGCCCGGCGGGAGGTGTTGTCGGAGTGCAGCGCGACCATGGGGCAGAGCATGGCAGACGCCGGATTCACCCGGATGCGCACTGGCCGGATCGGTTCACCCCCAGCGCCCCAAGGCGGCCTTCGGTGCGTCAGACGCACCGAAGGCCGCCTTGGGTGCGTCTGACGCACCCAAGGTGGCCTTGGGGCGTTCACCCGGATGGCCGCTCGGGCCCGGATCTGAGGCAGAAGTTCGCCCTGCGCCGAGAGTGGCGCAGGTGACGAACGGCGACGGCCGGTTACCGTTGAGGGCATGGCTGGGTCGGCGACGAGGAAGCGAAGCACAGGAAGCGGCGCCAAGGGGGCAGCGGCGCGTAAGCCGCGTACACCCGCGAAGCCACGTACGTCGTCCGCTCGCAAGCCCGCACCCCGCTCGCGCCGCAAGACGCCCGGGATCTTCGGCAAGGGCGTCCGCGGCACCTGGAACCTGCTGGCCAAGGGCATCGGCACGCTGGCCAGGACCGTCGGCCGCACCCGCGAGCTCGAGGCCGAACACCGCCGTGACGGCCTCGCGCTCGGGCTGATGGCGCTGGCCATCGTCGCGGCCGTCGGGGTCTGGTGGCGGGCCGCCGGGCCGATCGGGGCCGGGGTCGAAATCGCCACCCGGTCCGTCCTCGGCGCCGGGGCCGTGACGCTTCCGCTGGTCCTCGTCGTCGTGGCCGTCGCGCTCATGCGGTCCGAACCGCACCCCGAGACGCGGCCGCGGATGGTGATTGGCACCATCATGGTCGTCCTGTCGGTGCTCGGGATGCTGCACATCTTCACCGCGCTCCCGGCCACGAACGACGGCCGGATGTACGCCGGCGGCATCATCGGCGCCTTCTCCGGCGGCCTGCTCACCCTGGGCGTCACCACCTGGGTCGCCGTGCCGATCCTCATCCTCGCGCTGGTCTTCGGCATCCTCGTGTTCACCGGCACCCCGGTCCGCGAGATCCCGCACCGGCTGCGCAGCTGGGGCCTCGACGAAGACGAGATCGCCGAAGCGGACCAGAAGGCCGGCTTGGCCACCGACGAGGACACCGTCACCGAGGCCGACCCGAAGTCCGCGCGCCTGCGCAAGCCCTCGCGCCGCCGCCAGGCCGCCGACGCCGACCCCGAGCAGCTCGACCTCGACGCCGCGCTGGCCGAGATGCCGACGCCGATCAAGCCCCCCAAGGCCGTGCCCAAGCCGGTCGAGGTGCCCGAGAAGAAGTCGAAGAAGGCCCCGGAGCCGCCGCTCGCGATGACCCGCACGGTCGAAGGCGACTACCAGCTCCCGCCGCCCGACCTGCTGAAGCTCGGCGACGCGCCGAAGTCCCGCAGCAAGGCCAACGACGCCATGATCGAGGCGATCACCGGCGTCCTGGAGCAGTTCAGCATCGACGCGCAGGTCACCGGCTTCACCCGCGGCCCGACGGTCACCCGGTACGAGGTCGAGCTCGGCCCGGGCGTCAAGGTCGAGAAGATCACCGCGCTGACCAAGAACATCGCCTACGCCGTGGCCACCGACAACGTCCGGCTGCTGGCGCCGATCCCCGGCAAGTCCGCGGTCGGCATCGAGGTGCCCAACTCCGACCGCGAGATGGTCCGCCTGGGCGACGTCCTGCGTGCGCCGACCACGGTCAAGGACAACCACCCGATGGTGATCGGCCTCGGCAAGGACATCGAGGGTCACTTCGTCACGGCGAACCTGACGAAGATGCCCCACCTCCTGGTCGCCGGTTCCACCGGTTCCGGTAAGTCGAGCTTCGTCAACTCGATGCTGGTGTCGCTGCTCGCGCGGGCGACGCCGGACGAGTGCCGGATGATCCTGATCGACCCGAAGATGGTCGAGCTGACGCCGTACGAGGGCATCCCGCACCTGATCACGCCCATCATCACCCAGCCGAAGAAGGCCGCCGCCGCGCTGGCCTGGCTGGTGGAGGAGATGGAGCAGCGCTACCAGGACATGCAGGTCAACAAAGTCCGGCACATCGACGACTACAACAAGAAGGTCAAGTCCGGCGAGATCACCGCGCCGCCCGGGTCCGAGCGCGAGTACCGGCCCTACCCCTACATCATGGCGATCGTCGACGAGCTCGCCGACCTGATGATGACCGCCCCGCGCGACGTCGAGGACGCGATCGTCCGGATCACCCAGAAGGCCCGCGCCGCCGGCATCCACCTGGTCCTGGCGACGCAGCGGCCGTCGGTCGACGTCGTGACCGGCCTGATCAAGACCAACGTGCCGTCCCGGCTGGCCTTCGCGACGTCGTCGCTGACCGACTCACGGGTCATCCTCGACCAGCCGGGCGCGGAGAAGCTGATCGGCATGGGCGACGCGCTCTACCTGCCGATGGGCGCCGGCAAGCCGGTCCGCATCCAGGGCGCGTTCGTCGGCGACGAGGAGATCTCCGCCGTCGTCAACTACGCCAAGGAGCAGGCGCAGCCGGACTACCAGGACGGCGTCACCGCGCAGAAGGCCGGCGAGAAGAAGGAGATCGACGCCGACATCGGCGACGACCTCGACGTCCTGCTGCAGGCGGCGGAGCTGATCGTGACGTCCCAGTTCGGCTCGACGTCCATGCTGCAGCGCAAGCTGCGGGTCGGGTTCGCCAAGGCGGGCCGCCTGATGGACCTGCTGGAGAGCCGGGGGATCGTCGGCCCGTCGGAGGGCTCGAAGGCCCGTGACGTGCTGATCAAGCCGGAGGAGCTGGAGTCGGTGCTGTTCATGATCCGCGGCGGCGACCCGGTCCCGGCCGACCCGGACGACGAGTAGTGCAACCCGCCGGCGCGGTCGTTCCGTCCTGAGCGCATGGACCTGCAGCGATTCGCAGCCGGACTGTTCGCCTTCGCCGTCGTCGCGGTGGGCGCCGGGAGTTCGGTCGCCTCCGGGCACCCCGTCCCGGCCGGGCCCGGGCAGCCGGCGCCGCCCTCGACCGTCAGCACGGCTCCGCAGGGGGACGTCACCCTGCGGCTCGGCCAGGAGGCCGCGATCCAGGGGAAGGACCTGACGATCCGCTACACGCGCATGGTCTCGGACTCGCGGTGCCGTCCGGCCATGACGTGCGTCTGGCAGGGCGAAGCGACGCTCGCGTTCCTGCTGAGCGAGCCCGGCCGCGGTGAAAGCACCACGGCCGAGCTGCACAGCGGTCCGCGCACCGGCCCCCAGGCCACCTCGTACGCCGCCAGCCGCGTCGAGCTGGTGTCGGTCGGCGAGGACGGCCAGGAGGCCACGGTCCGGGTCAGCTGAAGCTCAGCTGCCGAACTTGCGCACGGCCTGGTAGTACGTCCAGGCGGCGGCCTTGCAGGCCACGTTGGAGCCGCAGACGTTCTTGAGGTCGGAGTACAGGTTGTCGTCGATCTTCAGGCGGTTCGCCTCGGAGAACCGGCCCTGCTTCTTGTAGTTGCGGTAGCCGAAGTCGTGCCGGTGGCAACCGGGGAGGAACTTCCAGCCGAACGGGTTGTCCGGCGCCCACGAACAGCCGTCCGAGGACCAGTCGAGCTGGCCGTTGTAGGGCGCCTGCCCCCGGATCGTCTCGAAGTTCGAGAGCGAGGTCGAGAAGAGGTACTGGTCGGTGACCGTCGGGATGTCGACGGCCGCCGCGGTGCCGGCGCCCAGCAGGGCACCCCCGCCGACAGTCGCGGCCACCGCGATGGTGGCCCCCAGGTTCCGGAGAGTCGTGCGCATCTTGTGCATTCCTTGCTGATCAGGTGGAGGATTAACCAGATCATCTTGGAGCTCGGCGGTGGTGCGCGTCACCGCCCGGAAGGATGTTAAGGGGAAACCTTCAGAATCCGGGCGGCGTAGGGGTGGCCGCCTCGCCGGCAGGTTGTGAATGAATCTTTCCCCTCGCCGGACTCATTCAAGACCTTTGGCGAACCGCCGTCACCCCGAGCCGCGACGACTTGCCGGAGCCCGGCCAACAGACGTCATGAAAGGGTCGTTCATGACGCTGGACGACAGGAAAGAGTCGTTCATGACGTCGCCAACCCTCGCCGAACGTCGCGAATGACTCATTCGGGACCTCCGGCGCCCCCAATGACTCATTCGCGACACCCGACTCCGCGCGCGGCCGCGACTTTGCCGAGATCCTGTCGCCGGACGACATGAATGAGTCGTTCACGTCGTCCGGTCCACGGGTCAGAGCTCGAGCAGCATCCGGGAGTTGCCCAGGGTGTTCGGCTTGACGTACGGCAGGTCGAGGAACTCGGCGACGCCGGTGTCGTGCGAGCGCCGCATCTCCTCGTAGACCTCGTGCGACACCGGCGTCCCCTGGATCTCCACGAAGCCGTGCCCGATGAAGAAGCTCGTCTCGAACGTCAGCACGAACAGCCGCCGGAGACCCAGCTCACGCGCTTCGTCGATCAGTCGGCTCACCAGCACCCGCCCGACGCCCTGGCCGCGGACGGCCTTGTCGACCACGACCGTGCGCAGCTCGGCGATGTCCTCCCAGAGCACGTGCAGCGCGGCCGCGCCGACGACCTCGTCACCCACCTCGGCGACCCAGAACTCCTGGACCGCTTCGTACAGCGTGACCAGGTCCTTCTCGAGCAGGACGCGGCCGGCGTCGGAGTCGACGAGGGCCTTGATCTTGCGGACGTCGGCGATCCGCGCGCGGCGGACGGCGGGGGAGACGGACGGCACGATCGTCAACCCTGCCACATCGCGCGGCGCGGGCGCCGACACGACCGGGCTACGCCGTCGTCGGGCCGCCCGGGACCGGCGGCTACCCTGAACGTCGTGCCTTCTCCTGCCACGGACCCTGCCGCCACCCGACGCGTCTCCCTGCTGACCCTGGGCTGCGCCCGCAACGAGGTCGACTCGGAGGAGCTGGCGGGCCGGCTGGCGGCCGGCGGCTGGGAGCTGGCCGCCGATCCGGAGGACTCCGACGTCGTGGTGGTCAACACCTGCGGCTTCGTCGAGTCGGCCAAGAAGGACTCCGTCGACACGCTGCTGGCGGCCTCGGACACCGGCAAGAAGGTCGTCGCGGTCGGCTGCATGGCCGAGCGTTACGGCCACGAACTCGCCGACAGCCTCCCCGAGGCCGACGCGGTGCTGGGCTTCGACCACTACGCCGAGCTTTCCGACCGGCTCGACGACGTCGTCGCGGGCCGCAAGGTCGCCTCGCACACGCCGGGCGACCGCCGCAAGCTGCTGCCGATCAGCCCGGTCCAGCGGCCCGCCGCGGCCGAGACCGTCGAGGTCCCGGGCCACGCTCAGCACGGCTGGGGCCCGCGGGTGCTGCGCACGCGCCTCGACGACGCGCCGGTGGCCGCGCTGAAGATCGCCTCCGGCTGCGACCGGCGCTGCTCGTTCTGCGCGATCCCGTCGTTCCGCGGCTCCTTCGTCTCGCGGCAGCCCGACGAGATCGTCGCCGAAGCCATGTGGCTGGCCGAGCACGGCGTCAAGGAGCTGTTCCTGGTCAGCGAGAACTCGACGTCCTACGGCAAGGACTTCGGCCGCGACGGCGCCACCGCGCTGGAGCGGCTGCTCCCGCGCCTGGCGGAGATCGACGGCATCGAGCGCGTCCGGGTCTCCTACCTGCAGCCGGCCGAGACGCGCCCGCAGCTGGTCAAGGCCATCGCGACCACGCCGGGCGTCGCCGAGTACTTCGACCTGTCGTTCCAGCACTCCAGCGAGCAGGTGCTGCGCCGGATGCGCCGGTTCGGCTCGACGGACTCGTTCCTGGCGCTGACCGAGCAGATCCGGGAGCACGCGCCCGAGGCGGGCATCCGCACCAACGTCATCGTCGGCTTCCCGGGCGAGACCGAACACGACCTGAGCGAGCTGGAACGCTTCCTGACCGGCGCGCGCCTCGACGCCGTCGGCGTCTTCGGCTACTCCGACGAGGACGGCACCGAGGCCGAGGGCTTCGACGGCAAGCTCGACGCCGACGAGGTCGCCAAGCGCGTCACCCGGATCTCCGCGCTGGTCGAGGAGCTGACCACGCAGCGCGCCGAGGACCGGATCGGCACGTTCGTCGACGTGCTCGTCGAGCTGGACGACGACGGCGAGCTCACCGGCCGCGCCGCGCACCAGGCCCCCGAGGTCGACGGCGAGTGCGTCATCCTCGACGCGCCGGAGAAGACGGTGACATCCGGGGCTTCGCCCCAGGCCGGGGGCTCCGCCACCCGGACCCCCGAAAAGAAGTCGCGGGTGGGTGACTTCCTCCGGTGCGAGGTCGTCGACTCCGCGGGCGTCGACCTGATCGTCCGCGCGTCACCGGACGCCGACCGGTGAGTGCGCTCCCCAGCGACGCCGCCGACGAGGGCCTGACCCACGCCACCGGCGACGCGCCCGCGCAAGTTCCCGAACCGACCCCGGTCCCGACCCTGAACCTGGCGAACCTGCTGACGCTCTCGCGGCTGGTCCTGGTGCCGCTGTTCGTCACGGCGCTGTTCACCGGCGACGGCCACGACACGACCTGGCGCGCGATCGCCACCGGCCTGTTCGCCGTCGCCTCCTTCACCGACCAGCTCGACGGCTGGGTGGCCCGCCGGTACGGCCTGATCACCGACTTCGGCAAGATCGCCGACCCGATCGCGGACAAGGCGCTGACCGGCGCCGCGCTGGTCGGGCTGAGCGTGCTCGGCGAGCTGGGCTGGTGGGTCACCATCGTCATCGCCGTCCGCGAGATCGGCGTCACGCTGCTGCGCTTCTGGGTGATCCGCCACGGCGTGATCCCGGCCAGCCGCGGCGGCAAGGCCAAGACGATGGCCCAGATCGCCGCGATCACCGCCTACCTGCTGCCGCTGCCCGCCGGCGCCGACCCGGTCCGCTGGTCGCTGATGGGGCTGGCGCTGGTGCTGACCGTGGTGACCGGCGTGGACTACCTGGTCCGGGCCGTGCGGCTGCGCGCGGCCGGGCGCCGGGCCACCGGGAGCTGACGGTGCCCGACGCGTCCGGCGACGCCGAACCGGTACCCGCCGGCGACACCCCTGCTGAAGTGCCGCGAATGACTCATTCGCGGCCTCCGGCGTCCCCGATGAGTCATTCGCGACCCGCGGTGGGGCCGGGCGACGAGCAGGCCGCGGCCCTCATCGCCGCCCTGACCGCCCGCGGCGAGACCGTCGCCGCCGCCGAGTCGCTGACCGCGGGCCTCGTCTGCGCCACCCTGGCGCGCGTGCCCGGGGCCAGCGCCGCCCTGCGCGGGGGACTGGTCGTCTACGCCACCGAGCTGAAGACCGCGCTGGCCGGGGTCGACGCCGCCCTGCTGGCCGAGCACGGCGCCGTCCACCCGGAGGTCGCCGCGCAGCTGGCCGAGGGCGCCCGCGAGCGGTGCGGTGCCACCTGGGGCCTCGGGCTCACCGGCGTCGCCGGGCCGGCCGCCCAGGACGGGGTCGCGCCGGGCACGGTGCACGTCGGGCTCGCCGGGCCGGGAACACGCACACTGCGTCTTTCGGGGGCTCGGGTGGCGGAGCCCCCGAACCGAGGCGAAGCCTCGTTTGTCACAGTCCGTACCCTGGCGCTGCGCGGCGACCGGGACTTGATCAGGACCGAATCCGTCCGGGCGGCGTTTGCCCTGCTCGGGGAACATCTGGCGTGAAACGGGCGTTCGCCCTTGGCGTACGGGCACCCCAACTCCTGCGCTCGGGGCACCGCTCTGGGTAACGTAGGGGGTACTTGTACGGAAGGGAGGCGCGTGATGACCGTGCTGTTGCGTGAGGCGATCGGTGATCGGCTCCGTCATGCCCGCACCAACCAGCGTCGTACGCTGCGCGACATCTCCCGCGCCGCCAGGGTCAGCCTCGGCTACCTCTCCGAGGTGGAGCGGGGCCAGAAGGAGGCGTCGAGCGAGCTGCTCGCGTCCATCTGCCAGGCCCTGGACCTTCCGCTCGGCGAACTGCTGCACAAGGTGGCAGCGGACGTTTCGGCCCTCGACAACGTCGAGGTCGCACCGGTCGACGAGCGGATCGTGGAGGGCGCGCCCCGGGAGAAGGTGCCCGAGCGCGGTGCCAAGGCCTCCGCGGCCGGCATCGAAGGCGGTCGCCTGATGTCGGGGCTGATCGGCAACGACCTCGCCGACCTGCGGGTTTCCCCGGCGCCGCGGATGAACACCACCCTGCGCACGACGATCGGGCAGCCGAAGCTGGCCTCGACGATCGCTGCGTAGCGAGAAGCAGACGCGAAAACGGCCCCGGGCAATCCGCCCGGGGCCGCCTGCGTCTCGCCTGGTGCCGGGACGTGGGGCTCTCAGGCCCCTGACCTGGCTTTTCCGGGCGGCGGAGTCTCCACATCGCCTGTCCGAGGCATGCACCCGGACTCTTGCCGCGGTTGGTCCCGGGCCGTCCTTCCGGGGCCGCCGGCGGCCGGTTCCCGGCCACTCGGCCGGGCCGATCCGAGACTCATTTCGGCCGTCGGCCCCGGGCAACCCGCCCGGGGCCGTTCGCGTTACCTACGGGGGTGATCAGGGGCGAACCCTGAAATCCCCCGGGGTCGCCTGGAACGGACGTGGCCGACCTGACACGATGGAACCCAACGCCGGGGTCGGTGCGTTGCATGTGCAGGGGAGCGACGCCCCACCTCGAGTACCTAGGCCCGTGGGACGCAAGAAGGCAGGCGGAGGAGATGGCCAACCCGTTCGTGAAGTTCTGGAAGTACATGATGGCGGCGTTCTCGTCGAAGATCGACGAACACGCCGACCCGAAGGTACAGATCCAGCAGGCCATCGAGGAGGCGCAGCGCAACCACCAGGCGCTGACGCAGCAGGCCGCCTCCGTGATCGGCAACCAGCGGCAGCTGGAGATGAAGCTCAACCGGCAGCTCGGTGACGTCGAGAAGCTGCAGGCCTCGACCCGGCAGGCCCTCGTCCTCGCGGACGAAGCGCGGTCGAAGGGTGACGAGCAGAAGGCCGTCGAGTTCGAGAACGCCGCGGAGAGCTTCGCGACGCAGCTCGTCACGGCCGAGCAGAACATCGAGGACCTGAAGACGCTGCACGACCAGTCGCTGCAGGCCGCGGCCCAGGCCAAGAAGGCCGTGGAGCGCAACTCGCAGATGCTGCAGCAGAAGCTGGCCGAGCGCACGAAGCTGCTCTCGCAGCTGGAGCAGGCGAAGATGCAGGAGCAGGTCTCCGCTTCGCTGAACCAGATGAGCCAGCTGGCGGCGCCGGGCAACACGCCGTCGCTGGAAGAGGTCCGCGACAAGATCGAGAAGCGCTACACCACGGCGCTGGGCTCGGCCGAGCTGGCGCAGAACTCGGTCCAGGGGCGCATGATGGAGGTCCAGGCCTCCACCACGCAGATGGCCGGCCAGTCGCGGCTGCAGCAGATCCGCGCGTCGATGCACGGTGACTCGGTCGCCCAGGTGACCGACGGCGGCGCGGCGGCGGCCCAGAAGCCGGCGAGCAGCTCGGCTGACGTCCAGCGGGAGATCCAGGCGCGCGTCCAGGCCGAGCAGGGCAAGAACCCGGCCTGACGCGAGCAGCGAGTCGAAGGGGGCGAGCATGGGACAGCAGGGCAGACGACGCGACTTCAGCGAGTTCAGCGCGAAGCTGGAGAAGCACATCGAGAAGCTGCCCGACTACGCCGTGCGCGCCCAGGAAAAGCTCCAAAAGGTGCAGAAGTACTTCCCGCCGGCCGATCAGGCCGGCGGGAAGCCCGCACCGCAGCGTCCCCGGCCGAACCCGCTGCAGCGGCCCCCGGTGCGGCGGCCCGACGTGTCGGCGACCTTCTCGACGGTGGCGAACCAGGTCCCGGCGTTCGCCGAGGCCCGCGCCAAGTGGGACCGGTGGAACCACCCGGCCGCGAAGCTGGAACGCCGCAAGCGCCGGACGTCGCGCGCGATGACGCTCTGGATCCTGCTGACGATCCTGTGCGGCGTCCTGGCCGTGGCGGCCGGGCTGGGCTGGATGAGCGCCGCCGGCTCGCCGATGATGCCGCAGGCGATCATGGCGTTCGCCGGAGCCGTCGTCTTCGGCACGTTCGGCGTCCGAAGCGGACTCAAGCTGCGTGAACTCAAGCGCGTCCCGCTTCCTGCCGCACCGGCCGGCCCGCCGCCGCTGCCGCCCGCGGGGTCCGCGGCGCGCGAGCCGATGGAACGGCTGGCGGAGTGCGAGGCATCCTTGGGCGAGCTGCTGCGCCAGCTCTCCGTACCGTCCTCGGTGGGCACGACGCCGGTGTCCGAAGTGTCCGTCGCCGACGCGCGGCAGACCGCCGCCGAAGCCGCGGGCGCCCTGCGCGGCCTGGCGGGCCGCATCCAGGCGATCGAACGCGGCCGCAACTCCGCCCCGGCCCGCGAGAAGGCCGCCCTGGACGCGGCGGTCGGCAAGCTCCGCGAACAGCTCGAAGACGGCCTCGAGGGCTACCGCGGCCTGGTCGCCGCGGCCGGCCACACGGTCGCCGCGTCGAGCGACGGCCTGGTGACGTCCAAACAGGCCCTCACCGACGCCACCGACCGCCTGGCCGGCCTGGCCATGGCCCTGCGCGAACTCTCCTGACCCGGCCCCGGCGTGACCGAAGGGTCGACACGCGTGATTGAGGAGTCGACACGCGTGATTGAAGGGTCGACACGGCAAAGCGGGCCCCGCCGCAGGGTGTCGACCCCCTGATCACGCGTGTCGACCGTCCAATCACGCGCGTCGACCCCCTGATCACGCGGATTCGGGCTTCGCTGGGCCGTTGGGATCTCAAACTCGGCCGTTCGGGTGCCGGATTCGGCGGAATCCGGCTTTCGTCACCCGACGTGCGTGATCGTGCGTTTCACCCCGGCGTCGTGCCCTGTTCACCTCTTGGTGCCGAAACCCGCGCGTAATCGGAAACAGCTGGCTACGGAAACGTCGACCACCTAACGTTTCTGTCATGCATGCAGAGGTGTCACTCGCCGGGAGGCCCGCCGTGCTTTGAGGATCGCCGGCGCCGACCGTACACAGTGGACTTTCTCGATCGCCGAGGGAAGGACGCCCCGTGAACACGCTCCCGCCGGACCCGGATCCCACCCCGCCGACCCCGCCCACCGCGTCGCAGCGCGTCATCGCGGCCTTCGAGCGCATCACCGAAGCGAACCGTCCCGAACTCTGGTCCACCCTCCGCGCGGTCGAAGACGTCCTCGTCGACGCCAAGGCCGTCGAAGAACGCGTCCAGGCGGGGGAGGACCTGCCGCTGGCGGGCACCGTCATCGCCGTGCCGGAGCTGATCGACGTCGCCGGGCAGCCGTCCGGCCGCTCGGTCCCCGAAACCAGTGCCACGGTCGTCTCCCGGCTCACCGCGGCCGGTGCCGTCGTGCTCGGCAAGACCGGCGCCGCCACCGTGGCCTCGGCCTGGGACCGGACGAAGACCGGTGGCCGCGGCGCGGCCGTCGCCGTCGCGCTGGGCATCGTCGACCTGGCGCTGAGCACCGCGGGCGCCATCCCGGCCGCCCTGAACGCCGTCGTCGCGCTGAAACCGACCCGCGGCCTGCTGCCGATGACCGGCGTCCGCGCCTCCGAAGCCGTCTCCGTGTACACGAACGGCCTGGTCGCCGGGCGTCGCGCACTCGTCCTGATGACCGGACCGGACGGCTTCTCCGCGACGCGCACCTGGCCCGCCGACGTCCGCCTCGGCGCCGGCGAACACCCGCGCGTCGCGTACGCGAGCGACTTGCCGCTGAGCCCCGCCGCGTCCATCGCGTTCGAGAACACCGTGAAGCGGCTGACGGCGGCGGGCGTCGTCCTCGAACCGGTCGCCGTCCCGGCCGGGGTGCCGGAAGGTTTCGACGCGCTCCTCCTGCCCACCGTGCCGGACCACCCGGAGCTCGCCGAGGCCCTGGCCGACCCGGCCACGGTGCACCACCGCCTGGCCCACTGCACCGCCTTCGCGAACCTGCTCGACCTGGCGGCGGTCACCGTCCCGGTGCTGCCGGGCGACCAGCGCCCGTTCGGCGTCACGTTCCTGACGCGGGCGTTCGAGGACCAGATCGGCCTGGACCTCGCGACGGTGTGCACCGACGAGCCCATGACGCCCTACCCGGAACCGGGCGAGGACGTCGTCGTGTTCGGTGCGCACCTGCGCGGCCAGCCGCTCAACGCCCGGCTCACCGAGCTCGGTGCCCGGTTCACCCGGCCGGTCCGGACCACCGAGGGTTACCGGATGGTGCTGCTGGACACCGTACCGCCGCAGCCCGGCGTGCTGGAGGGCGAAAGCGTTCTGGACGGCGAGTGCTGGCGGCTGTCCCCGGCCGCGTTCGAGCGGTTCGTCACCACGCTGAAGAAGCCCTTCGTGCTGGACCGCGTCGAGCTCGACGACGGCTCGAGGCCGCTGGCGGTCCGGTGCGATCCGCACGCGTCCGGGACCGGTCTGGACCGCTACGAATCCTGGCGCGGCTACGTCCGGTTCACCTCGACCGCCGGGCCGCGAGACCCCGGCTGACCCGGCGCACCAGGCCCGGCCCGTGCAGCGCGAACCCGGTGTAGAGCTGCACGAGCGACGCCCCCGCGTCCACCAGCGCGGCGGCGTCGTCCGGGCCCAGGATTCCCCCGACGCCGATGATCGGCAGGCTCCCGCCGGTGTGGTCGTGCACGAACCGCACGACTTGCGCCGCGCGGGTGGTCAGCGGCCGGCCGGACAGGCCTCCCCCCTGTCCGGCCAGGCCGCTCTCCGCGGGCGCGATGCCGTCGCGGGCGAGCGTCGTGTTCGTGGCGATGATCCCGGCGACGCCGTGCTCGAGGGCGACCTCCAGGAGCTCGCCCAGGGCGTCGTCGGTCAGGTCCGGCGCGACCTTCACCAGGATCGGTGTCGGGGTGCCCGACCCCGCTAGCTCCGTGACCGTCGTGCGCAGCTCACCGAGCAGCTCGCCGAGCGCGGCGCGGTCCTGCAGCTGCCGCAGCCCCGGGGTGTTCGGCGAGCTGACGTTGACGGCGAAGTAGTCGGCGTATGGGTACAGGGCGCGCAGGGAGAAGCGGTAGTCCTCGACGGCGTCTTCGAGAGGCGTCACCTTCGACTTGCCGATGCTGATCCCGAGCGGCACGCCGGGTTTCCCGTCGCGGGCGAGCTTGGCGGACAGGGCTTCCGCGCCGTCGTTGTTGAAGCCCATGCGGTTGATCACCGCGTCGCTGGCGGGGAGGCTGAACAGGCGGGGCTTCGGGTTGCCCGGCTGGGCCAGCCGCGTCACCGTGCCGACCTCGATGAAACCGAAGCCGAGCGCGGCCCACGCGGGCAGCGCGCGGCCGTTCTTGTCCATTCCGGCGGCCAGGCCGACGCGGTTGGGGAAGCGCAGGCCCAGCACGGTCACCGGGTCGTCGATCCGCAGGGCGCCGCCGACCGCGGGCGCGACCTTGCCGAGCCGCGCGAGGACGCTGATCGTGCGCTCGTGCACCAGCTCGGGGTCGTGGTAGGACAGCCGGTACAGCGCCGGGCGGATGATCTTGTCGAAGAACACGCCCCCATGCTGTCAAACCGCGCGAACCGCGCGACCGGAGCGTCACCCCCGCGTGAAGGGGACCACTAGTCGCGGTCCTTCCACTCGTCTTCGAGCATCGCGTAGATCAGCTCGTCGGTCCACTCGCCCTTGACGATCTCGTTCTCCTTCAGGTGCGCTTCCTCGCGCATCCCGAGGCGCTCCATCAGCGCGGCGGACGCGGTGTTGCGGCCGTCGCACCGGCCGATGATGCGGTGCAGCCCCAGGTCCTCGAAGCCCAGCCGCAGCAGCTCCGTGGTCGCTTCCGCGGCGAGGCCCTTGCCGTGGTGGTCCGGGTGGAAGACGAACCCGATCTCGCCCTGCCGGTGCTCGCTGCTGAGCCACTCCAGGTTCAGGTCGCCGATCAGCTGCCCGGTCGAGGCCAGTTCGACCGCCACGGCCAGGAACTGCCCTTCCTTGGTCAACGTCGAGCTGTGCACCCGTTTCGCCAGTGCCGCGGCCGATTCGGCGCGGCTGCGCGGGCCCCAGTACAGGTAGCGGGCGACGTCGGCGCGGGACTGGAAGGAGTTCAGCGCGTCGAGGTCGTCGGGCGTGAACGGGCGCAGGAGCAGCCGAGCCGTGGTGATCGGGTAGTCGGGCCTGAGCATGCTTCCAGGCTAGCGACCTTCAGCCGTCCGGGGGACAGAGCGGAGTACGGCGTTCGTCGAATCCCGTGGTCGGATCGCCGGGCGGTCACTCAGCGCCGGCAGGCGGTGTGACCTGCACAAATGAGCGCATGAAGGAACCCCCGGGGTGCCTCTCGAACGCCGTCAAACGTCCGAGTCCGAGCCGGACTGGTGCTCGGAAACCCCGGGAGCACGGTGACTGCCTGGTATTCGCTATCAGGCATCACGTGGAGCAGGCGATGAGCCGAAGGTGGCTCAGCTGTAGCGCTGCTCAAAGTCCTCCACGTGCCATCCGCTAGCGGACAGCCACCTCACGAGTCCTGTCGATATACAACTTTGGACCACCTCCTCTCTCGTGTACTGCCACGCTAGGCGAAGATCCCGGTCTCCGGCAACGTCATTTTCCGAAGACACAGCTGTGATCTCGGTCTTCAGGACCGCGTTCGCGCTGCGCGAACAGCCGTGGAGCGGGCGCTCGAACGACGGCACGGACTCGGCTCAGCTCGCGGGAGCGGGACCGTGCTGGTCTTTCGGGCAGAACCACGTCGGCCGCCGCTGGACGTCGTGACCCTGGGTGCGGACCTGGACCTTGCCGCCGCAGCGGAAGCAGCCCTGGCGGGTGCGCTCGTAGACCCAGTTCTTTCGGTTGCGGTCGAGGTGGCCGGTCGTGCTCTGGTCGAAGCGCCCGGCGGAGGCGTTGGCCAGCAAGAGCTTGCGGGCCAGCGCGACCGTGGCACGTGCGTCCACTTCGGACATCGGCGTCCACGGCGTCACGCCGAGCAGGAAGGCGATCTCGCACTTGTAGAGGTTCCCGACGCCCGCCATCACGCGCTGGTCGAGCAGGGCCAGGCCCAGCTCGCGCCCGGGGTCGGCGGCCAGGGCCGCCGCCGCGCGGGCCGCGTGCTCGTCCGTCCACT
This sequence comes from Amycolatopsis sp. NPDC051061, assembly GCF_040682935.1. NCBI lineage: Bacteria > Bacillati > Actinomycetota > Actinomycetes > Pseudonocardiales > Pseudonocardiaceae > Amycolatopsis > Amycolatopsis sp. NPDC051061. Next base: position 25,189 of record NZ_JBFBBZ010000039.1, read on the forward strand.
GTGGATCCAGCAGGTCCGGGCCGAGGTGGGCGACGAGGTCGCGTTCCTTGGGCGTGGCCACGAGCTTGAGGTCGTGGACGCGGAAACCGATCACCTGGACGTCGGCCGCGGTCAGGACGACGCGGGCGTGGTGGCCGGGCCGCCGCCACTTCGCGCCGGCGGGGTAGACGTCCCACATGCCGTCCATCATCAGGTGCGAATGCAGGGTGAGGTCGCCGGAGAAGCGGGTGAACAGGTGCTTGCCGACCGTCCCGACGCCGAGCACCTCGCGGCCGGTCAGGTCCACAGTGGCCAGTTGCGGCACCCGGAACTGGCCGCGCAGCAACGTCTTGCCCGCGAGTGCCCGGTCGAAGCGCTTCCCGACGAGGTACACGGTGTCACCTTCGGGCACGGCTCACCCCGCGGATTCGGACACCTCGGCCGGGGCCTCGGGCGTCTCCGGGGCCGGGCCCTCGGGCCAGTCCGGGCCTTCGGGCTCTTCGCCGGCGATGCGGTGGCGGCCCGCCCGGTTGGAGCGCAGGATCTTGGCCAGCACCATGTTGAACGTCAGCGCGATCTCCTGCGCGCCGGGCGAATGCCACTCGTGGATCGGGCTGCACGCGCCCTGCGCCTGCTGCACGGCCAGCCGGTCGGGGATCGCGGTCGGCATCACCAGCGAGCCGAAGTTGTCGCGCAGCTCGGCGATCCGGAACTGGTGCTCGTAGGACCGCACGCGCAGCTTGTTCACCAGGACGCCGATCGCGCGCAGGTCCGGGTTGAGCTCCTTGCGGATCTTCTCGATCGCTTCCAGGGCCCGGTTCGCGCCGGCGACGGCGTAGATCGTCGGCTCGGTGACGATCAGCGCGCTGTCCGCGCCGACCAGCGCCGACTTCGTCAGCCGGCCCAGTGAGGGCGGGCAGTCGAGGATCACCAGCTCGTACGGCGTCTCGCGCAGCGGCGTGCGGTGCAGCTCGTCCAGCGCGCGGGAGAAGTTCGCCAGGCGCTCGCTGCCGGCGTCGGGGTCGTTGAGCAGTTCCAGTTCTTCGGTGCCGACGAGGACGTCGACGTCCTCGCCCCAGACGCTCGGCGCGATGGCGCGTTCCAGCATCTCGCGCGTGGGGTTCTCGAGCACGTCGGCGAGGGTTGCGTCGGTGTACGGCGGGTCGAGCGAGGTCGTGGCGTTGCCCTGCGGGTCGAGGTCCACGACCAGCGTTCGCGTGCCCCTACGCAGGGCGGCGGACGCGATACCGAGAGCGACCGTCGTCTTGCCGACGCCTCCCTTGAGGCTGAGTACGGCGACCGTGTGCACGTTCACCAGCCTACGGGTGCGGGCCGGGCGCGCCGCCGGGCAAGGGGCGTTCACTCGAAGGGAGGAGCCGGGGAAGCGGACCGGGGCGGGCACTACCCTGTGCGGCATGAAGACGGAGACCGTGGCCGCCCGGGGTTCGGGCGCCGTCCGCCGGGTGCTCGAGGCCGAGCTGAAGGCCGCCCGCGCCCGGGGCGCCGAGCACCCCCGCGTCGTCGACGTGGGTGGCGGCAGCGGCGGCTGGGCGGTGCCGTTCGCGGCGGCGGGCTGCCGGGTGACCGTCGTCGAGCCGAGCCCGAACGCACTGGCCACGCTGCAGCGCCGGGCCGAGGAAGAGGGCGTCTCCGAGCTGATCACGGTCGTCGCGGACGACTCGGACGCGCTCGGCCGGTACGTCGAGGCCGGCTCGGCCGACCTGGTGCTGGCGCACGGGCTGCTGGAGATCGTCGACGACCCGGCCGCGGTGCTCACCGCGCTGGCCACGGCGGTCGCGCCGGGCGGAGCGGTGTCCGTGCTGGTCGCGAACCGGCACGCGGCGGTGCTGCACCGCGCGCTTTCGGGCCGGGTGGGCGAGGCCCAGCGGCTGCTCGAGAGCGCGGACGGGGCCGTCCCGGGCGACACGGTGCTGCGCCGGTTCTCCGCCGCCGGCCTGCGTGCCGACCTGGAGGCCGCCGGCCTGGCGGTGACGCTGCTGCAGGGCGACCGGGTGATCTCGGACCTGGTCGGCGGCGACGTCCGCGAGGACGAGCTGGCCGAGTTCGAGCGGGTGGCGGCGGGGTCGCCGGCGCTGCGGGACATCGCCGGCCGGCTGCACGCGGTCGCGCGGCTCGCTTGATCTTCTTCCGGCGGGTTTCGGCCGTGGCGCCGCTGCTGATCCGAAACTGTCGGTGGTGGCCGGTAGCGTCCTGATCGTGGGGCGAAATGCTGAGCTGCCGGGCGGGATGGGCCGGTTCCGCGTCCGGCCGGGGGAACCGCCGCCGGACGACACCGGGTGCGGGATGCTGCACGTCGACATGGACGCGTTCTTCGTGTCGGTCGAGCTGCGCACGCGGCCCGAGCTGGCGGACCAGCCGGTCGTCGTGTCCGGCGGCGGGCCGCGAGCGGTCGTGGCGGCGGCGAACTACCCGGCGCGGAAGTTCGGCGTGCGCTCGGCGATGCCGTTCTCGACGGCGAAGCGGCTGTGCCCGCACTTGATCAACATCCCGCCGACCGGCGGGCTCTACAGCGAGGTTTCCCACGGGGTGATGGGCATCTTCCGCGAGCTGACCCCGCTGGTCGAGCCGTTGAGCCTCGACGAGGCGTTCTTGGACGTCAGCGGGGCTTTGCGGCGCCTGGGCGCGACGCCGGCTTCGCTGGGCGCGCGGATCCGCTCGCGGGTCGAGGCCGAGCACGGGATCACCTGCTCGGTCGGAGTGGCGAAGGTCAAGTTCGTCGCGAAGCTGGCGTCGGGGATGGCGAAGCCGGACGGCATGGTCGTGGTGCCCGCGGCGGAGACCCTGGCGTTCCTGCACCCGCTGCCGGTGTCGGCGCTGTGGGGCGTCGGCGCGCGGACGGAGGAACACCTGCGGCGGCTGGGGCTGGGCACGATCGCCGACGTCGCGGCGTTCCCGCCGGAGCGGCTGAAGAAGTCGCTGGGCGTGGCGGCGGGCGAGCACCTGTACCGGCTCGCGCACGGCGTCGACGAGCGGTCGGTGGTCGTCGACTCGCCGGAGAAGTCGATCGGCGCGGAGCACACGTTCGACGTCGACCGCCATTCCCGCGCCGAGCTGGGCCTGGAGCTGCTGCGCCTGGCGTCGCGGGTCGGGGCGACGCTGCGGGAGCGGGGCGTGCGCGGCCGCACGGTGTCGATCAAGGTGCGGTTCGCGGACTTCCACACCATCACGCGGGCGCGAACGCTGGTCTCGGCGACGGACGTGGCGCGCGAGATCCACGCGGTGGCGGTGGCGTTGCTCACGGCGCACGCGCCGACGGGTGCGGTCCGGTTGATCGGGGTGCGGGTGGAGGGGCTGGACACGGGAGAGGCGGGGGAGCAGCTGGTGTTCGACTCCCCGGCCCCGAGGTGGCGGGACGCGGAGGTGGCGGCCGACGTGGCGCGGTCGAAGTTCGGGTCCGCGGCGGTGCGGCCGGCGTCGCTGCTGGGGCCGCGGGAGGAGTGAGCCGGAGCGGCTGATCGGTGCACACGGCGGCGGAAGTCGTGGCTCGCGCGGCTTCGCTTGCTTTCGATCCGAGCCGGACCTCCGCTGCCGCAGGCCGCCCCGGCGAGCGTCACGCACTCCGCGTGATCTTCGGCTCGGTAACCGTCCCCCACATCGCCGCACAGGCCGTGAATCGGTCACTTTCGGTGGCGGTGACCGTCCGCAACCCCGCTCCGGCGGGATTTAGCCCAATTCGATCCCTTCTGGATGCGGGATCGGGTAGTCGTCCGGGCGCGGGCCTCGTATCCTGGACAGTGCCACCCCGCCTGGGGTTGGCTGTTGGGTCCAGAACGTTGCGCGGCCCGGCGCCCGCGACAGCTGTGCCGGAGGAGGAAAGATGCCACTCTCCGAGCATGAGCAGCGGCTGCTCGATCAGATCGAGCGCGAGCTCTATGCCGAGGACCCCAAGTTCGCATCCACGGTGCGTGGCACCCGGTTGCGTCGCCCCGCTCGCCGACGGCGTATCCAGGGCATCGCCCTGTTCGCGGTGGGCGTGGCCCTGCTGGTGCTGGGCGTGGTGGTGCCGCAGTTCCGGGTGGCCGACATCCCGCTGATCAGCGTGCTCGGGTTCCTCGTGATGTTCTTCGGGGTCATGTTGGCCGTCACATCGATCCGGCACGGCGCCGAATCGGACGGCAAGGGCGGTGGATCGGGAGCTCGCGGAGCCAAGCAGCCGGGCCGCCGGAGTTCCTTCACCCAGCGCATGGAAGAGCGCTTCCGCCAGCGCTTCGAGGAGCAGTAGCGCCGCCAGACCACAGAGATCCGCGTCCCGCCGCCCGCGGTGGGACGCGGATCTTCTTGTGTGCTCAGCCCGTCCCACGGTCCGACGAGAGCGACGGTGACAGCGGGTGACGCCCGGCCGGGGGACCCGCGTGACCACGTGATCGAGACGGTGTCGCGCGTGAGATGCCCCGCCAGACACGCGTGATGCCCTTCTGATCACGCGAGATGCCCGTCGGGGCCTACCTCAGTCGCGGTTGCGGAACAGGGACTTCGGGAACAGCCGGCCCTTCCAGGACAGCGGGGCGTTCCGGTGCAGGCTCCGCCGCAGGTGGTCGAACGCCGGGGGGAGCGTCGGGTCGGCTTGGCCGTCCTCGCCGTACCACGACTTCTCCACCACGCCGATCACCGTGCGCAAGCCGTCGCGGCCCTCGTCGTCCAGGTGGTGCTTCGCCGCCAGCTTCTGACCGGCCACGCGGACCGTGTCGCTCGGCGGGATCGGCAGCCCGCGGTCGGCGCACTCGGCCCGCAGCTCGGACCACGCCGCGTCCGCCGCGCCCGGGCGCTGCGCGACGATCTCCTGCAGCCGACGGCGCCGGCCGACGTCGCGCGCCGCCGACGGACCCAGCAACCCGGCCAGCAGCAGCACCACGATCAGGCTGAACCACCAGGCCACCAGCCACGTCAGCACGCCGAGCACCGCCACCCACAGCGCGGCGGCGATCAGCGGCAGCCAGTTCCTCAGCAGCGCCGCGAAACCGGTGGACGCGGGTTCGCGGTCCGGCCGTCTGCGGCGCCCGCCGGCGACCACCAGGATCGTCGCCGCCAGCGCGAGCACGACCAGGGCCACGACGAGCACCCACACCCAGCCGGGCGGGCCCTCGTCGGCGGCCTGCTGGTCCTGCGCCTGCTGGTTCTGCTCGGTGTCGCGGGGCGCGCCGGTCGGCGCCGCGCTCGACTGGACCGTGCTCGGCGCCACCTGCGTGTCGTCGGGCTGGTTGCCGTCCTGCGTGCCGGCCTGCAGGTACGACGGAGTGATGCCGCGGCCGTCGGACAGCGGCGTCGGGTCGAACGTCACCCAGCCCTTGTCGCCGAAGTACGCCTCCACCCACGCGTGCGCGTCCTGGGTGCTGATCGAGAGGTAGTCGTTGACCGGCACCCCGGGCGTGAACCCGATGGCCACCCGCGACGGAATGCCCGCCACCCGCAGCATCACGGCCATCGCCGACGCGAACTGCTCGCAGAAGCCGCGCTTGCCCTTGAGGATGAAGTCCGCGAGCGCGTCGGCGTCGTTCGCCGGCGCGGTCTTCGTGTCGTAGACGAAGCCGTTCTGCGCGGTGAAGTACCGCCAGATCGCCGACGCGCGGTCGAAGTCGTTGGACTCGGCGGCGATCAGCTGCTGCGTCTTCGCGCGGACGCGGTCGTCGACGCGGTCGATCTGGAGGTAGCGCGGCGGCAGGTCGTCGACCTGCGGGGTCACGCGCAGCTCCCCGGCCGTGGGCTCCTTCAGCGACGCGTATTCGGTGTAGGACGGCGGAACCTCGCTGCGCGTGGTGAACACCGTGCCGCTGACCTGGTCGTAGAGGTAGCCGTTGGCGGCGCCGTCGATCACCCGCGGCGCGCCGTACACCGGCAGCCAGTTGTCGCGCCAGCTCGCCGGCTCGACGTCGATCCGGCGCGCGGCACCGCTGCCGTCGTCGCCGGGGGCGGGCGGCAGCTGCGGCCCGACCGGGACGCCCTGCTGCGAACGGCCTTCGTCGTGCAGGCCCCAGCCCTTGTTCGGGTAGTAGGTGTCCAGCGTCATCGCGCGCAGCAGGCGCCGGTCGGTACCGAGGCCGCGGACCTTGAACAGCTCGCGGTTGGACCCCTGGTCGAGCATGCCGCGCAGCTCCGTGAACGGCTGGATGCCGAACCCGCCGGCGCCCGCGCCCGGGCCGTCGCCGCCGTTGCCGAACGGGATCCGCCCGACCGTGCCGACCCAGGTGATCGCGCCGCCGAACAGGCCGAGCACGATCGCCGCGGCCACGACCGCGACCGGCGCGGACAGCACGCCCGGCTTGCCGCTGCGCCCGGGCGCTTCCCGGGTCCGCCAGCGCCGGTGCCGGTGGTTGCCGTCGACCGCCAGCAGGCCGGCGAACGCGGCCCCGCCGAGCAGGAAGGTCCACCACGGCAGCATTTCCTCGCTCAACGCGGCCGGCACGGCGTAGACGCAGAGCAGCACGAGCCCGGTCGCGGCCGGGGCCGCGGCGGCCACCGTCAGCGTGTCGACGAGGACGGCGACCAGGCCGACCAGGATCGTCACGAGGCACAGGATCGGCTGGCTGCCCTCGACCGGCGGCAGCCCGACGCGGATCTGCTCGGCGGCGGCCGAGAGCGTGCTCCCGATCTCGCCGAACGCTTCCGGGCCGGGGATGACCTGCAGGATCCCGTGCGTGGTGAACGCGCCGGTGATCAGGAAGAGCAGCACGAGCAGCTGGCCGAGGCCGACCAGCACGGTCGGCACCTGCAGCGAGCGCAGGGCCAGGCCGGTCGCGGCGATCAGCAGGACCGCGACGAACAGGTAGCCGAACCAGGCCAGGCCCGAGACGACGCTGGTCACCGAGGTGGCGGCGCAGAGCGTCGCGATCCCGGCGGCGGCCGGCGCGAGCAGGCTGCCGCGCCAGGCGGAGAGGGGGTGCTGGGAGGAGGGGCGCCGCGGCGGGGTCGCGGACGGACGCGGCGGGGCGGCGGTGCTCATCGGGTACCGCCGATCCGGGTCGAGGCGGCGGACAGGGTGATCGCGGGCCGCGGTGCGGGGTGGCGGTACAAGGCGGGCGTGCTGGTCGCGGGCTGCCGGTCGGGGGTCGGGGTGGCGTCGGTGCTTTTCGCGGGCCGCGGTGCCGAGTGGCGGGCGTACGTGCTGGTCGCGGGCTGCTTCGCCAGACGGCGGTGGCCTGCGGGCGTGCTGGTCGCGGGCTGCCGGTCGGGGGCCGAGGTGGCGTCGGTGCTTTTCGCGGGCCGTGATGCGGGGTGGCGGTGGCGGGGGTGCGTGCTCATCGCGGACCGCCGATCAGCGTGCCGCGGCGGGCGCCCGCCTGGCACAGCTCGGCCCACACCTGGGGCATCGGCGAGCCGGGGCCGGCGATCACCACGCCCCAGCCGGACGCGCGCAGCAGCGCGGCCGAATCCTCCGTGGCGGCGGCCCGCTGCTCGGGCGCGCTCACCCCGGCCGACCACGTGGGCGTGTCGAGCAGGACGGCGAGGCTGCGGATGCCGCGGGGGCGGAACTGGGCCAGCTCGCGCACGGCCTCGGTGCTGACCGTGCCGAGCACGGCGACCAGCTCCTGGCCGTCGGCCGGGTCGCTCGCCAGCGTGATGTCGCGCTGGTGCGCGGGCTGCAGCGCGGCCAGCGCGTCGAGCACGACGTGGTCGTAGTGGTCGCCGCCGTCGCCGGGGGTGTCGGCGAGCGTGGCCCCGTGTTCGCTGACCAGCCGGACGCGGTGCCCGGCCCGGCGCAGGTGCAGCGCGGCCGAAGCGGCGAAGGACACGGCCCACTCCAGGCTCGCGGCCGGGCCGCTGCCGTGGTGGGCGGCGGCCCGGTGGTCGAGCAGCACCGTGGTGCCGCCGCGCCACGGCCGCTCCTCGACGCGCACCATGATCTCGTCGCGGCGGGCGGTCGAGCGCCAGTGCACCTTCCGCAGGTCGTCGCCCTGGCGGTACTGCCGGACGATGACGTCGGCCTCGCCCTGCCCGGCGTGCAGCCGGACCGTGCCGTCGTCGCCGACGCCGATGCCCGCGCCGCTCGGCAGGCCCCACAGCGGGACCACCCGGGGGACGACGACCAGCCGCGAGTGCCCGATCAGCTCACGCTCGAACTCGCAGAGCCCGAACGGGTCGGTGATGGTCGCGCGCAGCGGCCCGACCTGCTGGATCCCGCGCAGCACCGGCTGCAGCGGGTAGCGCAGCGCGACCCGCCGGTCGTGCGGGAGGCGTTCGACGACGAACCGGGGCCGCGAGCCCAGCGCGTACGGCACGCCGTCCTCGAGGAGGATCTCGCCGGCCGGCAGGCGCCCGCTGCGCCACAGTTCCAGCTGCACTTCGCCGTTGCCGCCCACCGCGACCCGCTGGGGGTGCAGCGCGCGGGTGGCGCCGATGCGCAGCCGGGTCGCCGAGATGAACGCGGCGACCAGCAGCGGCAGCCCCACCACGAAGACGGCGACCCGCAGCAGGTCGCGTTCGTTGAGCACGAACGAGCACACCGCGGCCGCCAGCCCCGCGGCCAGCAGGCAGCGGCCGCGGGTGGTCAGGCCGGACAGGGCACGCAGCACGTCGTTGTCTCCCCTTCGCCGGTGCGTTACTGGGGCCGGGAGCCCTGCGGCACCGGCACCCGGTGCAGCACCGCCCGCACGACGTCGGTCGCCGACCGGCGCGCCGCGTGGGCCTCGGTGGTCAGCACCAGGCGGTGCGCCAGCACCGGCACCGCGACCGTGTGCAGGTCGTCGGGCACGACGTAGTCGCGGCCCGACAGCGCTGCCTGCGCCCGCGCCGCGCGGACGAGGTGCAGCGTCGCGCGCGGGGACGCGCCGAGCCGGATCTCCGGGACCTGGCGGGTGGCCGAGACGACGTCGACGGCGTAGCGGCGCACCTCCGGCGCCATGTGCACGGCGCGGACCGTCTCGATCAGCCGGTGCACGGTCTCGCCGTCGGAAACCGGCTGCAGGTCGTCCATCGGGTTGTGCCCGGCGTGCTCGTCGACCATGGCCAGCTCGGCCTGCTGGTCGGGGTAGCCGATGGAGACCCGCGCGGTGAACCGGTCGCGCTGGGCTTCGGGCAGCGCGTAGGTGCCTTCCATCTCGATCGGGTTCTGGGTGGCGATCACCATGAACGGCTCCTCGAGGTGGTAGGTCGAGGTGTCGACGGTGACCTGGTGCTCTTCCATGCACTCCAGCAGCGCCGACTGCGTCTTCGGCGAGGCGCGGTTGATCTCGTCGCCCACCACGATGTTCGCGAACACCGGGCCGGGGCGGAACTCGAACCCGCCGCTCTGCCGGTTGTAGATGGAGACGCCGGTGACGTCGCTCGGCAGCAGGTCCGGGGTGAACTGGATGCGGCTGACCGTGCAGTCGATCGACCGCGCGAGGGCCTTGGCCAGCGACGTCTTCCCGACGCCGGGCACGTCCTCGACCAGCAGGTGGCCTTCGGCGAGCAACGTGACCAGCGCGATCCGGATGACGTCGGGCTTGCCGACCAGCACCCGCTCCACGTTCGCGGCGATCCGCCGCGCGGTCTCGTGCAGTTCGTCCAGCGACACTCTGGCGGGGCGGCCGTTGGCCCGGCCGTTGCCCGAGGACTCCGCCGGATAAGGCGGTCGCCCGGATGCCTGCTCGCCCGATCCGGGCGTCGCAGACTGGATTCTCGACGTCACTCGACCTCCTGGTGGCGCATGGCCGCGCGCTCGGTGCGCACCGCCGGGCCCGATCGGCCCCCTCGCTGCTGTCCGCGCGCAGCGACCAGCCTTCCATCCAGTGTGTCAAACCCGGGCGAACCTGGGGGCGGAACCCCGCGAAGCCCGGGGGATCACGCCCGGCACGTCGGTCGATGACACTGCGCAAGCAGGGACGATACCCCGAATGGGTGCGTTGTCACCCGATTCTGGGTGCTCCCGCTGACACCCTGCTCTGTTCTATGCTCCGATACGAGTTCGCCCGGCTACAGAGAGGCGTAACCGCTCATGAGCGAGGTGCGGCAGCAGACGTACGACGTCCGCGGGTTCGCGGTCGCGCCCGAGCTGGCGACGGATGCCTACGCGAAGATCGGCGCCCTGCAGGACGCCGTCGGCGAGATGGTCCGCGAAGCCAAGGTGCTCGGCCGGAGCGTGCCGCTCGGCGGCGGGTACGCCGGGGAGCTCGGCAAGTTCATGGCCGAGTACGGCATCGGCGGGCAGGGCTCGGCCGTCCGGCAGCTGACGGCGTTCGGCAAGGAGCTCGAGACGCTCAAGCACCGGATCGGCCAGGCGCTGGCGAAGTACCAGCACGCCGACGAGCAGGCGGCCGAAGGGGTGGACTGCACGGGTGGCTGATCGGATGCGACTGCTGTGGGTCGCGGCCCTGCTCGTGCTGGCCGCCGGGTGCGGGCAGCAGCCAGCCACCCGGCCGGCCGCCGCCGGGCACACCTCGGCGGAGGCCACCGCCACGCCCGCGTCCCCGCCCGTCGTCGCGTGGACCGGCCTCGCCGCGATCGACCCCTGCGCGCTGCTCGGCCCGCAGGACCGCTCGACCGCCGGGGTGAGCGTGCTGGGCAAGCCCAAGGAGATCGCCGGCGCCCGCGCGTGCGACTGGACCGTGCCCGGCGCCTTCGGCGTCACCGTGACCCTCAGCGAGACCGACGGCCTGGCCGACCTCGAGGTCGCGAAGAAGACGGCCACCAAGACGAAGGTCGGCGCGCACCCGGCGTTGCAGGTGGCGGACAAGGAAGCCGCCGACGGCACCTGCGCCGTGCTGCTCGGGGTGGGCGACACGGCCAGCGTCCAGATCGACGTCAGCAACACCGGCTTCTCGGACACCCCGCTCGCGTGCCGCCGCGCGGGCACGGTGGCCGGGCTGGTCGAGCCCAAGCTGCCCTGAACCCGAGAGGTGCGCCGTGTCCGAACCCCCTGTGCCTACCGCGAGGTACGAGGCCTACAGCCACGAGACGATGGCCGCGGAGGTCGAGCGGGACAACGACCCGGTCGCCGCGGGCGAAGCGGGCGCGCGCTGGGAGGGGCTGGCGAAACGGCTGCACGAGTCGACGGCGGACCTCGCCGCGCTGGTGGCCTCGTCGGAGGAGAACTGGCGCGGCGCCGCGGGGGACGCGGCGCGGGAAGCGGTGGGCCGGGCCGCGCAGTGGCTTTCGCACTCGGCCGCGGTGTCGGCGTCGGTGGGTGGCGCGGTCGGCGCGCAGGCGGACGCGGCCGCGCGGGCCCGCGCCGACATGCCGCCGCCGGTGACGTACGACCCGGCGTCGATGATCCGCGAGGCCGCGTCGTCCGGGAACGTGCTCGTCCTGGCCGGGCTGGCCGACGAGATGGCGGCCCGCCGGGCCGAGGCGGAGGCCGCGCGGCAGAAGGCGATCGACGTCATGCGGACCCGCGACGCGGCCCTGCGCGGGCACGTGCCCGCCGAGTCGTTCGCGGACCCACCGACGCTGGGGCCGGCTTGATCCGCGTCTCGGCGTCGGCGTTCGACATCCTCTGGACCGACCTCGGCCACGACCGGCCGCCGGAGCCGCTGACCGTGCGCAGCGTCGGCGGCACCGACGAAGAGCGCGCCGAGGTGCGGAAGGCGGTGTACGAGAACCTCGCCGAGCGGGGTCTCTACGACGGCGCTTTGGCACCGGCGCTGGTCGCGCGCCTGGAAGTCCTCGCGGAGGGCGACGTGTTCGTGGCGTGCGAGGCGCTGGCGGACATGACGGCGCCGGCACCGTTCCGCGCGGTGACGGCGACCCGCGGCAGCCGAGGTGTGCTGGCGACCCAGCCGGAGCAGACGATCGGCCTGGACTCGATCCGCTCGAGCGAGGTGTGCACGGCACTGGTCGACGTCCTGCCCGAGCTGACGGCGGGGCCTGGCTATGGGGTCAACTTGGCGGCTTCGGCGCTTGCGGGTTCGTCTTCCGCTTCGCGTTCGGCTTCGGCTCAGCAGCAGGAGGTCTTGGCCATCCAGGCCCGGCCGGTGTATGCGGCGGGGCAGTTCAGCGTGAGCCGGCGTTCGGCTTCGGGGCGGGTTTCGCGGGTGGGCGGGGTGACCTGGTTCGACACCGACGTGGGGGCTTACTGCGCGACGAAGACCGCGGGGCGGGGTGGGGTGGAGTGGGTGAACGTGACCCCGGTCGACAGCGCGCGGCTCGCTTCCCGCGTCGCCTCCCTGCTCACCCCGGAGTCCTGACCGCCGGTCCCGAGCGTCGCGAATGACTCATTCGGGACATCCGGCGCCGCGAATGAGTCATTCGCGACGTCCGGCCAGCGTCACCGGGGGGCGTGGGCGGGCCGCAGCGGCGCGATACGCCGACACGAGCTCGTCGGCGACAGCGCGGGGCTCACTCCGCAGGCGGCTGGGTACCGTCTGCACCACCGAGACGCCGGCTGCGGCGTACCGGTTGTTGCGTTTGAGAGTCGCCGCGTAGCCCGGCTGCCCGAAGTGGAATTCGAAGGAATCGATCTCCCAGGCGAGAGCGACGTCGTCGCACCAGGCATCCGGCGTGGCGATGTGGCACCCGTGCTCGTCGCGGATCCGGACGTTCCAGAACGGCTCCGGCAGGCCGGTTCGGTGCCACAGCGCCATGGCCTCGGCTTCGGCGGCCGAACGTGCGCCGCGTCCGATCTCCCGGAGCGCCTCACGAGGCAGTGCGCTGCCTCGGTCACTTCCCTTCTCCAGTTCCGTGGACAGTTCTGCTGGGTCGATGCCGAGTTGCTGCACCACTTCGGCGAGCAGCGCCCGGATCGGCGCCCGTTCGGTCAGCCGCCGGCACTCGTCCAGCGCCGAGCGGACCACCGGCGCCAGCGGCAACCCTTCGAACTCGACCGGGGTGGGCATCCGGGTGGTCCGCTCGACGAGGACACAGCCACTGCTCGTGGTCTTCAGACGGGCGGGCAACAGGAGGTGGATCGGTTCCCCCGCCCCGGCCGCGCGTTTCAGGCCTTGGCGGCGGCACGACTCCAGTCCCGTGACGACCGCCTCCTCACCGCCGTAAAGAAGGGCGGCTTCGACCAGTTGCCGCCGGGTCGGCTCGCCCGTCCGAAGCAGGATCACGCCGGGCAGGAGCCGTTGCCACGGCTGGGCGGGACGGCATCGCCGATAGCTGGTCCGCGAGGGCACCCCGAGTTCTTCCAGGTGCGCCACCGTGATCACGCCACGCCGACTGGCGGCGAAGAGCACTTCGGCGTCCCTGGCCCACGATCGTCTGGTCACGGCTCGATGGTCCTGAAAGGGCCGGGCTGGCACCAGACCTTTCCGTAATCTGTGGACTACTCAAGGTTACGCGGGGAGGCTGTGGACAATCGGTCGCGTCGAACGTCGCGAATGACTCATTCGGGACATCCGGCGCCGCGAATGAGTCATTCGCGACGTTCGGGCCGGCGTCCCCACCGGGCCCCACTCCGGGGCCCCACCCGGCCCCACGGAACCGGCCCTGGGTTCTTTCGCGGCCGTTATGCGGACGCATGGGATACAGCTGAGGTTGCTCCGGACCCCGGCGCGGGGGATCTTGCCCACCGTCCCCCACCGCACCCCCCACCAGCCCCCACCTTGCTGACCTGCGCAAACAAAGCACACGACGGAGTGAGGCGCCGGTTTCACGCGTTGACTGTGGTGAAAAGTGGGGTACGGTGGTGGCCAGTGGGGCGGAAGGGAAGCCCCGGAGCCGCAGGCGGGGGTTCGCCACCGGGTGCGGTAGGGAGGTGGAGGCCGTGTTCCTCGGCACCCACACCCCGAAGCTGGACGACAAAGGGCGGCTCGCGCTGCCCGCGAAGTTCCGCGACGCCTTGGCCGGCGGGCTGATGCTCACCAAGGGGCAGGACCACTGCCTCTTCGTCTTCCCCCGCGCCGAGTTCGAGCAGATGGCGCGCAAGGTCGCCGAGGCCCCGTTCACCAACGAGGCGGTTCGGGCCTACCAGCGCTACCTCTTCGCGGGCACGGACGAGCAACGACCGGACGGCCAGGGGCGCATCAGCATCGCGCCCGAGCTCCGCCGCTACGCGGGGCTCAGCAAGGACTGCGTGGTGATCGGGGCGATCACCAGGCTGGAGATCTGGGACGCCCAAGCGTGGCAGGGCTACCTGGAAGAGCACGAAGACAGCTACGCGAAGGCTCGAGAGGAAGTACTGCCGGGCGTCTTCTAGGCGTGCGGTCGCGGTGCACCTTCGTCGTCGGGGGACGACAGGTTCGCCGCCCGCGCGGTGAGGGGAACGTCCACCCGGATGCCGTGAGGCCTCTGTCCGCTCAACAGCCCTGGTGCACCTTCCCCGGTACCAGGTCGGCAGCGGGCGGACAGGGACCTGACGGCATCCGCCATATTTCCCCCGGGCCAGGCGAGAAAGGGGGAGGGAACATGACAGCACCCGAGCACGTCCCGGTACTGCTGAGCCGCATCGTCGAGCTGTTCACCCCCGTGTTCGCCGAACGCGACGGCGTCCTCGTGGACGCGACCGTCGGCCTCGGCGGGCACTCCGACGCCCTCCTCGAAGCGTTCCCGCGGCTGCGCCTCGTCGCGCTGGACCGGGACCCGGCCGCGCTCGAGAAGTCGGCCGAACGCCTCGCCCGCCACGGCGACCGCGTCGATTTCGTGCACACCGTCTACGACGGACTCCCCGAAGCCCTCGCCGGGCTGAAGATCGCCAAGGCCGACGGCATCCTGTTCGACCTCGGCGTCTCCTCGATGCAGCTGGACCGCGCCGAGCGCGGGTTCGCCTACTCGAAGGACTCGCCCCTGGACATGCGGATGGACCCGACCACCGGGTTCACCGCCGCCGACGTCCTCAACACCTACGCGCCCGGCGAGCTGATCCGGATCCTGCGGGACTACGGCGAGGAACGCTTCGCGCAGCGGATCGTCAAGTCCGTCGTGGCCGCGCGGGAGCAGGAGCCGTTCACGAACAGCGGGCGCCTGGTCGAGCTGCTCTACGACGCCGTCCCGGCCGCCACCCGCCGCACCGGCGGGCACCCGGCCAAGCGCACCTTCCAGGCACTGCGGATCGAGGTCAACGGCGAGCTCGAAGTGCTCCGCCGGGCGATGCCCGCCGCGCTGGGCGCGCTGCCGGTCGGCGGGCGGATCGTCGTCGAGGCATACCAGTCCCTGGAAGACCGGCTCGTCAAGCAGGCACTGGCCGAGCTCGCGAAGTCCCGCACCCCGGAGGGGCTTCCGGTCGAGCTGCCGGGACACGGACCGGAGCTGAAGCTCCTGACCCGGGGGGCCGAAAAGGCCGGCGAAGAGGAGATCGGACGGAACCCGCGTGCCGCTTCGGTGCGGTTGCGGGCCGCAGAGAGGATCGGAGAGCCGCGATGACCGCTCCCACGAAGCGCCGGGCCGGCGGGCCCGCGACGCGCAAGCGTGCCGAGCCCGCGCGCGCGACCACCGTCGAAGAGCCGCAGACCACCGAACCGGGCAAGGCCGCGCCCCGGCGCGCCTCGCGCGGCCGGACGTCCGCGGCCGAGCGCGCCTACGCACGCCGCGCCCAGCGCGCCGACCTGCTCAAGGAGCGCGAGCCCCGGCCCGCGCCGAAGCCGCGGCGGACGCCGGACGCGCCCGAGCCCAAGCTGCAGCTCAAGCTGCGGCTGCCGAAGTCGCGCGCGTCGTTCGTGCTGCTGATGATGGCGCTGCTGGCCGCCGGCGTGGCGACCACGCTGTGGCTGACCACGCAGGCGATCGCCGACTCCTACCGGCTCGAGCAGCTGCGCACGACCAACGCGACGCTGGCCGAGACGAAGGAACAGCTGCAGCGCGACGTCGCGAAGGCCGAGTCGCCCGCGTCGCTGGCACCCGCGGCCCAGCAGCTGGGCATGGTGCCGGGTGGCGACCCGGCGCGCATCGTCGTGGGCCCGGACGGGAAGACGTCGCTCGTCGGCGAGCCGAAGAAGGCCAAGGCGGACACGCCGGCGGTGCCGGTCGCGCCGCCGGCGGCGCCCGCCGCGGGCACGCAGTCGCAGCAGGGCGCGCCGATCGAGGGCGACCAGCCCGCCGTGCCGGCCGACGAGCAGCCCGTGCCGGCGCAGCCGGGCGCCGGCCAGTGATGGCTTCGAGCCGGGGACAGGCCCGCGCGCGCACCACCGGCAGCGCGCGGCGGACCTACGCCGCCGGGACGCGCAGCGCGGCCGCGCGGCGGGGCAACGGCGGCCACCGCGGCCGGTTCTCCGCCGTGCGCCTGATCCTGGTCGCGGTGCTGCTCGTCGCGGGCGTGAAACTGGTGCAGGTGCAGTGGTTCGAGGCCGGGGCGCTCTCCGAGGCGGCCGAGAAGCAGCGCACCCAGAACATCGACATCCCGGCCCAGCGCGGGTCCATTGTGGACCGCAACGGTGCCAAGCTGGCGTTCAGCGTCGAGGTGCGGTCCCTCTCGGTGAACCTGAAGGCGTTCCACAAGAACATGGACGACTTCGGCGCGAAGAACCCCGGCACGAAGAAGACGTTCGACAGCGAGACCGCCGCGGCCGCCAAGTACATCGCGGCCAAGGTGCCGAACCAGCTCACCGAGCAGCAGCTGCTCGACCTCTTCCACAAGCCGGCGTCCTTCACCTACCTCGAGCACAACATCGAGCCCTCGGTCGCCACCGACATCCAGAAGCACTTCGCCTGGGTCGAAATCGAGAAGCGCGCGCTGCGGGAGTACCCGGGTGACAACCTGGCGGCGAACATCGTCGGCGTCGCGAACTGGCGCACCGACGACAAGGACGTCTCCAAGCACAACCTGCACGGCCTGGTGGGGCTGGAGCAGTCCCGCGACAACGACCTCGCGGGTACGCCGGGCCGGATGCTGGTCAACACCAAGAACGGCAGCGACAACGTCGTCATCCCGGGCACCGAGCGCGACCTGCAGGCCGCCGTCCCGGGCTCGGACCTCGAGCTGACCATCGACTCGGACCTCCAGTACGAGGTGCAGCGGCAGCTCACCGACTACGTCCAGCAGTCGCACGCCAAGGGCGGGCAGGCCGTGGTCCTCGACTCGAAGACCGGCGAGGTCTACGCGCTGGCCAACGACAAGACGTTCGACCCGAACGACCAGTCCACCTTTTCCGACGCCGAAGCGATGAACGACCGCGCCGTCACCACGCCCTTCGAGCCCGGGTCGGTCAACAAGGTCGTCACCGCCACCGGGGCGATCGACTACGGCGTCGCGACACCCGAGTCGACGATCCAGGTGCCCGGCGCGCTGCAGGTGGCCGACAAGACCGTGCACGACGCCTGGACCCACGGCACGCAGACGTTCACCACCGCCGGGATCTTCGCCAAGTCGTCCAACATCGGCACGCTGCTGCTGGCGCAGAAGATCGGCGAGGAGCGCTACGCCGACCTGCTCAAGAAGTTCGGGCTCGGCCAGCGCACCGGCGTCGGCCTGCCCGGCGAGAGCGCGGGGGTCGTGCCGGCGCGCAGCCAGTGGTCGGCGACCACCTTCGGCAACCTGCCGATCGGGCAGGGCCTGTCGATGACCGTGCTGCAGATGGCCGGGATGTACCAGGCGATCGCGAACGACGGCCTGCGCGTCGAACCCCGGATCGTGAAGGCGAAGGTGAACCCGGACGGGACGACGGTGCCCGAGCCGGCGCCGAAGTCGGTCCAGGTGGTCAGCCCGCAGACGGCGAAGACGGTGCGCGACATGATGCGCGCGGTCGCGCAGAACGGCAAGGGCCTGCAGAAGGGTACCGCGCCGACGGCCGCGGTCGAGGGCTACCAGATCTCCGGCAAGACGGGCACCGGCCAGCAGGTCGACCCGCGGACGAAGGCCTACAGCGACCACCTCTACAACATCACCTTCGCCGGCATCCTGCCCGCGGACCACCCCCGGTTCGTGGTCGGGATCCGGCTGGACGCGCCCGACACGACGCTGCCGGCGGGGCACTCCGCCGCGCCGCTGTTCCACAGCATCGCGTCGTACCTGACGCAGCGGTACCAGATCCCGCTGTCGGACGGGCCGTCGCCGGAGGTCCCGCTCATCGTGCCGTGAGCACGATCCGTGAAGGCCCCCTTACCGGCTTCTTGGTCCGTGAAGGCCTCCTTACCGGCTTCTTGAGCCGCGAAGGAGGCCTTCACGGCTTTTCGGCCCGGCATCGTCCACTTCGGCCGGCCGCGGCTGGGAAAGCGTTGCGGGGCAAGAGGGTCTGCCGGTGCGTCTAGCACATGTGCCTCAGCCGCGCGCAATCGCCGTACCGCGTGCGGGCCCCCGGAACGGCCGCCGGTAGCCTCTTGGCCGTGTCCGTGTCATCGTCCAGTTCCCAGGTGCCGGAAAGCCCGGTGAAAGCGATCCCCGCGCCGCCGCGCCCGGCGCGCATCGACCCGGTCCCGCTGGCGACGCTGCTCGCCAGGGCGGACGCCCGGCTGATCGCCGACCGGCCCGACGCCGCCGAGCTCACCGTCACCGGCACCACCCTGCGCGCCCAGCACGTGCTGCCCGGCGACCTCTTCGCCGCCCTGCCCGGTGCCCGGGCCCACGGCGCCGACTTCAGCGACCAGGCGATCGCCGCGGGGGCCGTCGCGGTCCTCACCGACGCCGACGGCGCCGAGCGCCCCGCGCTGCGCGACGCCGGCGTCCCGATCCTCGTGCACGCCGACCCGCGCGCCGCCCTCGGCGAGATCGCCGCCTGGATCTACGGCGAGCCGTCGCTGCGGCTGGCCGTCCTCGGCGTCACCGGGACCTCCGGCAAGACCACGACGTCCTACCTGGTCGACGCCGGCCTGCAGGCCGCGGGCCTGACCACCGGCCTGATCGGCACCGTCGAGACCCGGATCGCCGGCGAGCGGCTGGTCAGCGGGTTCACCACGCCGGAGGCGCCGGACCTGCAGGCGCTGCTCGCGGTCATGCTGGAGCGCGGCGTCACGCACGTGCCGATGGAGGTCTCCAGCCACGCGCTCGCGCTGGGCCGCGCCAACGGCACCCGGTTCGCGGTCGGTGCCTTCACCAACCTCTCCCAGGACCACCTGGACTTCCACAAGGACATGCAGGAGTACTTCGCCGCGAAGTCGCTGCTGTTCGACGGCCGCTCGACCACCGAGGTCGTCGTGGTCGACAGCGCGTGGGGCCAGGCGCTGCTCACGCCGCAGACGGTCACGGTCACCACCGACCCGGGCACCGACGCGGTGTGGAAGGCCACCGACCTGCAGGCCACCCCGCACGGCGAGCAGAGGTTCACCCTGCACGGCCCGGACGGCCTCAGCGCACCCGCCCGGATCCCGCTGCCCGGCGAGTTCAACGTCGCCAACGCCGTGCTGGCGGCGGCGATCCTGAGCACCGCCGGCGTCTCCCTCGAGCACATCGTCGCCGGGCTCGCCCGGGTGCAGGTGCCGGGCCGGATGGAGCGGGTCCACGTCGGCCAGGAGTTCACCGCCGTCGTCGACTACGCCCACAAGCCCGCCGCGGTCGCCCAGGGCCTGGACGCGCTGCGGGCCCGCGCCGAGGGCCGGATCATCACCGTGCTCGGCTGCGGCGGCGACCGCGACACCGCCAAGCGCCCGATGATGGGCGAGGCGGCGGCTCGCCGCAGCGAGGTCCTGATCGTCACCGACGACAACCCGCGCTCCGAAGACCCCGCGGCGATCCGCGCCGCGATGCTCGCCGGCGCCCGCGCCGTCGGGCCCGCCGAAGGCGGCGAGATCATCGAAATCGGCGATCGCCGTGAAGCCATCGAGCACGCCGTCGCGCTCGCCGGGCCCGGCGACATCGTCTTCCTCGCCGGCAAGGGGCACGAGTCCGGCCAGGAGGCCGCCGGCGTCGTGCACCCGTTCTCCGACCGCGACGAGCTGGCCGCGGCCATCCGCAACAAACTCGAGGTGAGTGTGTGATCGTGCTCAGCCTGGCCGAGATCGCCGACGTCGTCGGCGGCCGGCTGCACCGCGCCGACCCAGCCGCGCTGGTGACCGGCAGCGTGGAGTTCGACACCCGGAAGCTGACGCCCGGCGGCCTGTTCGCCGCCCTGCCGGGGGAGAAGGTCGACGGCCACGACTTCGCCGCGCAGGCCGTCGAAGCCGGCGCTGTCGCCGTGCTGGCCGCCCGCGAGGTCGACGCGCCCGCGATCGTCGTCCCGCCACCGGCCCCGGGCGAGGCCCACGAGCGGTCGGTCGCCCTGACCGGCGACAAGGACGGCTCCGGCGCCGCGGTGCTCGCCGGGCTGGCCAAGCTCGCCCGGTACGTCGTGCAGCGCCTGGCCGAGGGAAACCTGACCGTCGTCGGCGTCACCGGGTCCTCCGGCAAGACGTCGACGAAGGACGTCATCGCGCAGCTGCTCGAGCCGCTCGGCCCGACGGTCGCGCCGCCCGGGTCGTTCAACAACGAGCTGGGGCACCCCTGGACGGCGCTGCGGGCCGACGCCGAGACCCGGCACCTGGTGCTGGAGCTGTCCGCGCGCGGGCCGGGGCACATCGCCCACCTCGCCGAGATCGCGCCGCCGAAGATCGGCGTGGTGCTCAACGTCGGCACCGCGCACGTCGGCGAGTTCGGCTCGCGCGAAGGCATCGCGAAGACCAAGGGTGAGCTGGTCGAGGCCCTGCCCGAGGACGGCGTCGCGGTCCTCAACCTCGACGATCCGCTGGTCGCGGCCATGGCGAGCCGCACGAAGGCCCGCGTCGTGTTCGTCGGCGAGAGCCCCTCGGCGCAGGTCCGCGCGGAGAGCATCACCCTCGACGACGAGGCCCGTGCCTCCTTCCGGCTGGTCACGCCGGCCGGCGAGGCCGACGTCAAGCTGCCGCTGCACGGCGAGCACCACGTCGGCAACGCGCTGTCCGCCGCGGCGGTCGCGCTGGAGCTGGGCACTACGCCGGAGGAGATCGCCACGCGGCTGTCGAGCCTCGAACGGCGTTCGGCCCGGCGCATGGAGGTCGTCACCCGCGAAGACGGCGTCACGATCCTCAACGACTCCTTCAACGCCAACCCCGAGTCGATGCGGGCCGGCCTGAAGGCCCTCGCGGCGATGACGCGGGAGAGCGGCCGCCGGTCCTGGGCCGTGCTCGGCGTGATGGGCGAGCTCGGCGCGGACGCGGTCACCGCGCACGACGAGATCGGCCGCCTGGTCGTCCGGCTCAACATCGCGAAGCTCGTCGTGATCGGCCCCGAGGCGGCGGCCATGCACCAGGGCGCGCACCAGGAGGGCTCCTGGGGCGAGGAATCGACCCTGGTACCCGACGTCGGGGCCGCGATCGCCCTGCTGCATGATCAGCTCCGTCCCGGGGACGTGGTGCTGGTCAAGGCCTCCAAGGCCGCCGGCCTCTGGCGGGTCGCCGAAGCTCTGCTCGAACCCCGGGAAACCGACAACTCCGAGAATCGCTCGAACGGTGGTGACGCGTGATCAGCATCCTGATCGCGGCCGCGGCGGGCCTGCTGGTCTCCATCATGCTCACGCCCTACCTCATCCGGGTCTTCTCCCGGCAGGGCTTCGGGCAGGAGATCCGTGAGGAAGGCCCGCAGGGACACAAGTCCAAGCGCGGTACGCCGACGATGGGTGGCGTCGCGATCATCACCGCGATGGTCATCGGGTACTTCGCCGCGCACTTGATCAACTGGATGTTCAACTCCCGCAGCGGCGCGCCGACGGCCTCCGGGCTGCTCGTGCTGATGCTCGCGGTGGGCCTCGGGATCGTCGGGTTCCTCGACGACTTCATCAAGATCCGCAAGCAGCGCAACCTGGGGCTGAACAAGACCGCGAAGCTGGTCGGCCAGCTGGTGGTCACCATCGCGTTCGCGGTCCTGGCGCTGAACTTCGCCGACACCCGCGGCATCACGCCGGCGTCGGAGAGCCTCTCCTACGTCCGCGACCTCGCGCTGATCACCTTCCCCGCGGTGTTCTTCGTGATCTTCTGCTACATCGTGATCTCGGGCTGGTCGAACGCGGTGAACTTCACCGACGGCCTCGACGGCCTGGCGGGCGGCTCGGCGGCGATGGTGCTGGCCACCTACGTCGTCATCGCGTTCTGGCAGGAGCGGCTGAACTGCGCCAACGGCCCGGCGCCCGCCTGCTACGACGTCCGCGACCCGCTCGACCTGGCGGTGGTCGCCGCCGCGGCCGCCGGCGCCTGCGTCGGGTTCCTGTGGTGGAACGCGGCCCCGGCGAAGATCTTCATGGGCGACACCGGCTCGCTGGCCCTCGGCGGCCTGGTCGCCGGGCTGTCGATGACCACCCGCACCGAGCTGCTCGCCATCGTCATCGGCGGCCTGTTCATGGTCGAGATGATCTCGGTGGTCGCGCAGATCGCGGTGTTCCGGACGACCCGGCGAAGACTGTTCCGGATGGCGCCCTTCCACCACCACTTCGAGCTCGCCGGGTGGGCGGAAACCACGGTGATCATCAGGTTCTGGCTGCTGTCGGCGATCTGCTGCATGTTCGGGCTCGGCCTGTTCTACAGCGAACAGCTCGGCTTCGGCGGCTGACATGGAGATCGCCGGTCGTCACGTTCTCGTCGCCGGTGCGGGGGTCACCGGCAAGTCGATCGTGCCCGTGCTCGTCGACCTGGGCGCCCGCGTCACGGTCACCGACGGCAACGCCGAGCGCCTGGCCGAACTGGCGGGCCTCGGCGCCGAGCTGGTGCCCGGCCTGACCGAGCCGCCGTCCGACGTCGTCCTGGTCGTCACCAGCCCCGGCTGGCGGCCGACGTCGCCGCTGCTGGTGGCCGCCGCGGAGGCGGGGGTCGAGGTGATCGGCGACGTCGAGCTGGCCTGGCGGGTCGGGCGGCTGCGCGAGCACCCGCCGTCGTGGCTCGTGGTCACCGGCACCAACGGCAAGACGACCACCGTGGGCATGCTCGAATCGATCCTCAATGCGGCCGGCGTCAACGCCGTGGCCTGCGGGAACATCGGCTACGCGGCCCTCGACGCGGTCCGCGCGGGCTACGACGTGCTGGCCGTGGAGCTGTCGAGCTTCCAGCTGCACTGGTCCTCGACGCTGGCGCCGGACGCCGCCGTGGTGCTCAACCTGGCCGAGGACCACATCGACTGGCACGGCTCGATGGACGAGTACGCCGCCGCCAAGGGCCGCGTGTACACCCGCGCCAAGGTCGCCGTGCACAACGCCGACGACGAGTGGTCCACGCGGATCGCCGGCGAGCACGCGCCCGAGAGCGCCCGCCGCGTCGGCTTCCGGCTGGACACCCCGCGCGCCGGGGAACTGGGGATCGTCGAGGACCTGCTGGCCGACCGGGCCTTCGTCGCGGACCCGGCGAACAGCGCCGAGGAGCTCGCCACGCTGGCCGACGTCCGCCCGGCGGGTCCGCACAACGTCTCGAACGCCCTCGCCGCGGCCGCGCTGGCCCGCGCCCACGGCGTCCCGCCGGAGGCCGTGGCGAAGGGGCTGCGCGAGTACCAGCCGGCCCCGCACCGGGCCGTCGAGGTGGCCGAGGTCGCCGGGGTGCGGTACGTCAACGACTCGAAGGCGACCAACCCGCACGCGGCCGCCGGGTCGCTGCGCGCGCACCAGAGCATCGTGTGGATCGCCGGCGGCCAGCTCAAGGGCGCTTCCGTCGACGAACTCGTGAGCAGCGTCTCCGGCCGTCTCCGCGGAGTCGTGCTCCTCGGGGTCGATTCACCCGTGATCGCCGCCGCGGTCGCGCGACACGCGCCGGATGTCCCGGTGAACAGCCTCCGTACGGGTGACGATGAACCCATGACTGCGGCGGTGAGTGCGGCCAGCGCGATGGCCCGGCCAGGTGACGTGGTGCTGCTCGCACCCGCCGCGGCGTCGTTGGACATGTTCCGCAACTACGGCGAACGCGGCGACGCGTTCGCCGCGGCGGTGCACGTCCTCCGCGACGACGCAGCGGGGGCGCCGCGTGACGGTCACTGAGCCCAAGCCCAAGAACCCCGCGCCCAAGCGGCGGCCGCGCCGCGAGCGCAAGGAGAGCGGCTTCGTCGCGTTCCGGACCGCGCTGACCGCGTGGCTTTCGCGTCCGCTGGCGTCGTTCCACCTGGTGCTGGCCCTCACCGGCGTGATCACCGTCATCGGCATCGTCATGGTGCTGTCGGCGTCGTCGGTCGAGTCCTACAACCCGAAGACCGGCAGCGGGGTGTACTCGCTGTTCACCAAGCACCTCGTGTTCGTCGCGATCGGCTCGGTCGTGTTCTGGCTGGCCATGCGGGTCAAGCTGGAACGGATCCGGCGCATGTCGGCCACCGCGACGGTCGTCTGCCTGGGCCTGCTGGTGCTGGTCCTGACCCCGCTGGGGTCGACGGTGAACGGCTCGCAGGGCTGGTTCCGGCTCGGCGACTTCACCTTCCAGCCGGTCGAGGCGGCGAAGGTCGCGCTGGCTTTCTGGGGCGCCCACATCCTGGTGATCAAGTACAACGTGATCCACCAGTGGCGGCACCTGCTGGTGCCGGTGGTCCCGATCGCGCTGCTGATGTTCGCCCTGGTCATGCTGCAGCCCGACCTCGGCGGCACGGTCACCCTCGCCGTGGTGCTCCTGGCGCTGCTGTGGTTCGCCGGCGCGCCGAAACGGCTGTTCGGCGTCATCCTCGCCGGCGGTCTGGCCGGTGTGCTGGTGCTCGCTCTCATCGCGCCCTACCGGCTCGCCCGTGTCATGTCGTTCCTCTCGCCGGACGCCGACACCAGCGCCGAAGGCTTCCAGGCGAACCAGGCCAAGCTGGCCCTCGCCGACGGCGGGCTGTTCGGCAAGGGCCTCGGCCAGGGCGCGGCCAGCTGGAGCTACCTGCCGAACGTGCAGAACGACTTCATCTTCGCCCTGATCGGCGAGGAGCTCGGCTTCATCGGCTGCGTCGTGGTGCTGAGCCTGTTCGCCGGGGTCGCGATCGTGGGCCTGCGGATCGCCACCCGCAACATCGACCCGTGGATCCGGATCGTCTCCGGCACGCTGACGGTGTTCCTCGTGGCGCAGGCCGGCATCAACATCGGCTACGTCGTCGGCCTGCTGCCGGTCACCGGCGTCACGCTGCCGCTGATCTCCTACGGCGGCACCTCGCTGGTGATCACCATGCTCATCATGGGCGTGCTCGCGAACGCCGCCCGGCACGAACCGGAGGCGGTGGCCGCACTGCGCACGCAGGGGCCGGGTAAATTCGGACGCCTGCTGCGGCTGCCCGCGCCCGATCCGTACCGCCCGCCCGCCACCCGCAAGGGGGCGGCGCGTGCCGGGGCGAAGGCGGCCAGGCCCGCGCCCCGTGCGGCGCGGCCCGCCCCGGCTCAGGAACGGCGCAAGTCGGTCCGCGAGCCGGTGCGCCGCAGCGCGGCACGGACGAGCACGGCCACGTCTCGCGGCGGGGCCGCGCGGACAACAGCGAGCCGTGGTACCCGGAGTACCGCGAACCGGAGAGGTCATTGGTGAGTAAGCCCGTCAAGGGAACCGAGCGATCCGCCGCGGGCAGAGGGCCCGTGGTCGTGGTCGCCGGTGGTGGCACCGCAGGACACATCGAACCCGCCCTCGCCCTGGCCGACGCCGTCAAGCGGCTGCGCCCGGACGCGACGGTCATCGCGCTGGGCACCGAGCGCGGCCTGGAGAACAAGCTGGTCCCGGCCCGCGGCTACGAGCTGGAGCTGATCCCGCCGGTGCCGCTGCCGCGCAAGCCGACGCCGGAGCTGCTGCGGCTGCCGCTGAAGGTGCGCGACTCGGTTCGCAGGACCCGTGAAGTGCTCGACCGGGTCGGCGCGGACGTCGTCGTCGGCTTCGGCGGCTACGTCGCCCTGCCCGCCTACCTGGCCGCGCGCGGGCGCGTCCCGATCGTCGTGCACGAGGCCAACCAGTCGCCGGGCCTGGCGAACAAGGTGGGCGCGCGGTTCGCCAAGCGGGTCGCGGTCGCCGTCGCGGGCACCCCGCTGCCGAAGGCCGAGGTCGTCGGGATCCCGCTCCGGCGGTCGATCACGTCGCTCGACCGGGCCGCGCTGCGCGCCGAGGCCCGCGAGCACTTCGGGCTGGACCCGGACGCGCCGACGCTGCTGGTGTTCGGCGGCTCGCAGGGCGCGCAGTCGATCAACGGCGCGGTGTCCGGCGCGGCGAAGGACCTGGCCGACGCCGGGGTCGGCGTGCTGCACGCCCACGGCCCGAAGAACACGCTGGTCGTGCAGGAGTTCCCGGGCCGGCCGGCGTACGTGCCGGTGCCGTACCTGGAGCGGATGGACCTGGCCTACGCGGCGGCCGACGTCGCGGTGTGCCGCTCGGGCGCGATGACCGTCGCCGAGGTGACGGCGGTCGGGCTGCCCGCGGTGTTCGTCCCGCTGCCGATCGGCAACGGCGAGCAGGCCACCAACGCGCGCCCGGCCGTCGACGCCGGGGCCGCGCTGATGGTCGTCGACGCCGACCTCACCGCGGCCAAGGTCGCCGACCTGGTCGTCCCGCTGGTCACCGACGCCGACCGCGTCGCGAAGATGGGCGCGGCCGCGGTCGGCATGGGTCACCGCGAGGCCGACGAGATCCTCGCTCGCATCGTTTTGGAGGCCGCCGGTGCTTGAGTTGCCCGAAGAGCTGCGCCGGGCGCACCTGATCGGGATCGGCGGCGCCGGCATGTCCGGCATCGCGCGGATCCTGCTGGCGCGCGGGGCTTTCGTGTCGGGTTCGGACGCGAAGGAGTCGCGCGCGCTGCTGTCGCTGCGCGCCCAGGGCGCCGAGCTGTTCGTCGGGCAGAGCGCGTCGAACATTTCGTCGCTGCCGGAACCGCCGTCCGCGGTGGTCGTCTCGACGGCGATCAAGGAGACCAACCCGGAGCTGGCCGCGGCGCGGGCCGCGGGCATCCCGGTGCTGCACCGGGCCCAGGCGCTGGCCGGCCTGATGGAAGGCCACCGCGTCGCCTGCATCGCGGGCACGCACGGCAAGACGTCGACGACGTCGATGCTCACCGTGGCGCTGCAGCACTGCCGGCTCGACCCGTCGTTCGCCATCGGCGGCGACCTCAACGAGTCCGGCGCGAACGCCCACCACGGCGAGGGCGGCATCTTCGTCGCCGAAGCCGACGAGAGCGACGGCTCGTTCCTGACCTACTCGCCGTCGGTCGCGGTCGTGACGAACGTCGAGCCCGACCACCTGGACCACCACGGCACCGCCGAGGCTTACACGAAGGTGTTCACCGAGTTCGTCGACCGGCTCGACCCGGACGGCCTGCTGATCGTCTGCGCCGACGACGAGGGGGCCGACGCGCTGGGCGACGCCGCCGCGAAGCGCGGTGTCCGCGTGCAGCGGTACGGCTACGGGGTCAGCGGGCCGGACAACGCCAAGATCATGTCCTACGAGCCGCGCACCGACGGCGGGATCGTGCGGATCTCCTTGAAGACCAAGCTGATCGACGTGCAGGTCGCGGTGCCGGGCGACCACATGGCGAACAACGCACTCGCGGCCCTGCTGGCCGGGATCGAGCTCGGGGCGCCGGTCGAAGGCCTGGTCGAGGGGCTCGCGGTGTTCGGCGGCGTACGACGGCGGTTTGAGTTCAAGGGCCGCGCCGGCGACGTCCGCGTCTACGACGACTACGCCCACCACCCGACCGAGGTGTCCGCGCAGCTGCGCGCGGTGCGGACGGCGGCCGGGTCCGGGCGGGTGATCGTGGTGTTCCAGCCGCACCTGTACTCGCGGACCAAGACGTTCTCGGCGGAGTTCGCCGAGGCGCTTTCGCAGGCCGACGAGGTCGTCGTGCTGGACGTCTACGGCGCGCGCGAGGAGCCCGAGCCCGGGATCACCGGCGCGCTCATCGCGGACCGGGTGACGGCGGCGGTGCACTACGAGCCGGCGATCGACGTCGCCGCCGGTCTGGTGGCAGGGCTCGCCAAGCCGGGTGACCTCGTCGTCACCATGGGCGCCGGCGACGTGACGCAGCTGGGCCCGGAGATCCTCGCCGAGCTGGACAAGCGCTGAGGCCATGAGTCCGACCAGGGAACGCCGCCGTCCGTCCGAAGAGGACGAACGGGATCGCGCCGCCCTGGCGCGGGAACGCCGGGGGCGGCGCTCCGAAGAGGAGCGCCGCCGCACCCGGGTGGCCACGCGCCCTTCGCCGCGCAACCGGCCCCACCGGCGGGTCGAGATCCGCCGCCGCTGGGTGGCGCTGCTCTCGGTGCTGACCGTGATCGCGTTGGTGTACTTGCTGTTCTTCAGCTCGATGCTCGGCGCGAAGGACGTCGAGGTCAGCGGTTCGCGCACGGTGACCGCCGACCAGGTCCGCGCGGTGGCGGCGGTCCCGATCGACAAGCCGATGCTGCGGCTGAGCGCCGACGAGATCCGCGACCGGGTGGCGGCGATGCCGGGGATCGCGACGGTCGAGGTGTCGCGGTCGTGGCCGAACACGGTCGAGATCACGGTGACCGAGCGGACGGCGATCGCGTTCTTCGACAGCGGCCCGGGCGGCGACGGCGTCCACCTGGTCGACGGCGGCGGCGTGGTGTTCAAGACGGTCTCGGCGCGCCCGGCGGGGTTGCCGGAGCTCAAGCTGTCGAAGGTGTCGGCCGACGACCCGGTGACGCGCGCGGTGACGGCGGTCCTCGGGGTGATCCCGGAGCAGCTGCTGAAGCAGGTCACGACGGCGACGGCGAAGACCCCGGCGAGCGTGGAGTTCACGCTGGCGAGCGGGAAGGTCGTCCGCTGGGGGACGGCGGAGCAGACGGACCGCAAGGCGAAGGTCCTGGCCGCGCTGCTGACCCAGGACGGCAAGGTCTACGACGTCGCGGCGCCCGAGCTGCCCACTATCACTTCCTGATTTCTTCGGTTTTACGTGCACTCTCATTTCCGTATGCCGTACGATCCCGTACGGCATACGAGAATGAGGAGGGTGTCATGACGATCCTGGTGACGGGGGCGACCGGCAGCGTGGGCCGCCTGGTGGTCGACGAGCTGCTCGCCGTGGGGGTGCCGGTGCGGGCGCTGACCGTCGATCCGGAGCGGGCTTCGCTGCCCGCCGGAGCCGAGGTGGTGGTCGGGTCGCTGGCCCGGCCGTCGACGTTGCCCCTGGAAGGCGTCGACGCCGTGTACCTCGCCCCGATGGCGCGGACCGTCCGGCGGTTTTGCGAGCTGGCCACCGAAGCGGGCATCAAGCGGGTCGTCGCCTTGTCGGGCAGCAGCGTCGGCGATGACCACGAAGGCTCCAGCGGCAACGAGTACGGCGCCGTCGAGGAGGCGGTCCGGGACGCCGGTTTCGCCTGGACGTTCCTGCGGCCCGGCGTCTTCATGAACAACACGCTCGACTGGGCGGGCATGGTCCGCGCGGGCGAGGTCGCGATGGCTTACGGCGACGCGACGCAGACCCCGATCGACCTCGGTGACGTCGCCGCGGTGGCCGCGCGCGTGCTGACCACCGAAGGGCACGTCGGCCAGACATATGTCCTGAGTGGACCCGAGGCGATCAGCCTGCGCGGCCAGGTTTCGGTGCTCGCATCGGTGCTGGGCAAGGAGATCCGGTTCCGCGAGCTGACCCGGGCGCAGCAAAGATCGCAGTGGGTCGGGTACGGCGTGCCCGAGCAGGCCGTCGACTGGATGCTGGACGGCTTCGAGGAGACCCTGCGCCATCCGCAGGTGCCGACCGGTGTCGTCGAGGAGCTGCTCGGCCGTCCGGGGACGACGTACGCCGGGTGGGCGGCCGCGCGGCGGGAGGTGTTCGCCTAAACGCGCGTGCGGGTCATCCCGGCCAGGCCGAGCAGCGGCAGCACGCCCGCGAAGACGACGACCGCCGTCCAGCCGCCCAGGTGGTAGGCGATCGAGCCGGCCTGCGAGCCGATCGCGCCGCCGATGAAGAACGTGCCCAGGTAGACGCTGTTGACGCGGGCGCGGGCCGACGGGTCGAGCTGGTAGATCACGTGCTGGCCGGTCACCAGCGTCGCTTGCACGGCCATGTCCACCGCGATCGCGGCGATCGCCAGCAGGATGACGCTGTGCGCGCCGAAGCCGGCGAGTGCGAAGGCGGCTGCGCACAGCACGAACGCGCCCGCGGTGAGCCGCCGGCCGTGACCGTGGTCCGACCACCGGCCGGCCAGCGGTGCCACCGCGGCGCCGGCCGCGCCCGCCAGCGTGAACAGGCCGACGCCGAGCTGGGTGTAGTTGAACGGCGGGGCGGTGAGCACGAACGCGATCGTCGTCCAGAAGGCGCTGAACGCCCCGAACATCGCCGACTGGTACAGCGCGCGGTGGCGAAGGTCGGGGTGTTTCTTCCACATGGCCAGGGTCGAGCGCAGCAGCTGTCCATAGTGGACGTCGGTCTTGGGTGCGCGGCGCGGCAGGATGAACCGCAGCACCACGGCCAGCGCGGCCATCGCGGCGGCCGAGATCAGGAACACCACGCGCCAGCTGGTCACCTCGGCCAGGAAGCTGGCGACCACGCGCGAGAGCAGGATGCCGAACAGCAGCCCGCTCACGACGCGCCCGACGATCCGGCCGCGGATGGCGTCGGGGGAGATGTCGGCGGCGAACGGGATGAGGATCTGCACGACGACCGACGTCGCCCCGACGACGAGGGAGGCGATCAGCAGCACGGCGAACCCCGGCGCGACGCCGGTGACGACGAGGCCGGCGCAGGCGAGCGCGAGCAAGATGGCGACGAGTCCGCGGTTCTCGAGGCGGTCACCGAGCGGGACGAGCAGCAGCATCCCGGCGGCGTAGCCGATCTGGGTGGCGGTGACGACCCCGCCGGCGGCGGCCTCGCCGACGCCGAAGGTGTGCCGCAGCTCGGCGAGCAGCGGTTGGGCGTAGTAGAGGTTGGCGACGGTCAGTCCACAGGAGACGGCGAGCAGCAGCACGAGCCACCCGGGCGGCGCGTCCTGCTTCGTGTCCGTCATCGTGCCCCCAGGGTCGTGGAACCGGTTTGATCGGTTCCCGACGGTACCAGTCAAACCGGTTCCGGCGTACTGTGACCCTTATGACGGACCGATTTCGCGCGGGAGCGGGCAGACTGTGCCTCGACTTCATTCGGACGCTGCGCCACCGCGGGACATCCTCGGAAGCAGAGGAGCTCCCGGACCCGGCGGCGTGGGGAGCGTGGATCGACGCGTTCGGCCCGTTCGCGACGCCGGTGCGCCCCACGTCGGTGGACGACGCGTGGGTGGCGCGCGAGGCGATCCATTCGCTGCTCACGGATTCCTTGCGGCCCTCCGTTCGGCAACGCCTGAACCGCTTCGCCGCCCTCCCGGTGCCCGCGCCTTCGCTGACGACCGCGGGGGAGTTGCGCTGGCAGGCTTCGGATCCGCCGTCGGCGATGGTGGCTTTGCTGGTGCACGACGCGCTGGACCTGGTGACGTCACCGGAGTTCGCCCGGGTCCGCCGCTGCGCGGGCCCGACGTGCGGCGCGCTGTTCCTGGACACGTCCCGCCCGGGGACGCGGCGGTGGTGCTCGATGGAGATCTGCGGGAACCAGGCGAAGAAGTCGACTTATCGAGCCAAGGCCACGGCAGGCTGAGTCGAACTTATGCAAACTCGCGACTAGGCACCGAGTAGTCTTGCTTGCACTCTCCGTAATCCTTACCGTGATGACCATGAAGCTCAGGAAGCTTGCCGGAACGTGCGACGATGGGACGTGCCCGAACGTCTATCTGTCGGACCGCAACACGCTCGTGGTGCAAGGTGATGCGGTGCCGGCTGCCGCAGGACTGGTCTTCGGGCCGGGCGAGCAGGCTGTCGAGTTGTCGGTGAACCTGGTCGAGGAGGCATTGCGTGCGCTTGGGCGCTGAGTGGGGGAAGAAGTACTTCGACGAGTTCACCTCGTCGGCGTTCCGCCTGGAGGTGCGACAGATCTACACGATGCCGGCAGAGCAGCCGAACTTGGAGCTGTTCTTGGCCGGCGGTGAGAAACCTCCCGGGCACAATGCCGCATGGCGCGGACGGATCGCGGCGATCGTCGCATCCGGGCGAACTGTCCAGCGCGCCAAGCTGATTCGTCGTCCGTTGACGGACTACCTTCGTTATCAATGTGCCTGGGGCATACCGGGAAATGCAACTGCCGGCGAGGACTACCGGATGGTCGATATCACGGAGAGCGACTGGGGGCTACCGGCTCAGGATTTCTGGCTCTTCGACAGCGCTACGGTCGTGCGCCTCGATTACCATCGCGATGGCACTTTCGTCGGTGCTGAACTGGTGGAGGAGCCCGATTTGGGTAAATATCATGGCTGGCGAGACGTAGCTTTGAGTCGCGGGGTGCCGTTTGACGAGTGGGATGCTGGAGCCGGGTCGGCAGGATGAGCAGCGCGCGACGCTGGCGGAGATGCTTCGGGAGTTGCGTCGAGCCGCTGGTCTTTCGGGCGAACGGCTGGCTGCCCGCTGCGCGATGAGCCAGGCGAAGATCAGCCGCATCGAAACGGGCAAGGTACTCGCCTCGGTGATCGATGTCGAACAGATCGTCGCGGCGCTGGCTGTTCCCGATGAAGCCGCCGAAAAGCTCGTAGCCCTCGCTCGTGTCGCGAACGTCGGCTATACGTCGTGGCGATCCTTGGCGCGCACCGGATTGTGGCGTGGTCAGCTGGAGATCAAGGCGTTGCACGAGTCGTCCCGACTGGTCCGGCAGTTCCTCCCCGCCATCCCGAGTGGCCTGCTCCAGACGCCGGACTACGCGCGTCAGGTGCTCACCTCGACGATGAAGGGGCGGCCGGGCCGTGACGTCGACAGGATGGTCGAGGCCCGGTTGGCCTGGCAACGGGTTCTCGACGACATTGATCGGCAGTTCAAGTTCGTCTTGACCGAGCAGGCGGTCCGCTGGCGGCGGGCGCCGCTTTCGGTGATGGTCGGCCAGGCGGCGAACCTCCTTGCGACGGCCGAACGGGAAAACGTCGATATCTCGGTTGTTCCCCAGACTGCCGAGGTCTTGGCGTCCCCGCTGAATATCTTCGTCGTCTACGACGAGCGGTTGGTGACGGTCGAATTGTTCTCGGGCACCGTGGCGTTGCGCGATCCGCAGGACGTGGCATACCACGCCGAACTGTTCGAAACATTTCGTTCTCGGGCGTACCGGGGTGATGAGGCGGTCGAATTCCTCCGGTCGGTCGCCGACGATTTCCGGCGAGCGGGTTCTCCGGCGGCTCCAGGTAAGTAGATGCGCATTCGCGAGTAGCTCTGGCGTCGCCGATCGCCCGATTATATTTTCGAGGAATGAAGAACATCACTCGCACCTGTGGCGACTGCAAGGGAAAGGGCTGCGGAAGCTGCGATGGCACCGGCACGATCACCATTGTCGAAGACTGACCCGTTGCTGAGGCCTGGTTTCGTCCCCGAAGAATTCCGTTTCGGCGCACGGACGCAGGTCTTCTACCGAGCTCCCTATCCCACCGAAGGGCCGGTGGAGGCGGTGGACGCGTCAGGCAGCCGAGTATGGATGTACATGTACGCGCACTTCGCCTTCTGCTGGGCCGAAGGTGCCTCGGTGGTCCACGTCAGCCACGGAACCCTGGCCGGGCCGAAAATGACCCTGTGGACCGATGTCCGGATCCCCGGGTGCTGGACCGGCACCACACTGGCGGACTTCGGATGTACCTGGGTGGGCAAGCACCTCGCCAAGTTCGCCCGCTGACGAAAAGCGGCCCCCTCGGCGAAAAGAGGGGGCCGCTCGCGACGGGCCTCAGCTGAGGGCCGCGTCCAGGGTGATCGTCGTGCCGGCCAGGGCCTTCGACACCGGGCACGTCTTCTCGGCCGTCTCCGCGTACTCCGCGAACTGCTCCGCGCTGACGCCCGGCAGGACCGCGCGCAGCGTGATCGCGATTCCGCTGATCTCGAAGCCGCCGCCGGCCGCCGGGCCGAGGGTGACCTCCGCGCTCACGTCGATCGAGTCCGCCGTCAGCTGCTGGGCCTCCAGCACCCCGGACAGGTTCATCGCCAGGCACGACGAGTGGGCCGCCGCGATGAGCTCCTCGGGGCTCGTCTGGCCGTCCGGGTTGCCCGCGCGGGTCGGGAACGACACGGAGAACGCGCCGGCGTTGGACGAGTCCAGCGTGACCTCGCCCTTGCCCTTCTGCAGTCCGCCGGTCCAGTGGGTGGTCGCGTCACGGCTGGGCATCGAAGCCTCCAAGTGAGTACGCGGCGGCCGACGCCGTCAGCCGCCGCAGGGTGGTGATGAGTTCCCGCCGCGAAGCGTCGTCCAGGCCCAGTGCGCAGCCGATGGCCGACGGGACGGCGGAAGCGCGCGTGCGCATCGTCCGGCCCTGTTCGGTCAGGCTGATCACCACGGTGCGTTCGTCCGCGGGCAGGCGCGCCCGCGTCACCAGCCCGTTGGCCTCGAGTCGCTTGAGCAGCGGGGAAAGCGTGCCGTAGTCCAGGTGCAGCGCCTCGCCGATCTCCTTGACCGGCCGGGCGTCGGACTCCCACAGCACCAGCAGCACCAGGTACTGCGGGTAGGTGAGCCCCAGCTCGCCGAGCAGGGGACGGTACGTGTCCGTCACCGCGCGCGACGCCGCGTAGAGCGCGAAGCAGGCTTGCTCGTCCAACAGGAACTCATCCGGCACGCCCGTAAACCTAGCCCACGATTACATCGTGCGCAAGGTAACCCGAAAACCTGTCGGTGGTCCCTGGCAGACTCCCGGGCATGACACCACCACCGCCGCGCCCGAAGGTTCCGCTGACCGGCGGCGAGCGCGAAATCCTCACGAGCATGCTCGACCACCACCGCGCCACCGTCGCGTGGAAGGCCGGCGGGCTCACCGAAGAGCAGGTCCGGCGAGTCCACCTGCCCAGCGAGCTGACGACCATCGCCGGTCTCATCGCCCACCTGACGCTGAACGAATGGTTCTGGTTCGCCGTGGTCGTCGACGGCGAAGAGGACACCTGGGAGGAGAAGCTCGAGCAGGACCCGGACGCGGAGTTCCGGATCCTGCCCGAGACGACACTGGCCCGGCTTTTGGCCGACTACGAGAAGCAGAGCGACCGCAGCCGCGAGATCGTCGCGAAGCACGGCTTGGACGACGAAGTCACGCACAAGGACGAGACGTTCAACGTCCGCTGGGTGCTCACGCACATGATCGAGGAGACCGCCCGGCACGTCGGCCACCTCGACCTGCTGCGCGAGCTGACCGACGGGCTCACCGGGGAGTGACCTTCTTCGGCGGCAACGGGAAGAAGCCGCTCGTCCGCTCGACGTAGTGCGCGTAAGCCGGGCGGGTGCGAGCCATTCCCTTCTCCAGCATGGGTTTCCCCGTGCCGCGGGCCAGCGTGAACGTCATCGCCACGGGGGAGAGGATCGTCAGCGCGCCCGGCCACGTCGAGCAGGCCAGCAGGTAGAGGCCCCACCACACGCACGCGTCGCCGAAGTAGTTCGGGTGCCGCGTATAGCGCCACAGCCCCGTGTCGAGCACCTTGCCCTTGGTCGAGGGGTCGGCCTTGAACCGGCGCAGCTGCTCGTCGCCGATCGTCTCGAAGCCGAACCCGACCAGCCACACCGCGACGCCGAGCCAGCCGAGCACGCCGAATCCGGTGCCGTACATCGCGAACTGCACCGGCAGCGAGACGAAGTACAGCACCAGACCCTGGAACAGGTACACGCGGACGAAGATCCGGAGCGGCTCCTGCCGCATCTTCGCGTACCGCGGGTCCTCCGGCAGCTTGTGGTTGCGCAGGTGCAGGTGCAGGGACAACCGCACGCCCCAGACGACGGTCAGCGCCGTGACCACCAGTCGCAGCGCCAGGGGGCCGTCGCCGAAGGGGAACGCGGCGAGCGCGACGATCGCGAAGCCGAGCCCCCAGAACGTGTCGACCGTGTCGTAGCGCTTGCGCGCCCGCGCGATCCCGAAGGTCGCCACGACCGCCACGAGCGTGACGGCGGCGGTGACGAGCAGCGTCACACCGAGGGTCATCGGAGCCACTCCCGCGTCGCCGGCATGCCGCTCGTCCCGTCCGGGTGCGGTCGCACGCTCAGGATCTGGTCCACGCCCATCCGGTTCTCCTCGAACGCCAGTGCCCCGCCCACCAGGTACAGCCGCCAGACCCGCGCGCCGGTCTCGCCGATCAGCGCGACGACGTCGGCCCAGTTCCGCTCCAGGGTGTCGGCCCAGGCCCGGACCGTCCAGACGTAGTGCTCGCGCATCGCGTGCACGTCCCGGACCTCGAGGCCCGCGTGTTCGAGGTGC
This sequence comes from Amycolatopsis sp. NPDC051061, assembly GCF_040682935.1. NCBI lineage: Bacteria > Bacillati > Actinomycetota > Actinomycetes > Pseudonocardiales > Pseudonocardiaceae > Amycolatopsis > Amycolatopsis sp. NPDC051061. The sequence continues at coordinate 61,044 of NZ_JBFBBZ010000039.1, forward strand.
TCGACGGTCCGGCCCACCGGGCGCATCGTCATGTCGGGCGCGATGTAGCGCTCGATGAACGCGCCGCCGCCGGGGGCCACGGTCCCCCGCGACATCTGCTGGATCAGCACGCGCCCGCCGGGCTTCACCATCTTGTGCAGCGTCGCGGTGTAGGCCGGGTAGTTGACCTCGCCGACGTGCTCGCCCATCTCGATCGACGCGACCGCGTCGAACGGCGCGTCCGGCAGCTCGCGGTAGTCCTGCCGCCGGACCTCGACGCGGTCTTCGAGGTCGTGCTGGGCGAGCCGGCCGCGGATGTGCTGCAGCTGCTCGGCCGAGAGCGTGATGCCGACGGCGTGCACGCCGTGGTGCTTGGCCGCGTGGACCAGCAGCGAACCCCAGCCGCAGCCGATGTCGAGCAGCCGCATGCCCGGCCGCAGCCCGAGCTTGCGGCAGATCATCTCCAGCTTGTCGTGCTGTGCCTCCGCCAGGCCGTAGCCGGGCTCGTCGGAGGTGAAATACGCGCTGGAGTAGGCCATCGAGTCGTCCAGCAGCAGCTGGTAGAAGGCGTTGCCCAGGTCGTAGTGGTGGGCGATGGCGGACTTGTCGCGCAGGAGGCTGTGCAGCTTGCCGGTCAGCCGGGCCTCTTCGGCGGGCGGTTTCGGCGGCGGCCCGGCGACGCCGAGGCGGGCGGCGAGCGAGACGGCTTCGGCCCAAGTACGCGGGCCGATCTTCACCCGGTTGAGCTCACCCGTGCGGGTGAGGCTCCAGATCCGGCGGAAGCCGTCCGCCAGGTCTCCTTCGACGTCGAGGTCACCGGTGACGTAGGCGCGGGCGAGCCCCAGCTCGCCGGGCGCGTAGAGCAGGCGGCGCAGGGCGCGGCGGTTGCGCAGCACCACCGTGGGCGCGTCCACTGGTCCGGCGCGGGTTCCGTCCCAGGTTCGGAGGCCGACGGGGAGCTGCCCGCCGAGGAGCTGTTCGGCGAACGAGGCGAGGCGGTGCGCGGTGCTGTTCGGCATGTCCGGGATTCGCTCTCTCCTGCGCGGTGGATTGGTGCCGGGTCCATCCAATCCACCCGCGGCCCGGCGGCGAAGTACCGGTGTGGAGATCACGGGAGAACGCATCGCCGTCATCGGCAGCGGGGTGGCCGGGCTGACGGCGGCATACCTGCTGCAACGCAAGTACGAGGTCCTGCTGTTCGAGTCCGACGCCCGGCTCGGCGGGCACGCGCACACCCACGACGTGCCCAGCGCCCACGGCGGCACCATCGGCGTGGACTCGGGCTTCATCGTCCACAACGAGCGCACCTACCCGACGCTGCTGAAGCTGTTCGGAGAGCTCGGCGTGCACACCCGCGACACCGAGATGTCGATGAGCATCCGGTGCGACGGCTGCGGCCTCCAGTACGCCGGAGCCAAGGGGCTGCCCGGGTTGTTCGCCCAGCGCGGCAACCTGCTCCGCGCCCGCTACCTGAGGATGCTGGCCGAGGTGAAGCAGTTCCACCGGCACGCGAAGCGGCTGCTGGAGACCGGCGACTCCGCAGCCGCCGGCGAAGTCACTCTGGGCGCGTTCCTCGCCATCGGCGGCTACACGCGCTACTTCGTCGACCACTTCATGCTGCCGCTGGTTTCGACGGTCTGGTCGGCCGACCGCAGCGACACGCTGCGCTACCCGGCGCGCTACCTGTTCGAGTTCCTCCGCAACCACGGGATGCTGAGTGTCAAGAACTCGCCGTCCTGGCGGACCGTCGTCGGCGGGTCCCGCGAATACGTCGAACGCGCGGCCAAGCAGCTCACCGCGGTGCACCTGTCCACGCCGGTGCGGTCGGTGCTGCGGACGGGCGGCGGCGTGGAGGTCCGCGATGACGCCGACACCCCGCACCGCGTCGACCAGGTCGTCATCGCCACGCACGCCGACCAGGCGCTGTCCCTGCTGGCCAACCCGACCGCCGCCGAGCGCGAGGTACTCGGCGCCTTCCGCTACTCGGCCAACGAAGCCTGGCTGCACACCGACAGCAGCGTGCTGCCGTCGCTGGCCGACGCCCGCGCGGGCTGGAACTACCGGGCCCCGGTGTGCGGCGCCCCGACCGGCGCGGTCCAGGTCAGCTACGACATGAACCGCCTGATGCGCCTCGACGAGCCGACTGGCTACGTCGTCACGCTCAACCCGGGCGAGGGCACCGGCAAGGACGCGCTGGTCGCCAAGATGCACTACGAGCACCCCGTCTACACCCCGGAATCCGTTGCGGCGCAACGCCGATTGCCCGAGCTCAACGACGGCGTGCTCGCCTACGCCGGCGCGTACCACGGCTGGGGCTTCCACGAGGACGGCTGTTCTTCGGGCGCCCGCGCCGCCGAAAGCTTCGGAGTGGATTGGTGACGAACGCGCTCTACGACGCCACGGTCGCGCACGTGCGGCGGATCGACCCGCCGCACTCGTTCGCGCACCGCGTGTACCTGTGGCTCGTCGACCTCGACGCGCCGCCGCGGCTGCCGGCGTGGCTGCGGCCGTTCGCCCGCTTCGACGCCCGCGACCACTTCGTCGCGGGCGACCCGCGCGGGATCCGGGAGAAGCTGGACACCTGGCTCGCCGAGCGCGACGTCGACCTGCGCGGCGGCAAGGTCGTCATGCTGGCCGCCGCGCGCGTGCTCGGGTACGTGTTCAACCCGATCAGCGTCTACTGGTGCCACGACCCCGAGGGCCGGCTCGCGTGCGTCGTCGCCGAGGTGCACAACACCTACGGCGGCCGGCACGCCTACCTGCTGCACCCCGACGAGGCCGGCCGCGCCCGCGCGGACAAGGCGTTCTACGTCTCGCCGTTCCAGGAGATGGACGGCGAGTACCGGATGCGCCTGCCCCACCCGGAAGCGTTGCTCGACCTCACCGTGGCGTTGCGCCGCGGGAGTTCGACGCCGCTGGTCGCTACGCTGCGGGGAGTTCGCCGCCCGGTGAACGCGCGGTGGCTGGCCCGGCTCGTGCTGGCCCGGCCGCTGCTCCCGCAGCGGGTGTCCGCGCTGATCCGCCGCCACGGCGTCGTGCTGTGGCTGCGGAAGGCCGCGGTCGTACCGCGCACGCCGCAGAACGCCGGAGGACAGCTGCATGGATGAGTCGGCCCGCCGGCGACCCGTGGCGCCGGTGCCTTCGGACACCCCGGCCGCGCCCACCGCCGAGGAGCTCATGGCGCGCGTCGCGAAGGGCGACGAGCGGGCCTTCGAGCTGCTCTACGACCAGCTCGCCGGGCCGGTCTTCGGGCTGGTGCGGCGGATCGTGCGGGACGCGGCCCAGTCCGAAGAGGTCGCCCAGGAGGTGCTCGTCGAGCTCTGGCGCACCGCCACGCGGTACGCGCCGGAGAAGGGCTCGGCGCTGAACTGGGCGATGACCCTGGCGCACCGCCGCGCGGTCGACCGCGTCCGCTCGGCGCGCGCCAGCACCGAGCGGGAGCAGAAGGCGACCTTCGAAGCCGCCCGCGGCCGGCCGTTCGACGAGGTCGCCGAGTCCGTCACCGCGCGGCTCGAACGCTCCCAGGTGCGCAAGTGCCTGTCCTTCCTGACCGATCTGCAGCGCGAATCCGTGCTGCTCGCCTACTACCAGGGCTATACGTATCGCGAGGTGGCCGAAGTGCTTTCGACGCCGCAAGGAACCATCAAGACGCGGCTGCGCGACGGCTTGATCCGCCTGCGGGACTGCCTGGGGGTGACCGCGTGAGCACTCCCGAAATGCACACCCTGGCGGGCGCGTTCGCGCTCGACGCGTTGTCCGACCTCGAGCGGGCGGAGTTCGGCCGCCACCTCGAGCAGTGCGAGTCCTGCGCGCAGGAGGTCGCCGAGCTGCGCGCGACCGCGGCCCGGCTGGGCGCGGCGATGGCCGAGGAGCCGCCGCCGGAGTTCAAGGACCGGGTCCTGTCCGCCATGCACGCGACCCGCCAGCTGCCGCCGCGGACGCGGCCCGGCGCGCCCGACCGGCACCGGCGCTCGGCGCGGGCCCCGCGCTGGGCGGTCGTCGTGACGGCCGCGGCCGCCGTCGCCGGGCTCGCCGCGGGCGGGGTCTTCGGCGGGATCGCGCTGACCCAGCGGCAGGAGCTGCAGTCGGCGCAGACGCAGCTCGACCAGGCGAAGGACCGCTACGCGCCGGTGGCGGCGCTGCTCGCCGCGCCGGACGCGAAGACCGCGCACGGCGAGTCGCCCACCGGCGGCGGCGTGACGGTCGTCCTGTCGAAGTCGCTGAACCGCGTGATGGTGATGGACGCGGGGCTGCCGGCGCAGCCGGGCGGCAAGGTGTACGAGGCCTGGCTGATCACCGGGAAGGACGCGCCGCGCTCGGCCGGGGTGCTCGCCGCCGCGGCCGACGGCGGCCTGGTCGTCGCGGAGGGCGTCGGGAGCGCCGACCACCTGGCGGTGAGCCTCGAGCAGGCCGGCGGATCACCCAGCGGGGCGCCCACCGAGGTGCTCATGAGCATGCCTGTGCCGGTCTGACCGAGCGCCATAGCAGACGGGGCCGGAGCGGCGCTCGCGGCTCCTCGCTCTTGCGCGCTCGAACGTGTTGTGGCAAAACACCTTTGCGACACACGGCGTGCCTACTGGATTAGAGCCTGCCTGGTGCCTACCGTCCTGCCTAACGTCGGCGGTTGACATAACTCTCAATCTGGGGTTGAGGTTGAGAGTTGAGCACCCACCGGCGGGCTGTACGGGCACTAACGATCAGGAAGGCGGACTTCGATGACGCCCCCGCACAACTACCTTGCGGTGATCAAGGTGGTCGGCATCGGCGGTGGCGGCGTGAACGCCGTGAACCGCATGATCGAGGTCGGCCTCAAGGGTGTCGAGTTCATCGCGGTGAACACCGACGCCCAAGCACTGCTCATGTCCGACGCCGACGTCAAGCTGGACATCGGCCGCGAGCTGACCCGTGGCCTCGGCGCGGGTGCCGCCCCCGAGGTCGGCCAGCGTGCCGCCGAAGACCACCGTGAAGAGATCGAAGAGGTCATCAAGGGCGCCGACATGGTGTTCGTGACCGCCGGTGAAGGCGGTGGCACCGGTACCGGTGGTGCCCCGGTCGTCGCGCAGATCGCCCGCAAGCTGGGCGCGCTGACCATCGGCGTCGTGACCCGCCCGTTCACCTTCGAGGGCAAGCGCCGCGGCAAGCAGGCCGAGGACGGGATCCAGGCGCTGCGCAACGAGTGCGACACCCTCATCGTGATCCCCAACGACCGGCTGCTGCAGCTCGGCGACATCGGCGTCTCGCTGATGGACGCGTTCCGCTCCGCGGACGAGGTGCTGCTCTCCGGTGTCCAGGGCATCACCGACCTGATCACCACGCCGGGCCTGATCAACCTCGACTTCGCCGACGTCAAGAGCGTCATGTCCGGCGCGGGCTCCGCCCTGATGGGAATAGGGAGCGCACGCGGTGAAGGCAGGGCCATCCAGGCCGCGGAGAAGGCGATCAACTCGCCCCTCCTCGAAGCCTCCATGGATGGTGCGCACGGCGCACTGCTTTCGATCGCGGGTGGTTCGGATCTCGGCCTGTTCGAAATCAACGAAGCGGCGTCGCTGGTGCAGGAGTCCGCGCACCCGGACGCGAACATCATCTTCGGCACGATCATCGACGACTCGCTCGGCGACGAGGTCCGCGTCACGGTGATCGCGGCCGGGTTCGACGCGGGCGCGCCGACGCACAAGAAGCTCGACCCGTCGACGTTCGGCTCCGGCTCGCGCTCGTCCGGGACCACCGCGTCGGCCTCGGCCGGCCAGGTCTCGCACCAGCAGGCGTCGCCGTCGGGCGCCACCCCGGTGCCATCGGCCGGCAGCTCCGGCTACCCGGTCGCGCCGCCGCGGTCGCACTCGCCGCTGCCCTCGGCCACGGGGAACCAGTCTTCGGGCGGGCTCCCGCAGCCGGGCGGCGGCTCACGCGGCTACTCGCCGATGGGCTCCAACGCGACCCAGGGCAGCCTGCCCGGCCGCGCGATGCCGGTGCACGACGACCCGTCGGACGACGAGGTCGACGTCCCGCCGTTCATGCGGCGCTAGAGACACTGTGGTCCGTGAAGGCCACCTTCAGGAACTTGTAGTTCCTGAAGGTGGCCTTCACGGCGTTTGGGAGGATGGGGACATGCGGGTTCGGCGAGTGGTGACGACCAGGGCCGGCGGCGCGTCGCGGCCGCCGTACGACACCTTCAACCTGGGCGATCACGTCGGCGACGACGAGGGGAACGTCTACGCCAACCGCAAGCGCCTCGCCGCCGAGCTGGGCTTGGCCGAGGACAAGCTGGCCTGGATGGAGCAGGTCCACGGCCGCACGGCGACCACTGTGGACGGCTCCGAGACCCGGGCCGCCGAGGCGACCGACGCCCTGGTGACCGCGACCCCGGGCGTCGCGCTCGTGGTGCTCGTCGCCGACTGCGTCCCGATCCTGCTGGCCGACGCCGAGGCCGGCGTCGTCTCGGCCGTGCACGCCGGGCGCGTCGGCACGCGGGTCGGTGTCGTCCCGGCCGCCGTCGAGGCCATGCGGGAAGCCGGTGCCGAAGTGGGCCGCATCGAAGCGCTGCTGGGCCCGGCCATCTGCGGCGACTGCTACGAGGTGCCGGCCGCCATGGCCGCTGACGTCGAGAAACACGTCCCGGGCAGCGCGTGCAAGACCCGGCAGGGCACGCCCGGTCTCGACCTGCGCGCCGGGCTCTGGCGGCAGCTCGCGGACCTGGGGGTCGGCAAGATCGGCGTCGACCCGCGCTGCACGAACGAAGACAAGACGCTCTTCAGCTACCGCCGCGACGGGACCACCGGGCGGATCGCGGGCATCACCTGGGTCGAGGCATGACCGCGGATCGCCAGGCCGAGCTGGCGGCGAACCTCGCCGAGGTCGAGGCGCGGATCGCCGCCGCGTGCCGCGCCGCCGGCCGGGCCCGGGAAGACGTCAAGCTCGTCGCCGTCACCAAGACCTTTCCCGCGTCCGACGCCGCCTTGCTCGCCGACCTCGGCGTCACCCACGTCGGCGAGAACCGGGACCAGGACGCCGGCCCGAAGGCGCGCGAAGTCGCCGAGCTGCGGCCGGACGCGCACCTGCGCTGGCACATGGTCGGCCGGCTGCAGCGGAACAAGGCGCGGTCCGTGGTCGAGTGGGTACAGGAAGTGCAGTCCCTCGATTCGGCCCGGCTCGCCGACGCGCTCGCGAAGGCGGTGCGTGCGGCTCGGGACGCCCAGATACGTGACGAACCCCTCGACGTGCTCATCCAGGCCAGCCTCGACGACGACCCGGAGCGCGGCGGCTGCCCGCTGGACGAGATCGGCGCGCTCGCCGAGCGCGTCACTCACACGGGTGAACTGCGGCTGCGCGGGCTGATGGCCGTCGCACCCCTCGGCGCCGACCCGTCGGCCGTCTTCGAACGGCTCGCTCTGGCCGGTGAGCGGCTCCGCAAAGATCACCCGAATGCCGCAGAAGTCTCTGCCGGGATGAGCCATGATCTCGAGCAGGCGATCACGCACGGCTCGACCTGTGTGCGTGTCGGAACCGCGTTGCTCGGCGGACGCGGTTTAGCCTCGCCGTAGGGAGCTCGCCCGGTCGTCACGTTTAGTGTTCGCCCGTGCGGGGCACTGATGGCGTGGAAACGTTGGTGCGGGAGCGGCTAGGGCTAGGGAGAGGCATGAGCGCGCTGCAGAAGCTGAAGGCCTACTTCGGGATGGTGCCCGCAGACGACGACGGCTACGAAGCCGAGGACGATTACCGGCGCGGTTACGACGACGACTACGACTCCTACGAGGAGCCGGCGCCGCGGCCGTCCCGTTCACGGTACCGCGACGTCGACGCCACGTACGACGAGCCCGTCAGCCGCAGCCGATCACGCTCCGTGGCCTCGGCCGAGCCCGCCGTCCACGGTGCGCTGGCGATGGACCGGCAGCCGGAGCCGGTGGCGCGCCTGCGCCCGGTGACCGAGCCGGCGCGCCCGCCGCTGCGTGATCCGCTCAGCCGGATCACCACGCTGCACCCGACGAGCTACGTGGAGGCGCGCGCCATCGGCGAGCACTACCGCGAAGGCATCCCGGTGATCATCAACCTCACCGAGATGGAGAACGCCGACGCCAAGCGGCTCGTCGACTTCGCCGCCGGGCTGGCGTTCGCGCTGCGCGGGTCGATGGACAAGGTCACCAACAAGGTGTTCCTTCTCTCACCGCCCGATGTGGACGTCACCGCGGAAGACCGTCGGCGGATTGCCGAGGGCGGATTATTCTTGCGGGGCTGAAGTCTCGCGGACCGCTGAGCGCAAGCAGACGTGATTTTGTCGACCCGATGCCGCGTCGACCCCCTCAACTGCGTCTTCTACGAGGACGCCCGGTTAGAGTAGGTACGTGGAAGCTGTGTGGCTGGTCGTCTGGTACGTGCTGTTCGCCTTCTGGCTGCTGCTGACGGCGCGGATCGTGATCGAACTCGTCCGGACGTTCGCCCGTGAGTGGCATCCGGCCGGGGGGGTTGCGGTGACGCTCGAGACCATCTACACAGTTACGGACCCGCCGGTTCGTCTGTTCAGACGAATCATTCCGATGGTTCGAATCGGCGGCGTCGGACTGGACTTGTCGATTATGGTGCTGCTGTTGGTTGTGTTCTTCGCGATGCAACTGGCGACTCCAAGTTGATCGGGGAAACTTGGGTGGACCCTGCAGGCCATGGAGTGCGTGAGGTGATCTGATGTCGTTGACCCCCGCTGACGTGCATAACGTTGCGTTCAGCAAGCCGCCCATCGGCAAGAGGGGCTACAACGAGGACGAGGTGGACGCGTTCCTCGACCTGGTGGAGACCGAGCTGGCCCGCTTGATCGAAGACAACAACGAGCTGCGCCAGCAGATGGAGCAGCTCGACGCCGAGCTCGAGTCGACGCGCGGCGAGCTCGACAATGCCAAATCCGCCCCCCCGATGCGGGAAGAGCCGTCGCGCCGGCTGGCGCCGGTGCCGCCGCCGCAGTCCGCCATGGAGCAGACGCAGGCGCACTCGATGGTCGGCGACAGCGCCGAGCCGAACGTGCAGGCGGCCAAGGTCCTGGGCCTCGCCCAGGAGATGGCGGACCGGCTGACCGCCGAGGCGAAGACCGAGTCCGACGGGATGCTGGCCGAGGCCCGCACCAAGTCCGAGCAGCTGCTCTCGGACGCCCGGGCGAAGTCCGACTCGATGGTCAACGAGGCGCGCACCCGCGTCGACACGATGCTGAACGACGCGCGGACCCGGGCGGAGACCTTGGAGCGCCAGGCGCGCGACAAGGCGACCACGCTGGAGCGCGAGTCCCAGCGCAAGTACACCGAGACGATGAACAGCCTCAACTCCGAGAAGGGCGGGCTGGGCAAGAAGATCGAAGAGCTGCGCACGATCGAGCGGGAGTACCGCACACGGTTGCGCGGGTTCCTCGAATCCCAGCTGCGCGAGCTCGACGACCGCGGCTCCGCGGCCCCGGCGTCGGCGTCCTCGAACTCCGGGCAGTCGTCCGGTTCGTCGGGCGGCGGCCAGGGCTACTCGTTCGGCCCGCGGGCCGAAGCGGGCTGAGTTCCGACCCTGGCCCACCCCGTCGGCACGAGCCGGCGGGGCAGGCCACGGTTCGGAGTCGATCCGGTACCGCACGTGGGCGGGTCGACCGACGATCTTGCCCCGTTCGTGCTGTAATTCAGCGTGCTTTACATCGTGCTGGTCCTGGTACTGGCGGCTCTGGGGTTGCTCGTCTCCGCGCTCATCACCGCTTCTTCGCTGTGGGCGTGGGTTTCCATCGGCCTCTCGGTGCTGGCCGGGCTGATCCTGGTCGCCGACTGGCTGCGCCGCCGGCGTCGATCGGCGCCGAGCGCCGAGCCGGCACCCGAAAAGTCCGCGTCGGAAGAAGCTGTCCCGGAAGAACCGACCTCCGAGGAGCCGGTCTCCGAAGAGCCTTCGACGGAGCAGCCGCCGGCCGAGGCCGAGCAGACTGTCCTCATCCCCGCGGCCGGTGACCTGGGGGATCCGGCCGACACGCCCGAGCCCGAGGCGCCGGCGGAACCCGCCGCGGCGGAAGTCCCGGCCGAAACCCAGGCCGAGCCCGAACCCGGGACCGACCCGGGCGAGGAAGAAACCACGGCGGCCGACATCGCCGTCCTGGCCGACCTCGAGGACGAGGTCGTGGTGGTCGACGAGCACCCGCGCTACCACCTGACGACGTGCGTCTGGCTGGGTACCCGCGACACGATCCCGATCGGCATCGGCGAGGCGCGTCAGCTCGGCTTCACTCCCTGTGACCGCTGTCGCCCCGACGCGAACCTGGTCTCCGCCCACCGCTAGACGACGACACGCGAGCGCGGCGCGACGACACGCCGTCAGGCGGCAAGATCGTCGAGGCCCAGATGGGTCTCCAAAGCCCGCGCGCCTTCCGGCGTCAGCTTCACCGCGCGCTGCGCCGCCCCGCGCCGTCGCACCCAGCCCGCGTCCACGAACCGCGTCGCCACCGCCGCGCCCAGCGCGCCCGCCAGGTGGTGGCGCTGTTCGCTCCAGTCCAAGCAGAACTTCAGCAGCGGACGGCGTCCGGCCGCCGCCGCGTCGAGGTCCACACCCAGCTCGCCGAACACCGGGCGCGCCGCGGGACCCAGCGTGTACGGGTGTTCGCGCAGCGGAGCCGAAATCCGGTCGCCCGGCCGCCGTCGGGTGTCGGAAGCCCCGGCCAGCGCACCCCGCTCGAGCAACGCCGACGTCACCGCCACCCCGAGCCGGCCCGCCAGGTGGTCGTAGCACGTCCGAGCCGTCCGCAGCGCCTCCGCACGCGTCCCCTCGCGCAAGGACGTCACGGGCTGTGACGGCGAGAACCGTGCGAGCGTCTCCATCAGCTCCGCTGTGTCGGGGCCGGCCAGCCGGTAGAACCGGTGCCGCCCCGACTTCTCCGCGACGACCAGGCCCGCGGCCCGCAGCTTCGCCAGGTGCGCGCTGACCCCCTGCGCGGACAGCCGGGCCTCGGCCGCCAGCACGGACGCCGCCAGCGCCCGGCCGTCGGCGAGCGCGAGCAGCACACGGACCCGCGCCGGGTCCGCGAACAGCGCCGCGGTACGGGCGATGTCGGCGTCGCCTTCCATGTCTCCAGGATGCCCCCGGCACACTTCCACCGCGACGGAAGCGTCCGCGCGGTCCACTGGGGACATGCGTTCCGCCCTCCTCGTCACCATGTGCGCCGGCATGTTCCTCGTGCAGCTGGACGTCACGGTCGTCAACGTCGCCCTGCCCGCCATCGGCGCGGACCTGCACGGCGGCCTCGCGGCGCAGCAATGGGTGGTGGACGGCTACTCCGTCGTCCTGGCCGCGTTGCTGCTCACCGGCGGCGCGCTCGGCGACGTCTTCGGCCACCGCCGGGTCGTCCTCACGGGCTTCGTCCTGTTCGGCGCGGCTTCGGCCGCGTGCGGGCTCGCCGGCAGCGCACCCTGGCTCGTGGCCGCGCGAGCCGGGCAGGGCCTCGGCGCCGCGTTGCTGCTGCCCGGCACCCTCGCCGTGATCACGAACGCCTACCCGGGACACGCCGAGCGCGCGCGGGCCCTCGGCGTCTGGGCCGGGGTGTCGGCGCTGGCGCTGGCGGCGGGCCCGGTGCTCGGGGGCGCGGTCGTCTCGGCGGCGGGCTGGCGGCCGGTGTTCTGGCTCAACGTCCCGATCGTGCTGTCGGCCGCTCTCGCGACCCGGCGGCTCGTGCCGCGCGGCGACCGCGCGCCCGGCCGGCGGGTCGACGCCGCCGGTGTCGCCACCGCCGCGCCCGCCCTCGGCGCCGGCGTCTACGCGGTCATCGGCGGGAGTGCGGTGGCCGGGGTGGTGGCGGTCGTCGCGCTGGCGGCGTTCCTGGCCGTCGAGCGCCGCTCCCCGGACCCGATGCTGCCCCTCGACGTCGCCCGGCGGACGGCGGGCGCGAACTTCGTCGCGGCGGCGATGAACTTCACCGGCATCGGCGCGATCCTCGTGCTGACGCTGTACCTGCAGGGCGTGCGCCACGCCTCGCCGCTGCAAGCCGGGCTCGAGGTGCTGCCGCTGTTCGGGCCGCTCTCGATCCTGGCGCCGGTCGCGGGCCGGCTGACCGGCCGGTTCGGGCCGCGCCCGCTGATGGCCGCCGGACTGGCGCTGGGCGCGTTCGGCATGCTGAACCTGGTGCGGCTCAACGGAAACAGTGGCTACGCGGCCCTCCTGCCGACGCTGCTCGGGCTCGGCATCGGGATGGGCCTGCTGACGACGGCGGTGGTGACGGCCGCGGTCGGCGGCATCCCGCCCGAGCGCGCCGGCGTGGCCAGCGGCATCAACAACACCGCCCGCCAGGCCGGCGGTGCCCTCGGTGTGGCGGTGCTCGGCGCGGTCGCCGGCGAGCCGGGCGACCGGTTCGTCGAAGGGCTGCACCGGGCCGGCTTGATCGCGGGAGCGTTGTGGCTGCTGGCGATCGGCGTGACCTTCGCCGGCGTACGTGCCCCTCGTGACAACTCGGTTGCGCGGGCCGGTTAACCTGGTATCACCAAGGCGTCGACCCGGCCATCACCGGGGAGCCTCCGGAAGAACCGAGCTTCACCGCTCTCAGTAGAACCGGACGGGTGCGGCCCGTGACAGCCGCCGAACGAGCGGCCCGGCAGCTCCACCGCCGGGCAAGCGGGGTGGTACCGCGGTGCGCCGCCAAGGCGTTTCGTCCCCGTGTGGGTGACCGGGAACCCGGTCGTCCGTACGAGAGCGACGAACCGAGGAGCACCCGGATGTACCCCCAGGCCCAGCTCGGCGACGGCACCGGCGTCCCGTCGCAGCCGTCCTTCCCCGCGCTGGAGTCCCACGTCCTCGCCTACTGGGAGACGGACCGGACGTTCCAGGCGACCATCGACGCCCGCCCCGCGGGCGAGCACGGCGACAACGAGTACGTCTTCTACGACGGCCCGCCCTTCGCCAACGGCCTGCCGCACTACGGTCACCTGCTCACCGGGTACGTCAAGGACCTGGTGCCGCGTTACCAGACGATGAAGGGCCGCAAGGTCGAGCGCCGCTTCGGCTGGGACACCCACGGCCTGCCCGCCGAGCTCGAGGCGATGCGCCAGCTCGGCATCACCGAGACGTCCGAGATCGAAGAGATGGGCATCGCGAAGTTCAACGCGGCTTCGCAGGAGTCCGTGCTGCGCTACACCGACGAGTGGCGCGACTACGTCACCCGCCAGGCCCGCTGGGTCGACTTCGACAACGACTACAAGACGCTCGACGTCACCTACATGGAGTCGGTGCTGTGGGCGTTCAAGCGGTTGTGGGACAAGGGACTCGTCTACGAAGGCTACCGTGTCCTGCCGTACTGCTGGCGCGACGCGACGCCGCTGTCCAACCACGAGCTGGGCATGGACGCCGACGTCTACCGCAACCGCCAGGACCCGGCCGTCACGGTCGGCTTCCGCCTGGAGGGCAACGGAAACGACCTCGACGGCACCTACCTGCTCATCTGGACGACGACGCCGTGGACGCTGCCGTCGAACCTCGCCACGGCCGTGCACCCCGAGGTGGACTACGTCGTCGTCGAGAGCGACGGCAAGCGGTTCCTGCTCGCCGAAGCCCGCGTCGCCGCGTACGCGCGTGAACTCGGCGAAGAGCCGACGGTCGTCGCGCGCTACACCGGTGAGCAGCTGCTCGGAAACCGTTACGCACCCCCGTTCCCGTACTTCACCGGCACCGAGAACGCGCACCAGGTGCTCGCCGCCGACTACGTCACCACCGACGACGGCACCGGGATCGTGCACATCGCGCCCGCCTACGGCGCCGACGACAAGGTGGTCACCGACGCCGCCGGGATCCCGCCGGTCACGCCGGTCGACGCGCACGGCAAGTTCGACGCCACCGTGCCCGACTACGAGGGCCAGCAGGTCTTCGACGCCAACCCGAACATCGTCCGCGACCTCAAGAACGGCACGGGTTCGGCGGGGCAGCAGGGTGCTGTGCTGCTGCGCCACGAGACCTACGACCACTCCTACCCGCACTGCTGGCGCTGCCGGAACCCGCTGATCTACCGCGCGGTGTCGTCGTGGTTCGTCGCGGTGACGCAGTTCAAGGACCGGATGGTCGAGCTGAACCAGCAGATCACCTGGTACCCGGAGAACGTCAAGGACGGCCAGTTCGGGAAGTGGCTGGAGAACGCCATCGACTGGTCGATCTCCCGCAACCGCTACTTCGGCACGCCGATCCCGGTGTGGCAGTCCGACGACCCGGAGCACCCGCGCACCGACGTCTACGGCTCGCTCGACGAGCTGGAGGCCGACTTCGGCGTCCGGCTGGACAACCTGCACCGGCCCTACATCGACGAGCTGACCCGGCCGAACCCGGACGACCCGACCGGGAACTCGACCATGCGCCGCGTCCCGGACGTCCTCGACGTCTGGTTCGACTCGGGCTCGATGCCCTACGCCCAGGTGCACTACCCGTTCGAGAACGCCGAGTGGTTCGAGCACCACTACCCGAGCGACTTCATCGTCGAGTACATCGGGCAGACCCGCGGCTGGTTCTACCTGCTGCACGTGCTCGCGACGGCGCTGTTCGACCGGCCGGCGTTCCGGGCCTGCGTCGCGCACGGCATCGTGCTGGGCTCCGACGGCGCGAAGATGTCCAAGTCCCTGCGCAACTACCCGGACGTCAACGAGGTCTTCGAGCGCGACGGCTCCGACGCCATGCGCTGGTACCTGATGGCGAGCCCGATCCTGCGCGGTGGCAACCTGGTCGTCACCGACAAGGGCATCCGCGACGCCGTCCGCCAGGCCGTGCTGCCGCTGTGGAACTCGTACTACTTCCTCGCGCTGTACGCGAACGCGGAAGGCGTCGAAGGCCGGTGGCGCACGGATTCGCCGAACGTGCTCGACCGGTACGTCCTGGCGAAGACGCACGAACTCGTCACCGACGTCGAGTACGCGATGGACCACTACGACGTCGCGGGCGCGTGCCAGACCGTGCGGGACTTCCTCGAGGTCCTCACGAACTGGTACGTCCGGCGCTCGCGCGACCGCTTCTGGGCCGGGGACAAGGACGCGATCGACACGCTGCACACCGTGCTGGAGGTGACGTCGCGGGTCGCGGCGCCGCTGCTGCCGCTGACCACGGAGGTCGTCTGGCGCGGGCTCACCGGCGGCCGCTCGGTGCACCTCACCGACTGGCCGAACGCGCTCGACCTGCCCGCCGACGCGGCGCTCGTCACCGCGATGGACCGGGTGCGGCAGGTGGCGTCGTCGGCGCTGTCGCTGCGGAAGGCGAACAAGCTGCGCGTGCGGCTGCCGCTGTCCTCGCTGGTCGTGGCGGCCGGCGACGC
Source organism: Amycolatopsis sp. NPDC051061 (assembly GCF_040682935.1). Taxonomy (NCBI): domain Bacteria; kingdom Bacillati; phylum Actinomycetota; class Actinomycetes; order Pseudonocardiales; family Pseudonocardiaceae; genus Amycolatopsis; species Amycolatopsis sp. NPDC051061. Next base: position 76,291 of record NZ_JBFBBZ010000039.1, read on the forward strand.
CGAGTCGATGGCGCCGTTCGCCGACATCCTGCGCGACGAGGTGAACGTCAAGGCGGTCGAGCTGACCACCGACGTCGCCGCGCACGGCGGGTTCGAGATCGCGGTCAACGCGCGCGCGGCCGGCCCGCGCCTGGGCAAGGACGTCCAGACCGTGATCAAGGCCGTCAAGGCAGGTGACTGGTCACTGCGGGGCGACACCGTCGTCGCGGCCGGGATCTCGCTGCAGGAGGGCGAGTTCGACCGCCGGCTGGTCGCCAAGAGCGGCGGCGCGGCGGCCGAGCTGCCCGGCGGGTCGGGGCTGGTCCTCATCGACACCGAGGTGACGCCGGAGCTGGCCGCCGAAGGCCTGGTCCGCGACCTGGTCCGGGTCGTGCAGCAGGCGCGTCGCGACGCCGGGCTGGACGTCGCCGACCGGATCGCGCTGACCGTCGACGCGCCTGCCGACGTCGTCGAAGCGGCTCGGACCCACCAGGAGTTCCTGGCGTCGGAGACGCTGGCGACGTCGGTGACCCACGCCGCGGTGGCCGACGGCTCGGCCGGCACGGTCGGCGACGGCACGAAGGTGACGGTTTCGGTCGCGAAAGCCTGACGGGCTGTCGTGGGGGGCCGGTAAGATCGGCCGGCCACCCACGGCGGTGGCGTTCCTTGGGGGAGGGGTACGCGGACATGAGTCCTGCCAAGAGACGGGGCATCCTGATCGGCGGCGCGGTGCTGGTCGTCGCGGTCGTGGTGGTGGCGTTCTTCGTGCTGAACGGCGGGGGAGCGGCGCCGGCGGCGGAAGCCGGCGCCACGAGCGTCGAGAGCCCGGGCGCCCTCGACCCGCACTCGTCGATCACCGAATACCTGCAGGACCTGTCCGAGAACAACCCGGACGCGGCGGCCCGGCTGACCGACGCCGCCCCGGCGGCCGCGGTGGCCCTGCGGGACGCGCGGAACACGCTGAACCCGTCGTCGGTGACGGCCAAGCTGACCGTCCTGCAGCCGACCCCGGCCGGGGCGACGCGGACCGGCGGGACGTTCAGCTTCGCGTGGACGCTGAAGCCGGGCCAGGTCTGGACCTACGACGTGCCGTTCCAGCTGGCCCAGGCCGGCGGGAAGTGGCTCGTGCACTGGGCGCCGTCGCTGCTGCACCCGAAGCTGGAGGCGGGCCAGCGGCTGGTGATCAGCACGGCCGTGCAGGACACGACGGCCGTGGCCGACCGCGCCGGCAAGCCGCTGCTGATCAGCGGGTCGAGCGGCCTGCGCGCGGTCGAGGGCGACCCGGCGCCGCTGCTGCGTTCGGCGCTCACCGGGCAGGTCACGGCGGCGGCCGGCGGCGGCCTCGCCGTCCAGCGCGTCGACACGAGCGGCAAGAGCGTGGAGACGTTGTTCGGGAAGGCCGCCGGCGAGGCGAAGACGCTGACGTCGAGCCTGAGCCTGGCCGCGCAGAACTCCGCGCAGGCCGCGGTGAACAGCTACCCGGGGTCGGCGATGATGGTCGCCCTCGACACCGGCTCGGGAGACATCCTGGCCGTCGCGCAGAACGCGGCCGCGGGGAACACCCCGAAGGCGCTTCACGGGCTTTACGAGCCGGGTTCGTCGTTCAAGATCGCGACGTCGGTCGCCGCGGTCCAGCAGAGCGGCCTGAACGCGGGCTCGCCGGTCGACTGCCCCGGCGTCGCGACGATCGGGACGCGGACGGTGAAGAACGAGGGCTTCGAGCTCGGGGCGACGAACCTGCAGACGGCGTTCGCGCGGTCCTGCAACACGACGTTCGGGCAGCTCGCGCTGGACCTGCCGGCCAACGGGCTGCAGAAGGCGGCCGACGAGCTGGGCCTCAACGCCGACTACGAGATCCCGGGGATCGACACCGAGCTGGGCAAGGTCGAGCCCGCGGCGAGCAAGGACGAGCAGGTCGAGGACGGGTTCGGCCAGGGCCGGATCCAGGCGAGCTGCCTCGGCGGCGCGATGATGGCGGCCACGGTCGCGGCCGGCAAGGCGATCACGCCGCGGCTGTGGCACGACCTCGAGACGACGGTCGTCAAGGGCTACTCGCCGCCGCCGGCGCCGGTGCTCGGCGAGGTCCGGAAGATGATGCGCGCGGTGGTGACCAGCGGAACGGGTCGCGGTGCCGCGGGAGCCGGCGCGGTGTTCGGCAAAACGGGCACGGCCCAGTTCGGCGACGGCTCGGACGCCACCGGCTGGTTCGTCGGGTACCGCGGGACCGTCGCGTTCGCGGTGCTCCTGGAGGACTCGAACGACTCGGGCCCGGCGGTCACCCTGGCCGCGAAGTTCCTGAAGGCCCTCTGACCCCGTACCCGTCGGGGTGCGAAGCTTCGGTCGTGGGCGAAGGGTGGCCGCCGTACCGTGGTCGCATGGAGACGATCGCTCTCGCCGAGGTCGCCGCGGTGCTCGCGGACCCGAGCCGGGCCACCATGTGCCTCGTCCTGCTCGACGGGCGGGCCTGGACCGTCGGCGAGCTGGCCAAGGCGGCCGGGATCGCGCTCTCCACGGCCAGCGAGCACGTCACCCGGCTGGTCGACGCCGGGTTCGTCGCCCGGGTCAAGCAGGGCCGGGCCAGCTACGTCCGGATCGCCGACCCGCGCGTCGCCGAGCTGATCGAGCACCTGGCCCAGCACGCCGAGCACCGGCCGGTGACCGGGCTGAAGTCGTCGCTGCGGGTGAAGCGGCTCGGGTTCGCGCGGACCTGTTACGACCACCTCGCCGGCGTGCTCGGCGTCGCCGTCCGCGACGGCATGCTCGCCACCGGCCTCCTCGACACCGCCGACGGGCTGACGCTGACCGGCCGCGGCCGCGAGGTGCTGACCGGGCTCGGCGTGCCGGTCGCCGCCGGGCGGCGGCCGCTGCTGCGCGACTGTCTGGATTGGACGGAGCGCCGCGACCACCTCGCCGGCGCGCTGCCCGCGGCGCTGCTCGACCGCGCGGTCGAGGCCGGCTGGGTCGCCCGCGACGGCCACCGCGCGGTGAAGGTGCTTCCGTCGGCGACGAAGCCGTTCGCGGCGCTGGGTGTCGACGTGGCCGCGCTCGATGGGCCTTAACACACCGAGCGGCCGGCTCGGGCCGACGGTACACGAATGAGTTAACCCGGCCGCTTCACTATTCTGAGTGCCCACGGCACCCGGAGGGAGGCGGCATGGACCAGCTTCCCGTGCTGCTCGGCGTCGGCGGCGTCGTGCTGCTCGCCTCCGTGCTCGCCGTGCGCGTCTCCATCCGGCTCGGCCTGCCTTCGCTGCTGCTCTACCTCGCGATCGGTGTGCTGCTGGGGGAAGCCGGCTTCGGCATCCGGTTCGACAACCCCGAGCTGACCCAGTCACTCGGCCTCGCCGCGCTCGTCATGATCCTCGCCGAAGGCGGCCTGACGACGCGCTGGTCGGCGGTGAAACCCGCGCTGGGCATCGGGATCGCACTGTCCACTGTGGCCGTTGTGGTGAGCATCGCGGTGACCGGCGCCGCGTTGCACTGGCTGCTGGGCCTCGACTGGCGGTTCGCCCTGCTGTGGGGCGCGGTACTCGCTTCGACCGACGCGGCGGCGGTGTTCTCGGTGCTGCGCTCGGCCGGGATCGGCCAACGGCTCACCGGAGCGCTGGAACTCGAGTCGGGCATCAACGACGCGCCGGCGTACATCGCCGTCGTGGTGCTGGCCGAAGGCGCCACTGTGGACTGGACGCTGCCGCTGCTGGTGGTCTACGAACTGGGGGCGGGCCTGGCTATCGGGCTCGCTTTCGGCTGGCTCGGCGGCATCGCGCTGCGCCGGGCCGCGCTGCCGGCGACCGGCCTCTACCCGCTCGCCACGGTCGCGGTCTGCGTCGTGGCGTACTCGTCCGGGCAGCTGGCGCACGCGTCCGGGCTGCTCGCCACCTACGTCGCGGCGCTGGTGCTCGGCAACTCGCGGTTGCCGCACCGCTCGGACACGCTGTCGTTCGCCGAGGGGCTCGGCTGGCTGGCGCAGATCGGGCTGTTCGTGCTGCTCGGCCTGTTCGCCTCGCCGAGCCGGGTACTCGAGGCGCTGGTGCCGGGCCTGGTCGCGGGCGCCGTCGTGCTGCTGCTGGCCCGGCCGATCTCGGTCGTGCTGGCGATGCTGCCCTTCAAGCTGCCGTGGCGGGAACAGGCGTTCCTGTCGTGGGCCGGGTTGCGCGGCGCGGTGCCGATCGTGCTCGCGATGATCCCGCTCTCGGAAGGGCTCCCGGGTGCGCAACGGCTGGTCGACGCGGTGTTCGTGCTGGTCATCGTGTTGACGCTGGTGCAGGGTGCGACCCTCGGGCCGCTCGGGCGCCGGCTCGGGCTGGCCGAGAAGTCCGAGGCGCACGAGATCGAGGTCGACTCCGCGCCGCTGGACGAGCTGGGCGCCGAGCTGCTGCAGGTCCGCATCCAGCCGGGGTCGAAGCTGCACGGCGTGTACCTGTCCGAGCTGCGGCTGCCGATCGGCGCGACGGTCAGCCTGGTCGTGCGCGACGGCGCGGGCTTCACGCCGCAGAAGACCAGCCGGCTGCAGGAGCACGACCAGCTGCTGGTCGTCACGACGAGCGGGGTCCGCGACGCCGTCGAGCGCCGGCTCCGCGCGGTGGACCGGGCCGGCCGCCTGGCCCGCTGGAAGGGCGAGTCGGGCCGCTAGCCCGTTCGTGGTCACGACCGATCGCACGTCTCGTGTCGACCCGCCAATCACGCGAGATGCCCCCTCAATCACGCGTGATGCCTCCCCGATCACGCGCGCTGCCCGGCCCGGGCCGCTTCCGCGCGAAGCTCTGAGGCCTTCACGGTGTGTGAGCGGCGTCTCAGAATGTGAGGCGGGGGTTGGCCGCCGGCCGCGTTCTCGGTTACCTTCTGGCTCAGGTCATGAGTGCCAGCGCGAAGCCCCGGCTTGCTGGCCGGCAACCCTCCTACCGCGGTGGGGTGCCCCGGGTGAAGACCGGGCCAGTCGCGCCGTGCGACGGGCAAGCGCGGGCCCCTCGCCGGGGTCCCCCGGATCGCCGAGGAGGCACCGATGACTCTCGCCATCGACCGCACCAGCACGACCACCTTCACTGAAGCCGTTGTCGCGCAAGGCATCCCGGCCGTCGCCGGAGCGTCGCTGCGAGTCCCGCTCGTCACCGGCGAAACCATCGGTTACGCCAACCTCGACCACGCCGCGAGCGCCCCGTGCCTCGACGCCGTCCGCGCCAAGGTCGACGAGTTCCTGCCCTGGTACGCCAGCGTCCACCGCGGCGCCGGCTTCGCGTCGCAGGTTTCGACGCGCCTCTACGAGCGCACCCGCGACGTCCTGCGCCGCTTCGTCGACGCCCGCCGCACCGACACCGTCGTCTTCACCCGCAACACCACCGACTCCTTCAACCTGCTCGCCCGCAGCCTGCCCCGGCACACCACGGTGATCGTGTTCGACACCGAGCACCACGCCGCGCTGCTGCCGTGGCCGGGGCCGAACGTCCGGCGGATCCCGACCCCGCGCACCCGCCTCGCGGCAGTGTCCGCTGTGGACGAAGCGCTCGCGGATGCCCCGCAGGGACCGCGGTTGGTCGTCGTGACCGGAGCGTCCAATGTGACCGGTGAGCTCCTGCCGGTGGCGGAGATCGCCGCCGTGGCGCGCAAGCACGGCGCCCGCATCGCGCTCGACGCCGCCCAGCTGGCCCCGCACCGCCGGATCTCGATCAAGGAGCTGGACGTCGACTACGTCGCCCTGTCCGGCCACAAGCTGTACGCGCCCTTCGGTGCGGGCGCGCTGATCGGCCGCGCCGACTGGCTGCGCGCCGCCCGGCCCTACCTCGCCGGCGGCGGCGCGACCAAGCTCGTCACCGAGGACGCGGTCGTCTGGAACACCGGGCCCGAGCGCCACGAAGCCGGCTCGCCCAACACCGTCGGCGTGTACGCGCTCGGCGTCGCCTGCGAGACGCTCAGCGAGAACTGGGCCGCGATCGAAAACCACGAGCAGGCCCTGCTCACCCGGCTGCGCAAGGGGCTCGAAGGCATCCCGGGCTGCGCCGAGCTGCGGCTGTTCGACGCGCCGGTCGACCGCGTCGGCACGGTCAGCTTCGTCGTCGACGGCTTCGACCCGGGCTGGCTGGCGGCCGTGCTGTCCGCCGAGTACGGCATCGGAGTGCGCGACGGCGCCTTCTGCGCCCACATCGCGGCCAAGCGGCTCATCGGCGTGACCGGCGGCGACGGGCGGCAGGCGGTCCGCGTCAGCCTCGGCCTGGGCAGCACCGAAGAGCACGTCGACCGCGTCGTGCTGGCACTGCGCCAGATCGTCGCGCGCGGCGCCCGCTGGGAGTACGCGAAGGTGGATGGCCGCTGGGCCCCGGCCGGCGACCCGCGGGAGCTGCCGCCGTTCTGCTGAGCGCCGCTATCCTGCCCGGATGGGGAGTTCACGGCGATCTTGGTTCCCGCTGGCCGCGCTGGGGTTCGCCCAGCTCGTGATGGTGGCGGTCGCGCTGATCCCGGATGAGGGCAGCGGCCGGTTCGTGGGCCTCCAGGCGCTGCCGATGACTCGCGAGAACCAGCTGGTGGTGGGCACCCGCTACTCCGACGGAGGCGCCTACGCCACCGGCCTGAGCGCCACCGCGGCCGACGTCGTGCCGTCGGCGAGGCTCAGCTGGCTGGTGGGCCTCGCCTGCGTGGTGCTCGCCGTGGCGGGCTGGTACTGGCTGGGCCTGCGCCGCGCCGAGACGCCGCCGCGGCCCGTCCGGTTCGTGCTCGGCACCCTGGGTGCGCTCATCGCCGTCCCGCTGCTCGACCTGGTCGGCGCGCTCGAGCTGCGGCTGCCCGGGGACGTGCGGGGCGCGCTGCTGGCGGCGCTCGGCCTCTTGGTGCTCGCCGCCTACGAGCGCAGCCGGTTCGTGCTGGCCGTCACCGGCGTCTTCCTCCTGGTCACCGTGGTGTTCCTGACGCCACCGGCCGGAGCGCTCGTGTCGGCGGGCGTCCTGTTCGGGGCCGCGTTCGCGGTGCTCCTGCGCGGGCCGGTCACCGCCGCCGACACGCCCTGACCAGGGCCGTGGAGAATGGAGGGGTGAGCACCGACCCCAGCCATTCCGAACCCGACACCGCCGCGGCCGCCGAGGCGACGCCCGAGACCGTGCAGGAGTCGCCGGAAGCCCCGGCGAAGCCGCTGCCGAAGCGCCGCGTGGGCTGGGTGTTCGCCGTCGCGGTCGTGTTCTGGGCGATCGACCTGGTGACGAAGAACCTGGTCGCCGCGAACCTTGAGGGCAAGGAGCCGCTGCGGATCCTCGGCGGGCTGATCTACCTGCAGGTGATCCGCAACCCGGGCGCCGCGTTCTCGATGGCGACCGGCATGACGTGGGTGCTCGCGCTGGTCGCGCTGGCCGTCGTCATCGCGATCATCTGGCTCTCCCGGCGGCTGCGCTCGATCGGCTGGGCCATCGGCCTCGGCCTGGTGCTCGCCGGCGCTCTCGGCAACCTGACCGACCGCATCTTCCGCGCACCCGGCGGGCTGCAGGGTCACGTCGTCGACTTCATCTCGGCGTTCGCCCCGAACGGCAAGGGCTTCGCGATCTTCAACATCGCCGACTCGGCGATCTGCGTCGGCGGTGCGCTGATCGTGCTGCTGTCCCTGCTGGGCAAGGACTACGACGGCACGTCGACCAAGGACAAGAAGAAGGCCGAAGCGCAGGAGGAGCAGGCGTGAGCTCACGGATGCTCCCGGTGCCCGACGGACTCGACGGGATGCGGGTCGACGCCGGCCTCGCCAAGCTGCTCGGCCTCTCGCGGACCGTCGTCGCGGAGCTGGCCGAATCCGGGGACGTGCTGCTCGACGGCCGTCCCGCCGGGAAATCCGACCGGCTTTCCGGCGGCGGCCTCCTGGAGATCACCCTGCCGGAGCCGGCGAACCCGGTGGAGATCGTCGCCGAACCGGTCGAGGGCATGAAGATCCTCCACGACGACGACGACATCGTCGTGATCTCCAAGCCGGTCGGCGTCGCGGTGCACCCGAGCCCGGGCTGGACCGGCCCGACGGTGGTCGGCGGCCTCGCCGCGGCCGGCCTGCGCATCGCGACGTCGGGCGCGGCCGAGCGCCAGGGCGTCGTGCACCGGCTCGACGCGGGCACAACCGGCGTGATGGTGGTGGCCAAGAGCGAGCACGCGTACACGGTGCTGAAGCGCGCGTTCAAGGAACGCACGGTCGACAAGGGCTACCACGCGATCGTCCAGGGCCACCCCGACCCGACGCGCGGCACGATCGACGCCCCGATCGACCGCCACCCGCGCCACGACTACAAGTTCGCGGTGGTCCAGGGCGGCCGCCCGAGCGTGACGCACTACGAGGTCGTCGAGGCGTTCCGCGCGGCGTCGCTCACGCACATCAAGCTGGAAACCGGGCGGACGCACCAGATCCGCGTCCACTTCTCGGCGCTGCGCCACCCGTGCGTCGGCGACCTGACCTACGGCGCGGACCCGGTCCTGGCCCGCCACCTCGGCCTGAACCGCCAGTGGCTGCACGCGAAGACGCTGGCGTTCGCCCACCCGGCGGACGGCCGCCGGGTCGAGTTCGAGTCCGAGTACCCGGACGACTTGGCGAAGGCCCTGGAAATCCTGCGCGACGAGAGCTACTAGTCCTCGATCGACCAGGTCACCGTGCGCTCGTCCGGTTCCGGCCGCGGGCTCCAGCGCACCGACACCACCCGCGTCGCGTCCGGGAGGACGTACACCGTGTGGCCGCCCAGGGTTTCGCCGGGCTGGACGCCGATCTTGTGCGGGGGCCGCGACGTCAGCGACACCGGGGCCTTGCCGATCGGGGTGCCGTCGGCGGCGAGCAGCTCGAGGTAGTTGTCCGGCAGCGACGCGAACGGGATTGCCCCGCGGTTGGTGATCTCGGTGTGCACGACCACCGCGCGTTCGCCCTCTTCCAGGCGGTAGCCCGCCGCGCTGAACAGGTAGTCCGCCGGGTCCTGCACCTCCAGCAGCTGCACCGACAGCTGCTCGCCCTCCAGGCCCTGGGTTTCCATGACCTCGCGGATCCGGCCCCGCTTGCCGCCCGACGGCGCCGCGGGGCGGGCGGGCTCGTCGCCGCGGGCCCAGGACGCCGTCTGCGGCAGGCCCCACGTGCTCACCACCGGGTCCGGCGGCGGGGCGAACTGCTGGGGCGGACGTTGCTGGGGTGGCCCGGGCGGCGGGCCCGGATACCGCCCGGACGGCGTCCCCTGGACGTTGTACGGCCCCGACGGCGCGCCTTGCACGTTGTACGGTCCCGACGGCGCGCCTTGCACGTTGTACGGTCCCGACGGCGCGCCTTGCACGTTGTACGGTCCCGATGGCGCGCCCTGCACGTTGTACGGCCCCGACGGCACCCCGTGCGGGCCCGGCGCCGGCATCGGCGGCGCGGGCTGCTGTGGCACCGGCTGCGACGGCGGGGGCGGGAACTGCTGCGGCGGCCGGTTCGCCCACGACGGCGGTGAGGCCGCGATCGCCGCCCGGAGCCCCTGGGGGTCGCTCTCGACGCCGACGAGCAGCGGCAGCCCGCTGCCGGACAGCGCCACCAGCCGGTAGGCGACCTCGCGCGGATCCATGCCGACCTTGGCCGCCAGCTCGTGGACCGCGGCCTTGCCGAGGTCGGCGAGCGCGGCGAGCAGGCGGGTATCCACGGGATCGGTCACAGCCACCCGCAGAACGCTACCGCCTCGCCGGAGCGGCCGCGCCGAGGTGGTCCGCCCCCGGCGGACAGCTCACCGTTCTTGTCGGTGATCTCCGTTAGGGTCGGCCGTGGAGCACATCACCGAAGCTGGGGGTCCTGCCATGACCGCGGTCACCGAACTCGCCGACGAGTTCGTCGAAGCGTTGTTCGCCGCCGATCCGCTGACGCCCGCGCTGCTGGGCCTCCGCCCGGCCGAGCCCGGGCTGCCGGACCTGTCCGCCGAAGCCGAGCAGGCGCACCGGGCCCGGCTCGCGGAGTTCGCCGAGCGGGCCCGCGCGCTGGACGCGGGCGGGCTGTCGGCCGCGGACCGGGTCACGCGCGAGGTCCTGATCGCCACCGCGGAAGACCGCGTCGCGTCGATCGACAGCCGGATGGCCGAGTTCACCGTCACGGACATCATGATCGCGCCCGCTGCTTCGCTGCTCATGGCGCTGCCGATGACGACGGTGACGGCGGGCGAGGCCGCGGAGGCCCAGCTCGGCCGCCTGGCCGCGGTCCCGGAGTACCTGCGGCAGGCCGCGCGGCGCCACGCCGAGGGCATCGCCGCCGGGCTCGTTCCGGTGGCGCACCTGGTCGACGCCGCGGTCGCGCACCTCGACCGCTACCTCGCGGACCCGACCGCGGACCCGCTCCGCCGCCAGCCCGCGCCGGACGAGGAGTTCGGGCGCCGGCGCGACGAGCTGCTGGCCGAGGTCGTGCGCCCGGCCTACGCCGAGTACCGCGAGTTCCTCGTCACCGAGGTGAAGCCGCACGGCCGCCCCGCCGACCGGCCCGGCCTGAAGTGGCTGCCCGGCGGCGAAGAGGCGTACGCGCGGCTCGCGAAGGTGCACACGACCACCGACCGCACCCCGGAGGAGCTGCACCGGATCGGTCTCGACGTCATCGACTCGCTCGCCGCCGAGTACCGCGAGCTGGGGCAGAAGGTGTTCGGCACCGACGACCTGGCCGAGATCTTCGAGCGCCTGCGCACCGACCCCGCCCTGCGCTGGAGCAGCGGTGACGAGCTCCTGGACACCGCCCGCACGGCCGTCCGGCGGGCCGCCGCGGAGGCCCCGAAGTGGTTCGGCCGGGTCCCGGCGCAGGAGTGCGCCGTCGAGCCGGTCCCGGAGGAGGTGGCGCCCGGCTCGCCCGCGGCGTACTACCTGCGGCCGGCCGCCGACGGCTCCCGGCCGGGCATCTACTTCGCGAACACCCACGACGCCGGCGAACGGTTCCGGCACACGGCCGAGTCGACCGCGTTCCACGAAGCCGTGCCCGGGCACCACTTCCAGCTCAGCATCGCGCAGGGGCTCACCGAGCTGCCGCTGCTGCGCCGCATCGGCAACTTCACCGCCTACACCGAGGGCTGGGGGCTCTACAGCGAGCGCCTCGCCGACGAGATGGGGCTCTACTCCGACGACGTCGCGCGGCTGGGCATGCTGACCGGCGACTCGATGCGGGCGGCCCGCCTGGTCGTCGACACCGGCCTGCACGCGCTGGGCTGGAGCCGGCAGCAGGCCGTGGACTACCTGCTCGAGCACACGCCGGAGGCGCGCGTCGAGGTCGAGACCGAGATCGACCGCTACATCGCGTGGCCGGGCCAGGCGCTGGCGTACATGGTGGGGCGGCTGGAGATCCAGCGGATCCGCGCCGGCGCCGAGGAGCGGCTCGGCTCCCGGTTCGACGTCCGCGCGTTCCACGACCTCGTGCTCGCCGGGGGCGCGCTGCCGCTCTCGGCGCTCGCGTCCGCCGTCGAGGACTGGGTGGCCGGGCACGGGGACACGGTCAACGGCCTGGCCGCCGAGCTCGTCGAACTGTCCTTCGAGCAGGAGCCGCTGTCCCGGTCCGTCTTCGGCCTGCCCGGCGAGCACGACCGGCTCGGCGAGCAGACCCGGGAGGCACAGGAGCGGTTCCTCGCCGGCTACCGGGAGCTCGCCGGCCGCGCCCGGGCGCTGGCCGCGGACGGCCTCACGCCGGAAGAGGCCGTCACGCGCGAGGTGGTGATCGCCGCCGCCGAGGTCGAGGCCGACCGGCTCGCCGCGCGGGCCACCGACATCGCGGTCAGCGACGGGCTGAGCGCCCCCGCGCTGGGCCTGCTGCTGTACCTGCCGTACTACCAGCTGGACGACGAGAAGAAGGCCCGCGGCTACCTCACCCGGCTCGCGGCCATCGAGCCGTTCCTCGAGACGCTGGCCGAGCGGCAGCGCGAGAGCCTGGCCGAGGGGCTCGTGCCGCCGGCGTACCTCGCCCGCGTCGGTGTCGAGTACATCGACCGCTACCTCGCCGCGCCGGACAGCGACCCGCTGAAGGTGGGCACGACGGCGGCGGTCGAGGGCTTCGAAGCCGAACGCGACCGCCTGCTCGCGGAGGTCGTCCACCCGGCGTACGCCCGCTACCGCGACTTCCTGCGTACCGAGGTCGAACCGGCCGGGCGGGCCGACACCGCGCCCGGCATCGGCCACGTCCCGGGCGGCGCCGAGCGCTACGCCGCACTGATCCGCGCGGAGACGACGACCGAGCGCACGGCCCAGGACCTGCACGACACCGGGCTGGCGATCATCGAGCAGCTCTCGGCGGAGTACCGCGAGCTGGGGCAGAAGGTCTTCGGCACCACCGATCTCGCCGAGATCTTCGAGCGCCTGCGCACCGATCCGGCACTGCGCTGGCGGGACGGCGAGGAGCTGCTGTCCGCGGCCCGCGACGCCATCGCCCGCGCCGAAGCCGTGGCGCCGCAGTGGTTCTCGCACATCCCGGCCGAGAAGTGCGAGGTCGCGCCGGTGCCCGAGGCCGACGCGGCGAGCGGCACGATCGCGTATTACCTGCAGCCGTCGCTCGACGGTTCGCGGCCGGGCACCTACTACGCCAACACGCACGAAGCCGACAAGCGGCCGCGCTTCACCAGCGAAGCGATCGCGTTCCACGAAGCCGTGCCGGGGCACCACTTCCAGCTCAGCCTGGCCCAGGAGTTGCGGGACCTGCCGCTGCTGCGGCGGATCGGCATGTTCACCGCCTACGCGGAGGGCTGGGGGCTCTACGCCGAGCGGCTGGCCGACGAGATGGGCCTGTACGCCGACGACGTCGCGCGGCTGGGCATGCTGACGCAGGACTCGATGCGGGCGGGCCGGCTGGTCGTCGACACCGGGATGCACGCGCTGGGGTGGAGCCGCCAGCGGGCGATCGACTTCCTCGTCGACCACACGCCGATGGCGCGGATGGAGATCGAGGCGGAGATCGACCGGTACGCCGGCTGGCCGGGCCAGGCCCTCGGGTACATGGTGGGGCGGCTGGAGATCCAGCGGCTGCGCGCCGAGGCCGAGGCGGCGCTCGGCGACCGCTTCGACATCCGGGACTTCCACGAAGTCGTGCTGGGGCACGGCATGCTGCCCCTTTCGGCGTTGGCCAAGGTCGTCACCGACTGGGTCGCGAGCCGGACCGACACCCCGGATTCGCTCGCGGGCGAGTGCCTGGAGCTGCTGTTCGAGGCCCAGCCGCTGCTGCCGTCGCTCTACGGCCTTCCCGGCGCGCACGACCGGCTCGCCGACCAGTCCGCCGAGGCGGGCGCCCGGCAGCGTGCCGCGTTCGCCGGGGTCATCGCGCGGGCCGAGGCGCTCGACCCGGCTTCGCTGACCTCGGACGAGCGTGTCACCCGCGACGTCGTGATCTGGCAGGCGCGCACGATGATCGACGTGCTGGACTCCGGCCGCGCCGACATCGCGGTGAGCGACGGGCTCGCGGCGCCGGCGTTGGAACTGCTGATGCTGCTGCCGCAGACGGTGGTCGACGACGAAGCCAAGGCCCGCGGCTACCTGAGCCGGCTCGAGGCGGTCGGCGCGTACGTGGACCAGCTGATCGAGCGGCAGCGGGCGGTGCTCGCCGAAGGCCTCACGCCGCCGGAGTTCCTGGCGCGCATCGGCGTCGGGTACGTCGAGCGCTACCTCGCGACCCCGGAAGCCGACCCGCTGAAGGTGCCGCTCCACGGGCTCGAGGCCGAGCGTGACCGGTTGCTGGCGGACGTCGTGCGGCCCGCGTACGCGCGGTACCGCGACTTCCTGGCCGGCGAGGTGGTCCCGGTCGCGCGGCCGGAGACGTCGCCGGGCATCGGCGACCTGCCGGGCGGCCCGCAGCGGTACGCGGCGCTGATCCGCGCGGAGACGACGACCGAGCGCACGGCCCAGGACCTGCACGACACCGGGCTGGCGATCATCGAGCAGCTCTCGGCGGAGTACCGCGAGCTGGGGCAGAAGGTCTTCGGCACCACCGAGCTCGCGGAGATCTTCGAGCGGATCCGCACGGACCCGGCGTTGCGCTGGCGGGACGGCGAGGAGCTGCTGGACGCCGCGCGGCGCACGATCGAGCGGGCGGAAGCCGTTGCGCCGCAATGGTTCTCGCGCGTGCCGGAGCAGCGTTGCCAGGTCGCCCCGGTGCCGGCCGCGGAGGCCGAAAGCGGGTCGATCGCCTACTACATCGACCCGTCGCTCGACGGTTCGCGGCCGGGCACGTACTACGCCAACACGCACGAGGCGGACCAGCGGCAGCGGACGCTGGGCGAGTCGGTCGCGTTCCACGAAGCCGTGCCGGGGCACCACTTCCAGCTGACGCTCGCGCAGCAGCTCACCGGAGTCCCGCTGCTGCGGCGGATCGCGATGTTCAACGCCTACGCCGAAGGCTGGGGGCTGTACGCGGAACGCCTCGCCGACGAGATGGGGCTGTACTCCGACGACGTCTCGCGCCTGGGCCTGCTGACGCAGGACTCGATGCGGGCGGCGCGGCTGGTCGTCGACACGGGGCTGCACGCGCTCGGCTGGAGCCGGCAGCGTGCGGTGGACTACCTGCGGGACAACACACCGATGGCGCAGATCGAAATCGAGGCGGAGATCGACCGCTACGCGGGCCACCCGGGCCAAGCGCTCGGTTACATGGTGGGCCGCCTGGAGATCGAGCGTCTGCGCGCGGACGCCGAGCGGGCGCTGGGCGAGCGGTTCGACATCCGCGAGTTCCACGACACGGTGCTGGGCAGCGGAACCCTGCCGCTCCCGGTGCTGGCGGACGTGGTGGCCACCTGGGTGGCCGCCCGTTCCGCGGAGGACGAGAAGTGACCGCGGCGGGGAAACGCCGTGTCGACCCGCCAGTCACGCGTGTCGACCTGTCGATCACGCGTGAGGTGCCCGGCCCGGACGGCGAGGAGCTGACGTGACCTGGCTCGACCTCGCCGACGACTCGCCGTTCGGCCTGGACAACCTGCCCTACGGCGTGTTCTCGGTCGGGGGCGCGCCCGAGCGCCGGGTCGGCGTGCCCGTCGGCGAGCAGGTCCTCGACCTGACCGCCGCGGCCGCCGAGACCGCGTCGGCCTTCGCGCCGCTGCTCACCTCCGGGGTGCTCGGCCTGCTGCTGGCCGCCGGGCCGGACACCTGGCGGGAGGTCCGCGAGAGCGTCCGGACCTGGCTGACCGAACCCCGGTACGCCGACCGGCTGCGCCCGCACCTCGTGCCCTTGGCGGAGGTGACCACGCACCTCGCCTTCGAGGTCGCCGACTACGTCGACTTCTACTCCAGCGAGCAGCACGCCCTCAACGCCGGCCGGATCTTCCGGCCCGACGCGGCCGAGCTGCCGCCGAACTGGAAGCACGTCCCGATCGGCTACCACGGCCGGGCGGGCACGGTCGTCACGTCGGGCACGCAGATCGTGCGCCCGCACGGGCAGCGCAAGCCGCGCAACGCCGACGCTCCTTCGTTCGGCCCGTCGCAGCGGCTGGACATCGAGGCGGAGGTGGGGTTCGTCGTCGGCGTCCCGTCCACCCCGGGCACGCCAGTGTCCACTGAGGACTTCGCCGGCCACGTTTTCGGCGTCTGCCTGGTCAACGACTGGTCGGCTCGCGACATCCAGGCCTGGGAGTCGCAGCCGCTGGGCCCGTTCCTCGGCAAGTCGTTCGCGACGTCGGTGTCGCCGTGGATCGTCCCCCTCGCGGCCCTGGAGCACGCGCGGGTGGACGGCCCGCCGCAGGACCCGGAACCGTTCGAGTACCTGCGCACCGGCGAAAAGTGGGGCTTGGACCTGGCGATCGAGATCCGGCTCAACGGCCACCTGGTGTCGAGCCCGCCGTTCGCGACGCAGTACTGGACGGCGCCGCAGCAGCTGGCGCACCTGACGGTCAACGGCGCGAGCCTGCGCACGGGCGACCTGTTCGCCTCGGGCACGGTGACCGGCCCGGAGCGCGACCAGCGCGGCTCGTTCCTGGAGCTGTCCTGGGGCGGCCGCGAGCCGCTCGACCTCCCGGACGGGCAGCAGCGGACGTTCCTGCAGGACGGCGACGAGGTGGTGATCAGCGCCACGGCCCCCGGACCGTCCGGCACCCGGATCGGCTTCGGCGACGTGCGGGGCACGGTGGTCCCCGGCTGACCGCCACGAACGCGAAGCCCGCGGGTCCGCAACCCGCCGGCCGGGGAGTGGCGCTGCGCACACCGATCGGCCGCCGGCTTGCCGCATAATGACCCCTACTAAGCGCTTGCTCAGCACGGGAGGACGTCCATGAGGATCGGGACCGCGATCAGCTACGCCGGAGGCTTCGCCGAGAGCGTCGCCGACGTCGTCGAACTGGAGAAGGCCGGCCTCGACGTCGTCTTCGTGCCGGAGGCCTACTCCTTCGACGCCGTCAGCCAGCTCGGCTACCTGGCGGCGAAGACCGAGCGTGTCCAGCTCGCGTCGGGCATCTTCCAGATCTACACCCGCACCCCGACCCTCACCGCGATGACCGCGGCCGGGCTCGACTTCGTCTCCGACGGGCGGTTCATCCTCGGGCTCGGCGCTTCCGGCCCGCAGGTCATCGAGGGTTTCCACGGCGTGAAGTACGACGCGCCGCTGGCCCGCACCCGCGAGATCGTCGAGATCTGCCGTCAGGTGTGGCGCCGCGAGCGCGTCGTCCACGACGGCAAGCACTACACGATCCCGCTGCCGCCGGAGCAGGGCACCGGCCTGGGCAAGCCGCTCAAGCTCATCAACCACCCGGTGTGCGAGCGGATCCCGGTCCTGCTGGCTTCGCTCGGGCCGAAGAACGTCGCGCTCACCGCCGAGATCGCCGAAGGCTGGCAGCCGATCTTCTTCCATCCGGAGAAGGCCGCCGACGTCTGGGGCGAGTCCCTGGCCGCGGGCAGGGCCAAGCGCGACCCGGCGCTGGGCGAGCTCGACACGTTCGTCAGCGCCGCGCTGGCGATCGGTGACGACGTCGAGCCGCTGCTCGACCACCTGCGCCCACTCGTCGCCCTCTACGTCGGCGGGATGGGCGCGCGCGGCAAGAACTTCTACAACGACCTCGCCCGCCGCTACGGCTACGAGGCCGAGGCGAAGCTGATCCAGGACCTGTACCTCGACGGCAAGAAGGAAGAGGCCGCGGCGGCCGTGCCGATCGAGCTGCTGCGCTCGATCTCGCTGGTCGGCCCGGCGGGGTACGTCAAGGAGCGGCTCGCGGCGTTCAAGGAGGCGGGGGCGACGACGCTGGTCGTCAACCCGATGCTGCCCGGCCGCGAGGCGCGGGTTTCGGCGGTGGCCCAGCTGCGGGAGCTGCTCGCCTGAAGTGGGGGAAGACAGCATAACGGCCACCCCGGCCCCGCCAGAGTACGAAGGCACCCCGCGGCACGCCCCGGCCCCGGCGACGGCGGGGCCCGGG
>NZ_JBFBBZ010000040.1:0-12748 GCF_040682935.1 Amycolatopsis sp. NPDC051061
TACTCGCTACGACAAACTCGCCGTCCGCTACGAAGCTACTGTTCAGATCGCTGCGATCAACGAATGGCTCTGACCCACTTCGATACAGGCCCTAGGCGAAGAGACCTTCGCCCCAGTAGCCGGTCTTCGAGACGCCCGGCGGCACGGCGAAATGCGCCGAACCCGTGTGCTGGACGTACTCCATCATCGCGTCCTTCGACGACAGCGCTTGCTGCATCGGCACGTACTGCTTGCGGGTGTCCCGGTTGAACGCCAGGAAGAACAGCCCCGCCTCGAGGTGCCCGACGCCGTCGGAACCGTCGACGAAGTTGTAGCCGCGGCGCAGGATCCGCACACCGTTCAGCGCCTGGTGCGACGCCAGCCGGACGTGCGCGTCGTCGGCGATCACCTTCTCGCCGCCCGCGCCGCCGACGTCGAGGTCCAGCTCGTCGAACTCCGCGGTCTGGCCCAGCGGGGCGCCGGTGCCCTTCGTGCGGCCGACGATCTGCTGCTGGCCGTCGAGGGTTTCGCGGTCCCACGTCTCGATGTGCATCCGGATCCGGCGCGCCACCAGGTAGCTGCCGCCGGCCATCCACGCCGGGCCGTCGGCCGCCGTGGCCCACACCTGGTCGCGCAGGAAGTCGGTGTCCTCGGACTTGATGTTGTTCGTGCCGTCCTTGAACCCGAACAGGTTCCGGGGCGTCTGCTGCGCGCGCGACGTCGACGAGCTGCGGCCGAAACCGAGCTGCGACCAGCGGACCTCGGTGACGCCGAAGCCGAGCCGCACCAGGTTGCGGACCGCGTGCACCGCCACCTGCGGGTCGTCCGCGCAGGCCTGGATGCACAGGTCGCCGCCGCCGCGGGCCGGGTCGAGCTTGTCCTTCGGGAACAGCGGCAGGTCGATCAGCTGCGGCGGCCGCTTCCCCGCGAGGCCGAAGCGGCCGTCGAACAGCGACGGGCCGAAGCCGATCGTCAGCGTCAGGTGCGACGCGGGCAGGTCCAGCGCCTCGCCGGTGTCGCCGGGCGGCGCGTAGTCGCCGCTGCCGACCGCGCCGTTCGGCACGACCTCCTGGCCCGCCGTCATCCGGCGGGCCGCGTCGGTCCACGTCTTCAGCAGCTGTCGCAGCTTCTCGGGGTCCTTCGTGGTGACGTCGAGGGCCGCGAAGTGCAGGTTCGCCTGGGCCGGCGTGACGATCCCGGCCTGGTGCTCGCCGTGGAAGTCGACGGTGCTGACCGCCGCCTCGGCGCTGCCACCGGTCGCCTTGTCGATCCCGATGCCGGCGGCGGCTCCCGCCCCGGCGAGCGCGACACCCGCGCCCGCCAGGCCGAAGAGCTTCCGCCGTGATACCCGCGTGCCCTCTGCCGACGTCACTTCGAAACGACCTCCGCAACCTTGCTCAGCGGCTCGCTCAGGGCGTCGACGGCCGAGGCGAACTCCTTGACCTGGTCCTGGGACAACTCGTTGTAGAGCTTGTAGCCGTCACCGACGCGCGTCTTGTCCAGCAGGCCCTGGACGTTCGCGAACTCCTTGTCCAAAGTGGACACGAGAGCGGCGTCGCGCTGCTGCAGCAGCGGCCGCAGCGAGGCGATCGCGCCCTTCGAACCGTCCACGTTGGCCTGGAAGTCCCAGAGGTCGGTGTGCGAGAAGGTCTCCTCCTCGCCGGTGATCTTGCCGGTCGCGACCTCGTCGAGCAGGCCCTTCGCGCCGTTCGCCAGGTCGAGCGCGGTCAGCTCGAGGGTCTTCGACTTCGCGACCAGGTCCTTGACGTCGGTCAGCAGCTTGTCGGCGATCTTCGGGCTGTCGGCCTGCAAGCCGGAGACGTACAGGTCCTTCTCCAGCCGGTGGAAGCCGGTGAACTGCTGGCCCGGCTCGAGGTCGGCCTCGCGGACGTCGATGGCCGGGTCCAGGTCGCCGAACTTCTCCGCGACCGGCTCGATGCGCTCGTAGTAGATGCGCGTGCGGGCGTACGCGGCCTTCGCCTCGTCGACCTTGCCGGCCTTGACGAGGTCGACGAACTTGCCCGTCTCCTCTTCGAGTGCGGCGGTGTTGTTCGCGACGTAGTCGGCGTAGCTCTTGGTGGCCTGGGCCTTCTGCGCTCCTGTGTCGCTCTGCTTCGGCGCGCCGCCGGTGACGGTGAAGTCGCCGCGGATGCCGTCGCCGGCCATGCCCGGCTTGCACGCGGTCTGGTACTTGCCGGCGTCGGCGACCTCGACGATCAGGCGCCGGTTCAGCCCGGGCGCGATGTTCTCGACCTCGCCCAGGATCCGGTCGCCCTCGGCGTAGAGGTAGAACTCGGTGACCTTGGTGCCCTTGTTGGTGATCTCGAAGGTCAGGTTGCCCGCGTTCGCGGTGTTGACCGAGACGTTGCACGCGGTGTCGGACGCCTCGACCTTGACCGGACCGCCCGCCGCGGAGGTCTCGTTCCCGGTGCTGCCCTGGCTGTCGCACGCGGCCAGCGTCACCAACACGGCGGCGCCGGCCAGCACGGCCAGCGGGGTTCTGGGGGACTTGCGCACGGTCACTCCTTCGAGGCGGCCGCGGCGGCGGGCGCCGGCGCGGTCTTCTTGCTGGGCTTGAGGAAAAGGGGCAGCACGATGACGACGTAGGCGACCCACGCGACGGCCTGCAGCACGGTCGTCTGCTGCGAGTAGTTGAAGATGCCCTTGAGCAGGGCGCCGTACCAGGACGTCTCGGGCAGCGCGGTCGAGGCGTCGAAGGCCAGGGTGCCGATGCCCGGCAGGAACGCGGCCTCCTGCAGGTCGTGCAGGCCGTAGCCGAGCACGCCCGCGGCGACGAACACGAGCAGGACGCCGGTGATCGTGAAGAACTTCGCCAGGTTGAACCGCACCGCGCCCTGGTAGAGCAGCCACGCCAGGAGCACCGCCGCCACGATGCCGACGGCGAAGCCGATCAGCGGCTGCACGGTGTCCGACTGCGCGGTCTGGACGGCGGAGTAGAAGAACACCGCGGTCTCCAGGCCCTCGCGCCCGACCGCGAGGAACGACAGCAGCAGTACGGCCATCGGGCCGACGTCCAGCGCGTCGTCCATCTTCCCGCGCAGCTCGGCGGCGATGCTCTTCGACGCCTTGCGCATCCAGAAGATCATCGCCGTCACGAACACGACCGCGACGATCGACAGGCTCCCGCCGAGCAGCTCCTGGTGCTCGAACGACAGCTGGGCGGTCGTGTAGGTGAGGATCGCGCCGACGGCGATCGACAGCAGCACCGCGGCGCCGACGCCCGGCCACACCCAGCGCAGCGCGTGGCGGCGGTCGGTCTTGACCAGGAACGCCACCAGGATGCTGACGACCAGCGCGGCTTCCAGGCCTTCGCGCAGCCCGATCAGCGCACTCGAGAACAACACCGGTCCGCCTCCTGAGTTTTTTTCTGGGTCCAGGAAGTTTTTAGGTAAGGCTCACCTGTAAGTCCAGCGAGCGTACGTCCGCCCGAAACGATGCAATCGGACAAACAGGACTCGACTTCGAAGTTAGGTTAGGGTAACCGCAGGTCAGAGGCTTGCGCTTCGACTCGATAACGAATTTTGTGACGTCGCTGGCAGCGGACCTTTTTTAACCCTCCGCTTGCCTGATCAGGCGGTCGGGGGTCCCCCCTTGAGTGGCTCCGTAACCTGTTCGGGTGGCCGAAACCGCTCAGCCGACCGTCACGCCTCCGTCGTCGCCTCCGGGCGGCCCGCCCAGGCGGTACGTCGGCCGGGTGGCCCTCGCGCTCGGGCTCGTGGTCACCGGCGTGGTCCTCGTCCTCACGATCGGCATCCGGAACCCGGACGCCCCCGCCGCGCCGCCGCCGGCGCAACCGGCGTTGGCCATCCCGGAGCAGCGCCCGCAGCCCGGCGCCGAGTCGCCCCGCGCCGGGCTCGCCGCCCCGGTCGACCGCCCGGCGGTGTCCGACCAGGCCGAGCTGAACGCGTGGGCGACCCGCGTCGCGGACAAGACGCACCTCCCGCCGCGCGTGCTCGCCGCGTACGGCCGGGCGGAAATGTGGATGCAGCGGCAGAAGCCGACGTGCCACCTTTCGTGGGCGACGCTGGCGGGCATCGGCCGGGTCGAAGCCGGGCGCGGGGACTTCGACCCCTCGGCGGTCGGCGCGGACGGCCGCGTCATGAAGCCGGTGGTCGGCCCGCCGCTGGACGGCTCGCCCGGCGTCCCGGCGGTGCGCGACTCCGACGGCGGCAAGCTCGACGGCGACAAGGCGTGGGACCACGCGATCGGCCCGCTGCAGTTCCTGCCGTCGACGTGGAAGAAGTACCAGGAGCGGGCCAACGGCGACGGCGGCACGCCCGACCCCCAGAACGTGGACGACGCGGCCTTCACGGCGGCGCGCTACTTGTGCTCGGGCGCCGACGACCTGGGCACGCCGTCGGGCTGGTGGCGCGCGATCCTCTTCTACAACGCCGGAGTCGCCTACGGCCAAGACGTGTTCAGCGCGGCGGACGCCTACGCGGAGGCGAGCGTCGCGCCCTGAGTCACAGCTCCCGGTCGGCGAAGAACGGCGTGACGGCCATGAGCACCAGCAGCAGCAAGCCGGCGTAAGCACCCAGCGTGGCGAAGATCGACATTTCCGGTTCCTCCCTCATTCGGTCTGGAACCAGCTTCGCCGGAGGAGGGGGTGCCGCGGATCGGCCGAGGGGCCCGGCCCGATCGGCCGAAAGTCTGATCTCCGGCGGGCCGAACGGCCCTGGTGGTCAGGATTCGCGCAGCGCGATGTGCGCCTTGACCTCGCTGATCGCCTCGAGGTACGCCGGCACCGGGTTCATCGCCGCCGCCATCCGCATCTGGGCCAGCGCCTCGACGAACCGGCCGAGGCGCTGCAGGGTCCGGCCGAGGACGAACCGGGCGTAGTGGTCCGTCGGGTCCAGCTCCAGCACCCGGGTCAGCGCCTGCTCGGCGCGCCGCAGCTGGGCGGAGTGGAAGTACGCGCGCCCGGCCAGCAGGTGGACCGACGGCTTGTCCGCTTCGGATTCCAGCAAGGGCTGCAACGCCTTCAGCGCGTCCAGCGGACGGCGGCGACCCACCAGTTCTTCGGCCTGGCGGAAGGCATGGAACCGCGACTCCTCGGGAGGCTGCGAAGCAGCTGCGGCGTCCGTCATGGTCATCCCACGTTACCAATCCGGCCGAAAGTAGGCCAACACTTCGAGCGGCGCGCAGGCTCTGCCGCGGAGCCATTGGCCGTGACTGTGGCCGGGTTGGTAACCATCGGCGCAGTACCTCGGAAGAGGGGCTTGCACACGCCGCCGATCGGGACGTGATGGACTGTCCCGCCATGAGCAGCCCGTACCGGGGCCTGGCGCCCTACCTGTACTACTCCGACGCCACGGCGGCGCTCGCCTGGCTGACCAGGGTCTTCGGGTTCACCGAGGAGGTCCGGTTCTGCGACGGGGCCGGCGAGGTCTTCCAGGCGACGCTGCGCGCGGGCGACGCGCGGATCCAGCTCGCCGGCGTCGGACCGGACTACTGGCAGGCCAAGGGCGTCGACGGGCCGGTCGGCCAGCTCAACATCCTCTACGTCGACGACGTCGACGAGGCCTACGCGCGGATCGAGGCGGCCCTCGGCGACGAAGGCGAGCTCGACCCGCCGCAGGACCAGCCCTACGGCGCCCGCGTGTTCACCGTGGCCGACCTCGGCGGCAACAGCTGGACGTTCTGGCAGCAGACGTCCGAGACCGTGGAGCTGCCGCCGGGCTGGCAGGCGGTCCGCACCGACGGGTGAGCGACCGGCCGTGCCTCCAACGGGTGAACTGCCGCGACGGCTAGGCTGGGCGCGTTACCGCAGGCACGACGCACCGAGGAGCATGGCGTGGCTCTCATCGAGCAGGTAGGCGCGCGCGAGATTCTGGACTCGCGTGGCAACCCGACCGTCGAGGTGGAGGTGGCTCTCGACGACGGCACCCTGGCGCGGGCCGCGGTCCCGTCGGGTGCGTCCACCGGTGAGCACGAGGCGGTCGAGCTCCGCGACGGCGACACCGGCCGCTACAACGGCAAGGGCGTCGAGCGCGCGGTCGCCGCGGTCCTCGACGAGATCGGCCCGGAGATGGTCGGCATCGAGGCCGTCGACCAGCGGATCGTCGACCAGAAGCTGGTCGACCTCGACGGCACGCCGGCGAAGTCCCGCCTCGGCGCGAACGCCATCCTCGGCGTCTCGCTGGCCGTCGCGAAGGCCGCCGCCGAGTCGGCCGAGCTGGAGCTGTTCCGCTACCTGGGCGGCCCGAACGCGCACGTGCTGCCCGTGCCGATGCTGAACATCCTCAACGGTGGTTCGCACGCGGACAGCAACGTCGACGTCCAAGAGTTCATGATCGCGCCGATCGGCGCGGAGACCTTCCGCGAGGCCCTGCGCTGGGGCGCCGAGGTCTACCACTCGCTGAAGTCGGTGCTGAAGGGCCGCGGCCTCTCGACCGGCCTCGGCGACGAAGGCGGCTTCGCGCCGAATCTGGCGAACAACCGCGAGGCGCTCGACCTGATCCTGCAGGCCATCGAGAAGGCCGGCTACACCCCGGGCCGCGACGTGGCGCTCGCGCTCGACGTCGCCGCGACGGAGTTCTTCGCCGACGGCGCGTACACCTTCGAAGGCAGCAAGAAGAGCGCGGAGCAGATGTCGGCGTACTACGCCGAGCTGCTGCGCGACTACCCGCTCGTGTCCATCGAGGACCCGCTGAGCGAGGACGACTGGGACGGCTGGGTCACCCTGACCGCCGACGTCGGCGAGAAGGTCCAGATCGTCGGCGACGACCTGTTCGTCACCAACCCGGACCGCCTCGAA
Source organism: Amycolatopsis sp. NPDC051061 (assembly GCF_040682935.1). Lineage (NCBI taxonomy): Bacteria > Bacillati > Actinomycetota > Actinomycetes > Pseudonocardiales > Pseudonocardiaceae > Amycolatopsis > Amycolatopsis sp. NPDC051061. The sequence continues at coordinate 6,758 of NZ_JBFBBZ010000040.1, forward strand.
GAGGGCATCACCCGCCGCGCCGCCAACGCGCTGCTGGTGAAGGTCAACCAGATCGGCACGCTGTCGGAGACGCTCGACGCGATCTCGCTGGCCACGTCGTTCGGCTACAAGTCGATGATGAGCCACCGCTCCGGCGAGACCGAGGACACGTTCATCGCCGACCTCGCGGTCGCGACCGGCGTCGGCCAGATCAAGACCGGTGCCCCGGCCCGCGGCGAGCGGATCGCCAAGTACAACCAGCTGCTGCGCATCGAGGAGACCCTCGGTGACGCCGCCCGGTACGCCGGCGAGCTGGCCTTCCCGCGGTTCAGCGCCGAGGGCTGAGCCGGGAATGGCCGACCGGGGGAGGACGACGCGCAACCGCCGAGGCGGCGGCGGGGCTACGCGGGCCAACCGGCCCGCGCCGGCCCGCCGTCCCGAGGCGGCGCGGCGCCGCACCGGCGACGTGGAGACGACCCGGGCCCGGCTGCGCCGGAGCCTGGCGGCGAAGCGCGCGTCCGGTGCCGCGAAGGTGCTCGGCATGTCCACCACCCGCCGCGCGGCGGTGGTGGCGATCGTGGTGTGCGCGCTGGCGTTCACCATCGCCGTGCCCCTGCGGACGTACCTCGCCCAGCGGACCGAGATCCGCGAACAGCAGGCCCAGCAGGCCCAGCTGCAGCAGACGGTCGCCCAGCTCCAGGGCCGCAAGGCGGAGCTGAGCGACCCGGCGCAGATCGAGGCCGAGGCCCGGCGCCGGCTGCGGTACGTCAAGCCGGGCGAGACGCCGTACATCGTCCAGCTGCCCGAGGACAAGGCCCCGGACGCGGCACCGCAGCAGGGACAGCAGCAGGTCCCGGACGGCTCCTGGTACGAGAACCTCTGGAACCAGGTCTCCGGCGGCTGAGTCTCCAGCGCCCCAAGGTGGCCTTCGGTGCGTTCAACGCACCCAAGGGGCCCTTCGGTGCGTTGAACGCAACCAAGGCCACCTTGGGGCGCTGGCGGCCGGGAGCCCGGTCACGCTTAACCTTGACCGCGTGAACAGCACGCAGCAGCACCGGTTCGAGCCCGTCACCGACGCCGACCGCGAGATCATCGCGGAGCAGCTCGGACGGCCGCCGCGGGCGCTGCGGGCCGTCGCCGCGCGGTGCCCGGGCGGGCATCCCTCGGTGGTGCAGACCAGCCCGCGCCTCGAGAACGGCACGCCGTTCCCGACGCTCTACTACCTGACCTGCCCCAAGCTGAACTCGATGATCGGCACGATCGAGGCGTCCGGGATCATGAAGGAGATGACCGAGCGGCTCTCCGCCGATCCCGAGCTGGCCGCCCGCTACCAGCGCACCCACGAGACCTACCTCGCCGAGCGCGACGCGATCGAGCCGCTCGGCCACCAGGTCACCGCCGGGGGCATGCCCGGCCGCGTCAAGTGCCTGCACGTGCACGTCGCCCACTCCCTCGCGGTCGGCCCGGGGGTGAATCCGTTCGGTGACGAGACGCTGGAGCTGCTTAAGGCGAACGGGTGGCCCACGGGAGACTGTGCCGAGTAACGCTCGCGCGCCGTAAACAGATAACTGGGCTGGGTGAGCGAAAACCCCCGTCCGGCGAGATTCAGACTCCCGAAGGGGTGAAACCGCGCCCCGGGTACGGCAGGCTGTCACCCGAGGGTGGAAGAGGCGAGCCGGCCAGGAGGGTTTCGAGCTATGCGCGTGCGGCGACTGCCTGACGCAGTCGGGAGCCAGACCCGAAGATTCGGGATCCGCCACCGCACGGCGTACCCCCTGCTCACCGGCATCTTCGCGGTGGTCCCGGCGTTGCTCGCCGGCGGCGTCACCCTCGGCTGGCTCGGCGGCACCGGTGACCACACCCGCGACGCCGCGCTCGGCCAGGGCTACGACCCCGGGCACGCCGCCATCCAGCAGATCGCCGTCGACGGCACCCTCCCCGGCGCGCCCACCCCGCTGCCGCTCCCGGCGTACGAACTCCCCGACGGCCCCCTCGGCATCCCCGCCACCGCGCTCGCCGCGTACAAGACCGCCGCCGACATCCTCGGCCGCGAGCAGGCCGCGTGCCACATCGACTGGGCCCTGATCGCCAGCATCGGCCGGATCGAGTCCAACCACGCGCGCGGTGGGTACGTCGACGCGAACGGCACCACCCGCGAGCCGATCCTCGGCCCGGAGCTCAACGGCCAGGGCGCGTTCGCCGCGATCCCGGACACCGACCACGGCGAGCTCGACACGGACCCGGTGTGGGACCGCGCGGTCGGCCCGACCCAGTTCATCCCGGCGACCTGGCGCGGGTACGCCTCCGACGGCAACGGCGACGGCAAGTCCGACCCCAACAACATCTTCGACGCGGCCCTGGCCACCGGCCGCTACCTCTGCTCCGGCGGCTTCGACCTCTCGAACCCGGACCAGCTGCGCGGCGCGATCTACCGCTACAACAACTCCGACACGTACGTGAACACCGTGATCCTCTGGGCTGAGGCCTATCGCAACGGGATCATGCAGGTGCCGGACAGCACGGTCCCGATCGGCGCCCCGAACGCGGCGGCCGGCCCGCCCGTCCCGGCGATCCCGCCACCGCCGGTCCCGACGACGACGCCGAGCGGCGCGCCGCCGACGACCACGCCGACCGGCCCGCGCACGACGACGAAGACCACGCCGCCGTGCGCGTCGCCGACGACGGTCGTGACCACGACGACGGTCACGAGCACGACCACGACGACGACCCCGCCGCCGACGACGACCCCGCCGACGACCACGACCGATCCGACCACGACCCCGCCGCCGCCGACGCCGACGTGCGGGCAGACGGTCACCTCGGTCACCACGACGACCACCCCGACCACGACCACCGCGCCGCCGCCGAGCTGAGGAGTCCGCCCGGCGGGAGGTCGCGAATGACTCATTCGGGACCTCCGGCGCCGCGAATGAGTCATTCGCGACCCTTCGCGGGAGGCGAATGGGTGCCGTCGCCGCGCCGGTTAGGGTGATCGCATGCCTCGTGTTGCCGCGATCGACTGTGGGACCAACTCCATCCGCCTGCTCGTCGCCGAGCTGACGCCGCGCCACGACGGCACCGTCGACCTGCGCGACCTGCACCGCGAGATGCGGATCGTCCGGCTCGGCCAAGGGGTCGACGCCACCGGCGAGCTCGCTCCGGAAGCGCTGGAGCGGACGAAAGCCGCGCTCGCCGACTACACGGTCGCCGCCCGGCGCAAGGGCGTCGAGAAGGTGCGCATGGTCGCCACCTCCGCGACCCGCGACGCGAAGAACCGCGACGACTTCTTCCGCATGACGCGCGAGACCCTCGGCGTCGAGGCCGAGGTGATCACCGGCGACGAGGAAGCCCGCCTGTCCTTCACCGGCGCGGTCGGCGAGCAGGACCCGGACGACGGCCCGTTCGTCGTGGCCGACGTCGGCGGCGGCTCGACCGAGCTCGTCCTCGGCACCTGGGACGGCCGGCAGGCCGAGGTGCTCGCCGCGAAGTCCGTCGACATCGGCTGCGTCCGGATCACCGAGCGCGCGCTGAAGAGCGACCCGCCGACCGCCGACGAGATCGCCGCCGCCCGCGACCTGGCCGGCAAGGTCCTCACCGACGCGTTCGACGTCGTCGACGTCGCCCGCGCCAGCACGTGGATGGGCGTCGCCGGCACGGTGACCACGCTCTCGGCGATCGCCCTCGGGCTGCCGGAGTACGACAGCGAGCGCGTCCACCTCTCGAAGCTCGGCCCCGCGGACATCGACCGGCTCGCGACGCGCCTGCTGGCCGAAAGCCACGCCACCCGGGCCGCCAACCCGGTGATCCACCCCGGCCGCGTCGACGTGATCGCCGGGGGCGCGGTGGTGGTCCAGACCCTCGCCGAGCAGCTCGCGGCCCGCGGCGGCCCGACCGAGCTGGTGGTCAGCGAGCACGACATCCTGGACGGCATCGCCCTCTCGCTCGCGTGACGGGCCGCCCGGGTTCCGGTTCTGGCCACGCGCACCCCTTGACAAGCACCCCACCGACCCTTTCGGACATCCGAAAGGGCTTGTGCCACAACGGGAATCGAACACGAACCGAACGTGAGCGCGTGATGACCACGTGTCCGCGCTAGGCCGTTCGGAGTACCCGATTTCCTACCTTGGTTGTGCTCCAACCAGGTGGTCCTGACGGTCGTCACTGATTTGCAACACCGCAGTCCTGTGATCAGCTTCACCGCCCCCGATAGCGTGCGTCTCACCTTTCGGACAGACGGAGATGGAGGGGATCATGCGTCGTTCGCGCACGCTCTGGGGACCCACGGTGGTGATGACCTCGCTGGCGCTCGTGCTGGCCGCATGCGGCGGCGGCTCGGGCAGCTCCGCGGGTGCCGGCGAGACGAACCCGGACGGCACGGTCAGCGTCTACGGCACGGAACCGCAGAACGCGCTGGTCCCGACCAACATCAACGACCTCGGCGGCACCAAGGCGATCCAGGTCATGTTCGCGACGCTGGTCGGCTTCAAGGGCGCGGACGCGAAGCCGTTCAACCTGATGGCCGACTCGATCACGACGACCGACTCCAAGGTCTACGACATCAAGATCAAGCAGGGCTGGAAGTTCCACGACGGCACCGAGGTGAAGGCGCACAACTTCATCGACGCCTGGAACTACGGCGCCTACGCGCCGAACGGCCAGCTCAACACGGACTTCTACTCGAACATCCAGGGCTACCAGGACGTCCACCCCGCGGACAAGAACGCCAGGCCGGCCACGGACAAGATGTCCGGCCTGGTCGCCAAGGGCGACTACGAGTTCCAGGTGACGCTGGACGCGCCGTTCTCGGTGTTCGACATCAAGGTCGGCTACCAGGCGTTCGCGCCGCTGCCCGACGTGTTCTTCAAGGACCCCAAAGCCTTTGAGCAGCACCCCGTCGGCAACGGCCCGATGAAGTTCGTCTCGCGGACGCCGAACCAGGACATCAAGCTCACCCGCAACGACGACTACAAGGGTGACGACAAGGTCCACTTCAAGGACCTCGACATCAAGATCTACGCCAGCCAGGAGACCGCTTACCAGGATCTGCTGAGCGGGCGGCTCGACTTCATGGAGACGCTCCCGCCGTCGGCGGTCGCGGGCGGCAAGTACAAGGCCGACCTCGGCGACCGGCTCGTCACCGGCCACCTGCTCGGGATCAGCACCATCGCCCTGCCGTACTACGTGCCGGGCTACGACAACCTCGAACTGCGCAAGGCGATCTCCATGTCGATCGACCGGGCGCAGATCACCAAGACCGTCATGAACGACACCTACGTCCCGCTCGACGGCTACGTCGCCCAGGGCATCACCGGTGCCCGCTCGGGGGTCTGCCAGTACTGCAAGTTCGACCCGGCGGCGGCGAAGGAAGCCTTCGCGAAGTCCGGCTTCAAGGGCAAGCTGACCATCGCGTCCAACGCGGACGGTGGCCGCAAGGAGCCGCTGGTCGCGGCGTGCAACAGCATCAAGAACACCCTCGGCGTCGAGTGCGACTTCGTGCCGGCCACCGACTTCGGCCAGTGGCGCAGCATCGTCACCGGCAAGAAGCTGACCGGCATGGGCCGTTCGGACTGGTCCGCGGACTACCCGTCCATCGAGGACTTCCTCAACCCGATCTACAAGACCGGTGGGTCCTCGAACGACTCCGACTACTCGAACCCGCAGGTCGACGCGCTCCTGGCGCAGGCGGACGCCACCGCCGACAAGGACGCCGCGGTCAAGCTGTACCAGCAGGCCGAGGACCTGATCGCGAAGGACCTGCCGTCGATCCCGGTGTGGGACGAGGCGGGCGTCGCGGCGAAGTCGAAGAACCTCAAGTCCGCGGCTCTCGACTTCCGGCGCATGCCGGACTACCCGTCCATCGAGGTCCTGAAGAAGTGACGCGCTGATCTGCCGCAACCACCACCACGCCGTCGGGGGTGATTTAAAAAGGGTGGAACCCGGTTTAAACACAAACCCGCCCGCCCCGCCAAAGAACCGAAAAACCCCCCCAGTAGAACAGCAGACGGCACCACC